>JARFRF010000052.1 GCA_029287395.1 Methyloceanibacter sp. | reverse complement strand
GAGCCGTAACCGTCTCACCTGTCCTGAGTTCGATGTCGGAGAGAAAGCGTTTGTAGCGCTTGATCAACCGGCCCTCGACGAGCGGGGTAGAAAACCTCATGAGCATGAGAGACCCTACGAAGACCTTTGGAACGCAACAAGCGCGTGGTGCGAACCATCCCCACTAGACACGTGCCTCATCTTACCTTTCACTCCCGGGGCATGATCGAGACCCCGCGCAACCAAGATACTGTGACTGCTGCTCTCGTCGTTATCGGCGAAGAGATCCTCTCTGGACGCACTCAAGACGCCAACACGCGCTACATCGCGGCGCATCTCTCAAACGCGGGAATTGCCTTGCGTGAGGTCCGGGTCGTCGCCGATGTGGAGGCGGAAATTGCAGATGCGGTCAACGCGCTGCGGCAGCGCTATTCCTATGTGTTTACAACCGGCGGCATCGGGCCCACGCACGACGATGTGACGACGGATGCAATAGGCCAGGCTTTCGGCGTTACCGTTGCCATCAATGACGAAGCTGTCGAGGCGATGCGCCTGCAATATCGTCCCGAGGATCTCACGCCTACGCGCCTGAGAATGGCGCGCATTCCCGACGGCGCAGCGCTCATCCACAATGCGGTGTCGCGGGCGCCCGGCTACATGATCGAGAACGTGATCGTTATGGCAGGCATTCCTGGCGTCATGCAGGTCATGTTGGATGAGGTCTTGCCCCGCCTCGCCAAAGGGCGTCCTTTGAAGGCCCGCGCCGTACGGGTGAATGCTCCAGAGAGCGAAGTGGCGACACCGCTGGCCGCACTTCAGGCTGACTATGCTGACGTCCAGATGGGCTCGTATCCATTCGTTGAACATCGACGTTATGGAACATATCTCGTTTTCCGATCTGTCGACGATCAGAGACTTGGCCAGGCTGTCGACGCGCTTTGGGAAATCATCAGTGAACGTGGACTCATAGCAAGCCAAGTCGAAGACTCTTAATTTCGAACACCGTTAACAACGCGCTAAAGAGCAGCCGCCCGAATCACTTTGAGGGCCTTTCGGGCTTTCTCCAAAGCTGTGGAAACTTTTTGCGCTTGGCCGGTTCTCAGAAGCCGCGCGGGTTCATTTTTGACATTTTAACCCATGCGATTCGCCATGGGTCGATTAAGCCAAAGCTCCTCGGCAGCTCTTGGCGTGCGCCCGATGTGTCAAAACAAGGACCAACGCTATTGCCGATACGAGGTGCGCGCGCCTACTTGTTCACCTGATGTGATCGGTATACAGAGCGATAGTCTGATCAAAGCTAGGAGCCCGCGGCTTCCCGGGTTGAGGCGATTGCCTCTGTTCGACGTATGGCTGAAACGCTCAGTGGTCGGTTTAGCACGCACGCGACAAGTCATCGACACGCAGAGGAGTTGCCCTCGTTGCGGCTTGTTGCGCTCGATCCTTGTTTGGGTGGGGAAGATAAGCGACGAATGCGGTGGAATGTCACCGAGCGACGGTTCGCTCGCGCAACATTGCGGTCATTTGAGATATTACGCGGCAGTCGCGTAAGTTATTGAAAAAATAAGAAAAAAGGCGCGAAGAGCGTGACTCTCGCGCCTTTTTGGAATGCTGTCGCAAATAACTACGCCCGTCTGGTGGTCTTCTTCTTTGCGACTTTTTTCTTCTTCGCTACCCGTTTTTTTGCGACTTTTTTCTTCTTTGCGACCCGCTTCTTTGCAACTGCCTTCTTCTTTGCGACCCGCTTCTTTGCGACTTTTTTCTTCTTTGCGACCCGCCTCTTTGCAACTGCCTTTTTCTTTGCGACCCGCTTCTTTGCGACTCTCTTCTTCTTTGCAACCCGCTTCTTTGCGGCTGTGGTCTTGCGAACAGTTTTCCGCTTGGCCGCTACGCGCTTCTTGGCGACGGTCCTCTTCTTTGCGACTTTTTTCCTTTTGGTCGCCGCCTTCTTCTTTGTTGCGCTCTTCTTCTTTGCTACTGCCATTGCTAAATCCCTTCCTATCGGGTGATTGGATAATCAGATTACTCTAAAACTACACCCTAACTACACCCGCTCGTCGATCCGCACGTATCGCATTTCAGACACGTGCCATTCCGAACGAGGGTAAAGTTGCCGCATTCTCCACATGCTTCCCCTTCATAACCCTTAACGCGCGCTTCGGCGACAAGCGCCGATGCGCCGCGTTGGGTCAGGGCTTCCGCAGCAAGCGCCACATGCTCTGCCGCATCGGAAGGTGTAGCTTCGAGTGATGCGGTGGCCCGTCCCGTTGTCTCTGGCAAAGACTCTTCATCGACTTCACTGCTTATCGCTCGAACCTGTGCAGTGGCTGACTGGGCGTCTCCGGCGACTGGTGAAGAGCGTTCACCTAACCGTCCGCGCGTGAAGCCGGGAGACACGAGCGTCTCCGGAACGGATTGGCCATGACCTGTATCTCCCGATCCGACCGTCGTACTCCCAATCTCGTTGGGATCGACATGAGCGAGTTCGAAACGGCCAAGGTAGGACACAGCCAGTTCCCGGAAGAGATAGTCGAGAATGGATGTGGCGTTCTTGATCGCCTCGTTTCCACGCACGGGACCTGCAGGCTCAAAGCGAGTAAACGTGAAGGCATCAACGAATTCTTCGAGCGGAACGCCGTATTGCAGACCAACGGATACCGCTATGGCGAAATTGTTCATCAGTGACCGGAAGGCAGCACCCTCCTTGTGCATGTCGATGAAAATCTCGCCGAGGCGTCCGTCATCATACTCACCAGTACGCAAATAGACCTTGTGTCCGCCGACCACGGCTTTCTGCGTGTAGCCCTTTCGGCGATCGGGCAAACGCTCGCGCTCGGCGGACGCACGGACGCGTTCGATCACACGTTCCACGACCCGCTCGGTCACGACAGTTGCGCGTTGGACAGCGGGTTGATCGGAGGTGATTGCCGTAAGGACTTCGTCTTGCTCTTCTTCGTCCTCAGCGAGGAGCTGCGCATTCAGCGGTTGCGAGAGCTTAGAGCCGTCGCGGTACAGGGCGTTCGCCTTCAAGGCGAGGCGCCAGGACAAGAGATAGGCGGCCTTGCAGTCCTCCACAGAGGCCTCATTCGGCATATTGATGGTCTTAGAGATGGCGCCGGAGATGAACGGCTGCGCTGCCGCCATCATGCGGATATGGCTCTCCACGGAGAGGAAGCGGGTGCCTTTGCGTCCGCACGGAGAAGCACAGTCGAAGACCGGCAAATGCGCGGGATCAAGACCCGGAGCCCCTTCGAGTGTCATCGCACCGCAGGCATACTCGTTCGCTGCTTCGACATCCGCTTTCGAGAAGCCGATTTCGGCTAGAAGGTCGAAGTCAGGCGCGTCCAGCTGCTCCGCGGCAAGACCGAGCGTCTGCGTGCAGAAGTCCTCACCAAGTGTCCATTTGTTGAAAACGAACTTGATGTCAAAGGCGGACGAGACCGCCTTTTCCACGGCATCAAGCTTTTCAGGCGCGAAACCTTTATCCGCAAGGGACTCAAGGTTGACGCCAGGTGCGCCTTGGAGAGAGCCATGGCCCACTGCGTAGTCGATGATCTGCTGGACCTCGGCCTCGTCGTATCCGAGGGCCTCAAGAGCCTGGGGCACCATACGGTTGATGATCTTGAAGTACCCGCCACCAGCAAGCTTCTTGAACTTCACCAGCGCGAAGTCTGGCTCGATGCCGGTGGTATCGCAGTCCATAACGAGGCCAATTGTGCCCGTCGGTGCGATCACGGAGGCCTGCGCGTTCCGATAGCCATACTGGCGGCCCAGTTCCAGCGCCTGATCCCAAGCCCGCATCGCATGTGCCAGCAGCCGCGGATCAGGGCATGACGCATGGTCAAGCGGCACAGGCGGCATGGAGAGGTCCTCATAGCCGTGCTGTTCGCCGCGTGATGCCCGAGCGTGGTTTCGGATAACCCGCAGCATATGTTCGCGGTTGGCCTCGTAACCCGGGAACGCCCCGAGTTCGCGTGCCATCTCTGCACTTGTGGCGTAGGACACGCCGGTCAAGATCGCGGTCAGAGCGCCGCCGAGCGCGCGACCTTCGTCGCTGTCATACGGAATCCCTGACGCCATCAGCAGCCCGCCAATATTGGCGTAGCCCAACCCGAGTGTTCGATACTCGTAGGAGAGCCGTGCGATCTGACGCGATGGGAACTGAGCCATCGTGACGGCAATTTCCAGCACGACGGTCCATAGCCGCACTGCATGCTCGTAGCTCTCGACCTCAAAGCTGCCGTCCTTCGCCCGAAACGCCATGAGATTGAGCGATGCGAGGTTGCAGGCCGTATCGTCGAGGAACATGTACTCCGAACACGGGTTCGAGGCGTTGATTTGTCCCGCGCTCGGGCATGTATGCCAGTCGTTGATGGTCGTATGGAACTGGATGCCAGGATCGGCGCACGACCACGCCGCGTAGCCGACTTTGTCCCACAAGTCCCGGGCCTTGAGCGTCTTCGCAACGCCCCCGGTCTTGCGGAGGATCAGGTCCCAATCGCCATCTTCCTCGACGGCGGTCAGAAACTCGTCGGTAACGCGGACAGAGTTATTGGAGTTCTGGCCGGCCACCGTGCGATAGGCCTCGGAGTCCCAGTCCGTGTCGTAGATGGGAATCTCTATCGAGGTATAGCCCTGCCGCGCGAATTGGATAATACGCTGGATCATGTTGTCCGGCACCTTGGCTTTGCGGGCCGCCTTCACCTCGCGCTTCAGAGCCGGGTTCTGCTTCGGGTCGAAGCACCCGTCGTTGTCGCTATCGCAGTTGACACAAGCCCGCAGGACAGCGTTCAGCCGCTCCGAAAGAACCATGGAGCCAGTCACAAGCGCCGCAACTTTCTGCTCTTCCAGGACCTTCCAGTTGATGTAGGACTCGATGTCGGGGTGATCCATGTCGACCACGACCATCTTGGCCGCACGACGCGTCGTCCCGCCGGACTTGATCGCGCCAGCCGCTCGGTCGCCAATTTTCAGAAAGCTCATCAGTCCAGAGGACTTGCCGCCGCCCGATAGGGGCTCGTTCTCGCCGCGCAGCGACGAAAAGTTCGTGCCTGTTCCCGAACCGTATTTGAACAACCGAGCCTCGCGCACCCACAGATCCATTATGCCGTTTTCGTTGACGAGATCGTCTGCGATCGACTGGATGAAGCACGCATGAGGTTGGGGATGTTCGTAGGCGGACTCCGATGCCTTCAGTTGGCCGGTCTCAAAGTCGACATAGAAGTGGCCCTGGCTTGGACCATCGATCCCGTATGCCCAGTGCAGACCCGTGTTGAACCATTGCGGACTGTTGGGCGCGCCCATCTGCTTGGCCAGCATGAAGCGCATTTCGTCGAAGAAGGCTTGCGCATCGTCCTCTGACGAAAAGTAGTCGCCTTTCCAGCCCCAATAGGTCCAGGTTCCGGCCAGTCGATCGAAGACCTGGCGCGCGTCCGTCTCGCTGCCAAACCGTTCGGCCTCTGGGAGCGCGGCCATCGCGTCTTCATCGGGTACCGAGCGCCAAAGCCAGGACGGGACCGAATTCTCCTCAACGCGTTTGAGCTTCGCGGCTACGCCCGCCTTACGGAAGTATTTCTGAGCCAGAATATCCGCCGCCACCTGGCTCCACTGGGCCGGTACAGAGAACTTCTCGAGTGCGAAAACAACCGATCCATCCGGGTTCTTAATCTCGCTGGCGCTCTCGCGAAACTCGATGCCGGTGTATGGAGATTGTCCTCTTTCTGTAAAACGTCGTTGAATCCGCATCCTAGCTCATGCCCCTTCTTAAAATTTAGACCCCGAATCGTGTGTTCTGTGCGAACCTCGAAGAGTGATCCGATTCGAACGCCCCCTCAACAGCGAGCATCAACATCTTGAGGGTTAGAAGCTAAAATATACTAAACCCTGTGGGTGTTGAGATGCAAAGACTGTGGACAGCTGGCGGATGGGCGGTGGGTGAGCGTCCAGAAAAACACTAGGAATCAGTTGCTTACTCGGGCAGCATGCGGCGTGGCCCCAGGCGCCCCAGGTCTTCGGCATCCGTGCATAACGTGTTGACGAAGCCAAGACAGGCGTTGGCCACCCTGAGATCTTGGCAGACGGGCGGGTAAGAACCCCGCTCCGCCATTCGACTTTCCGCCGCTGGACTTGGGCTATACGACCGGGCCATAGTTGGACATAATGCGGCGCACAAATCCGCGGCCATTACAAACACATCCTGAGTTGAAGGCTTTTCATGGGGCTCTTTCAAGACTTGTTCACCTGGTGGCACGGCGACACGTTGGGTACGCGCCTTTATACCTGGCGCAAGGGCGAGCGCGTCGGCGAGGATGGCCTTGGCAACGTCTACTACAAGGAGCGGAAAGGCACGCGCCGCTGGGTCATCTATAAGAATTTCTCCGAGGCCTCTCAGATCCCACCCGAGTGGCATGCCTGGATACATTTCATCACGGACGAACCGCCCACGGCCGAGGACTACAAGCCCCGGTCTTGGGAGGAGGCGCATCGGCCCAATTTGACGGGTACATATGAAGCCTACCGGCCACCTGGCTCGGTGATGCGGCCTCGGGTTTCGCAACAGCCTCTTGACTACGAACCGTGGTCTCCTGGGTCATCGTAAGCCTCGCAACGCAATGCACGGACCACTATCCGATCTTCCGAACGACGTCTCCGGGCCAACTGCTACCCAGCGCTGGTCGGCTTCCGACTTTGCAAAAAATGGGCGCTTCATCCATGACATGGCGGCCCCCATTTTTGCTCTGCTTGCACCCAAGCCCGGAGAGCGAATCCTCGATCTGGGGTGCGGTGACGGCACCCTAACCGCTGAAATCGAAGCAGCAGGTGCAGACGTTCTCGGCCTCGACATCAGTGCGGAACTATTGGCTGTCGCGCGCATGAAGGGGCTTTCCGTCCAGCAAGCCGACGCCCACGCTCTCGATTACGTTCAAGAGTTCGACGCTGTGTTCTCCAACGCCGCGTTGCATTGGATGCAATCGCCCGAGCTTGTCATTGAAGGCGTTGCCCGCGCGCTCCGGCCCGGGGGGCGGTTTGTGGGAGAGCTTGGTGGCCACGGCAACATTGCCGCCGTCGCTACCGCCTTGCGTGCTGTCGAGAAGGCGCGTGGCGGTGAGCCGGAGAGGGCGGTGAGCTGGTACTTCCCGACGACGGAAGAGTTCGAGACTCTCCTGTCTGAGTTTGGATTTGCCGTTCATGAATTGGCTGTTGTGCCCCGGTCAACGCCAATCAAGGCGGACATGGAAGGATGGCTCAGAACGTTCTGTCGCTTCTTTTTCGACAGGTTCGAGGAACCGGAGCGCAGCGATGTGCTTAAAGAGGTCGTGGCGCTTCTCAAGCCGTCCTTGTGCGATACACAAGGCCTCTGGGCTGTGAACCACATCCGGCTTCGCTTCAGTGCAGAACGCAGCACGGCTTAATAAACGCCTAGGAATACTGAGGCATCTGTGTCACACCGTTGCCTCATTGATCGCTCACGCGTGTCTTGTGGCAGGTGGGATCTTGCTGGTTGAGCAGGGCAAACAGCGTTGATGAGCGCCGTTCCGAGGAGCTGAAGCGGGCGACGAGATGCACATTCAGGAGTGCAAGACTACAAAGCAATCGGCTGGGCGTGCCGTTTTGGCCGCGCTCGGCTTGGCCACGGTGCTTCTCGCCAGCGTGCCCGCGGTGGCTGCGCCTATGAAGAATGAGATTGCCGTATTCGCCGCTTTGGACAAGGTCACAGGGCGGATTAAGCAACTCGAGATACCGATCAATCAGACGGTGGACTTTGGCGCCTTGCGCGTTACGCCGAGAATCTGCAACTCGCGGCCACCCACTGAGAAACCCGATACAGCATCCTTTGTCGAAGTTGACGAGGTGAAGCTGACGGGTGAACAGCAGCGTATCTTTACTGGGTGGATGTTTGCCGAGAGCCCTGGGCTTAACGCAGTTGAACACCCTGTGTTCGACGTCTGGCTGACGAGCTGCAAAGAACCGATTGGCGGTCCCCCCGTCGAAAGTGCGGAAACTGAAGAGGAGGGGTCGCCCGAAGAGGCCGTTGCGGCGGAACCGGCTCCGGCTCCAGCCCCGCCGCCCGCTGCTGCTCCACCTGCACGCCCAGCTGCGCCGCCACCCGCTGCTGCTCGGCCCGCGCGCCCCGTCCTTCCGTGGCTGCAGCGCTAAGCCAGAAAATACAGGCTGACCGCTGAGATCCTGGCATTCCCGTGCCGGCATGGGGCTCGTCGACCATTAGACTTTTAGATTGCAGGTCGGCTGGTTCCTGAGGGTGTGCTGACCAGCTTGAGGATGTCGGCTGCAGGTGCATCGGCGGGCAGCGCAGCAAACGCTCTATGGGACTTCTCTACAGAGGTCTTGGAGGAAGCGACTTCGTCGCCAACGAGGCGTTCTGCGCCGCGTCGCGGCTGGCGGCCATCGAGTGCCTTCTCCAAAAACTGTTGAAAGGCCTGGCGGCTAATCTCGATAGCACCGAACTGTGCGAGATGGTCGGTAATGAACTGGGTGTCTAGCAGGGAGAAGCCGCCATATTTCAGTCGCGCGACGAGATAGACGAGCGCGACTTTGCTTGTGTCCCTCGCCCTTGAAAACATGCTTTCTCCGAAGAAAGCGCGTCCAAGATGAACGCCGTAAAGGCCGCCTGTCAGCGCACCATCCTGCCAGACTTCGACCGTATGGCAGTAGCCTAGCCTGAAGAGTTCGCCATAGAGCGTGCGTATGCGGTCGTTGATCCACGTACTGCGGCGGCCAATCCGCGGTTCTGCGCAGCCGTCGATAACCGCGTCAAAATCGTTGTCTATCTTGATTTCAAAACCGCCGCGCCGGATCGTGCGCGCAAGGCTTCGAGGGATGTGGACCGCATCCAGCGGCAAGATGCCTCGCCGTTCGGGCTCTATCCAATAGAGCGCATTGTTTTCGGCGCTTTCCGCCATTGGAAAGATGCCGCACGAATAGGCTTTCAGAAGGACTTGCGGCGTAATCTCGATCGTGACGTCGTCGAGAGAACTCATCGCGCAAGGCCCTCTGGCCGGCGATGAACTGGCAGGTCCGGGTCGAGCATCGCCCCGCGATGTGTCTGGCGGGTGGATCGAGCGCTAACGTTCGCCGCTGGGTGCCAGGTGGTCTTCGAGCCAATGAATATCGTAGTGGCCATCAACGATGTCGGGCTCTTGAATGAGCGACGAGAACAAAGGAATGGTTGTCTCGATTCCATCGACCACGAACTCTCCAAGGGCCCGCTTGAGACGCATAAGGCATTCGTTGCGATTGCGCGCATGCACAATGAGCTTCCCGATCAGACTGTCATAATACGGAGGGATGGTGTAGCCCGCATATGCACCGGAATCGACACGGACCCCAAGGCCGCCGGGTGGGTGGAAATGGGTGATCGTGCCTGGGGAGGGTCGGAAAGTGAGCGGATTCTCCGCGTTGATTCGGCACTCGATTGCGTGCCCGTCGAAGCGAACATCTTCCTGACGAATTGACAGCGGCGCGCCAGAGGCAATGCGGATCTGCTCGATCACCAGATCAAGACCGGTGACCATCTCGGTTACGGTGTGCTCCACCTGCAAGCGTGTATTCATTTCAATGAAGTAGAACTCGTTGTTTTCGTAGAGAAACTCAACGGTCCCCACGCCACGATATTTGAGTTTGCGCATCGCCTCGGCAACGATCTCGCCAATGCGCACGCGCTCATTCTCATTCAGAGCCGGAGATGGAGCTTCTTCCCAGAGCTTTTGGTGCCTCCGCTGAATGGAGCAATCGCGCTCGCCGAGGTGGATGGCGTTCCCGTTGCCATCGGCAAGAACCTGCACTTCGATGTGGCGTGGTTTCCCGAGATACTTCTCGAGGTAGACCGTGTCGTCACCAAAAGCTGCGCCGGCTTCCGTGCGGGCTGTGCTGAGAGCGGCTTCAAGTTCGTAGTCGAAGTGCGCGAGCTTCATGCCGCGCCCGCCGCCGCCGGCGGAGGCCTTGACCATGACAGGGTAGCCGATTTCTTCGGCGATGACTTTCGCTGCCGCAAGATCCGATACCGGCCCGTCCGATCCGGGCACGACAGGAATGCCGAGCTCCTTTGCTGTCTCCTTGGCTTTAATCTTGTCGCCCATAATCCGAACATGCTCTGCGGTCGGTCCAATGAACGTGATGCCATGCTCTTCAAGGATCTCGGCAAACCGTGCGTTCTCCGCCAAGAATCCGTAACCGGGGTGAACAGCGTCCGCCCCTGTAATCTCGCAGGCGGCGACGATAGCGGGGATGTTGAGATAGCTATCCTTGGCCGGAGGTGGCCCAATACAAACGCTTTCGTCCGCGAGCCGCACGTGCATCGCGTGGGCGTCGGCGGTCGAATGGATCGCAACGGTGGCAATGCCGAGCTCCTTGCAGGCCCGTTCTATGCGAAGCGCGATCTCTCCCCGGTTAGCGATCAGAATCTTGTCGAACATGGGGGCTGGCTATTCCTACTCGATGACCACGAGGGGCTCGCCGTACTCGACCGGCTGACCGTCCTCGACAAGAATCGCCGTGACCGTCCCAGACTGGGGCGAGGGAATGTGATTCATCGTTTTCATCGCTTCGATAATGAGAAGCGTTTGGCCAGACGTGACGGTGCTACCGACTTCGACAAACGCCGCGGCTCCTGGTTCGGGAGAACGGTAAGCCGTGCCGACCATGGGCGAGCTCACAGCACCGGGGTGCGGGCCGGTTTCCTCCGATGCAGCGCGCCGTTTTGGCTCCTGAGGTGCCGGCGCAGCAGGTGAGGGGACCGCGGCGGCAGGGGCTGCCGTCACATTTACGGTGCGCGCCACCCGGAAACGGCGACCCTCAAGTTCGATCTCGATTTCGGTGAGACTGGTCTCATCGAGAAGCGCGGCAAGCTCCCTAATGAGATCCGTGTCGAGACTTCCCCCGTCTTTTGTCATTGGCGTCCTTTCATTGTCGTCCTGCCCCTAAGCATTGGAAATCGACGAGGCCAACGCCTCGATGGCGAGTTCGTAACCGAGGCCACCGAAACCACAGATTACTCCCTTCGCAGCGGCAGACACATAGGAGTGATGGCGGAACGGTTCGCGCGTGAAGATATTGGAGAGATGTACCTCAACAACGGGCACGTCGCAGGCAAGCAGCGCATCGAGCATCGCTATCGAGGTGTGGGAGTACGCGCCCGCATTGACTATGATGCCGTCCCCGTTTGACCGTGCCTCTTGGATCCAAGCAACCAGCTCTCCTTCGGCGTTGCTCTGTCGGAAGTCGACGGCAAGGCCGAGCGCATCCGCCTTGCGAGCACATCGCTGTTCCAGATCGGCCAATGTCTCCGTCCCGTAAACCTCTGGTTCACGAGACCCCAGTAGGTTCAGGTTCGGTCCATTGATAATGAAGATCGGCTTGGCCATGGTTACATCCCGGTCGGCGATCCGAGGCTTGCGCAGCCCCCCCTGCAAATTCAGACACAACCGCGCGAAATCGGCTGAAAACAGAGCGGCAGCGCCGTTTATCAGCTTTTTCGGTCTTGAGCAAAAGCCGAGAGCTCCAGAGAAGCACCTCGATGCGGAGAGAATTGAGGCTCGGTCGAGAGCCAAGCCTCAGCAGCTTACCTTGCAACCTTCTTTCCGGATCGTGGCGACGTTCTCTACGAGTTGGTCGTAAAGATCGTCCGGAGCACCCGGAATGGTACGGTCCCCGATCAGATAAAGCGGGGTGCCCTGCAGGCCGAGCTTTTGAGCAAGTTCGAAAGTCTCTGCGAGGGCGGCGGCGGTCTCCTTGCTCTCCATGTCTTCCTCGAGCTGAGGAACATTAAGCCCGAGCTCATTGGCAACGCGAAGAACTTTCTCTTTGTTCGCCTTGCCCGATGCCGTGAACAACTTCTGATGCATTTCGAGGTATTTGCCTTGCTTCTTGGCAGCGATAGCGCCCTTAGCCGCAGCCTCTGAGTCCTCGCCAAATATCGGGAGCTCCTTGAATACGACGCGAACGTTCTCGTCAGTCTCCGTGAGCTTCAGCACATCCGGCATGGCGCGCCGGCAATAACCGCAGTTGTAGTCGAAGAACTCAACGACGGTAACGTCGCCGTCGGGATTACCGGCCGCGAAGGAATTTTCTGAGCGGAACAACGCATCGGCGTTTTCGCTGATTGCTTTGGCCTGCTGCTGTTCCTGTTCTTCCTGTTGCCGCCGATCAAGCTCCGTGGTCATCGCAACAAGAATCTCCGGATTCTTCTTGAGGTACTCTTCTACGACCTCCTCGATTACTGCTTTACCCGGGGCTCCATCCTGAAGCCCCGTGGTCGCGACGCCGTCGCGCCAGACAGTCAGCACCGTGGCTGCGCTGACGATGGCAGCTACGACAGCGGCAACTAGTGCGGTGGCAAGGCCAGTCTTGAGATTCATCCTGAGGTCTCCGAGAGTTTGCGTGATTTGTACGCAATCATTTTTTGCGTTCTGGCAATTTGAAATCCAAGATGTCTTGGGCGCGAAGCCACTGCGGCGTGCCGCCCGGTAAGCCGTCTTGTGCTCTTTTGGCCATCATCTTCGCCTCGCGCAGGCGCCCTTCGTAAAAATAGGCTTCGGCCGACGCAAGCGACGCACGAGCCAAAAAACTGCGCCGCACGCCGGAAGCTTTGGCCATGTCGCCCTTGCGACCGTAGGCCATTGCAAGTTGTCGGTAGCCCATAGCCGATTGCGGCTCCTGCACCAAGGCTTTCTTCAAATTGCGGATCACTTCGTCGAGATATTGATTTTCCTCGGTGCTGAGCATCGCCTGCGACAGCATTATTTGGATTAGTGCTTCGTGAGGCGCGAGTTCCACGGCCTTCCGCAAAGGACCAATTGCCTCCCGGCCTCGGCCACTCTCAAACAAGAACTGGCCCTTAGTTTCGTAGAAATAGGGCCATCGCGGTTGCGCTTCGATAAGTCGATTGAGGTAGGGCATGGCCGCATCGACACCGGACTTGCGATAGGTAGCGATCGCACGCGCATATGTGCCTGCGAGGGTATCGTCCTCCCGGTAGCGGTTCAGGGACGCTTCGGGCTTCTCCAAGAAGCCTGATAGCTTAGCGCGCATCAAATCGTGCCGGTATTGAAGCTCCGGTGGATCCTCGGAATCATAGTAGGGGCTGGATTCGACCAGAGCTCGAAGCTGCGAGATGCGCGTCTGCGGCAGCGGATGGCTCATCAAATATGGATTGATCCCTTTGATGCCCCGCAGCTGATTGGCAAGCACCTCAAAGGTCTCAAGCATGCCGCGCCCTGACTGGCGTGTGGAATTGAGGAAGCTCATGCCCGCTTGGTCGGCCGCGGATTCTTCCGTCTGGCGATATGCCATAAAACTGCGCATGGCCACATCAGAGCCGCCGGCGATAGCCCCCATGCCGAGCTGCCCAGCATTCGGAACGCCCGCGAGACTGCCACCGATTGCAGCGGCAAGTCCTAGAACCTGGAGCGCAAGCGCTGTCGATTTCATCTGAGCGACCTGCGAGCGCAAACGGGCCAAGTGGCCGCCGGTGATATGGCCGGCTTCGTGAGCGATGACACCGATCACCTGATTAGGTGTCTTCGAGTTCATTAACGTTCCGGCGTGCATGAACATGTTCTGTCCATCCACGACGAACGCGTTGAAACTCTTATCGTTGACTAGGTGGATCTTGATGTTCTGAGAGCCGAGGCCTGCAGCGCTGAAAATAGGCCCGGCGTACTCGCGGATGAGCGACTCAGTTTCCGCATCGCGGATCAGGCCTCGGGCATGGGCCGCGCTCGACGCCAGTAGTCCCGCGAGGAGACCGGATATCAATGTCGCCACGAGTGCCGTGTGCGTTGCCCGCGGCAACCGCTGGAGCGTGGGCTGTGCCATTGATTTGGCCAGGATCGGCATGATGGACGTAATCGTATTGGCTCGGCGTTGTTGCGCAAAGACGCTGTTTTCTTTTGCCTCTCAAGGAGGCTACGTTGGCACGCCGTTTTATGGCCCCCGCCACTGCCACGTCTAATTTGCTTGGGACCTGATTACGGCGACAACGTGACACCCAAAGAACGGCGTCCATCAACAAAACGCGAGAGGCGCAGCTTCTGAACAGTCTGTCAAAATATGAGTCGTTGCCCCGGAAACCGGCCGCGAGCCGCGCGATCGATCCCTTCATTGTCATGGACGTCATGCGTGAGGCGCACCGACGCGAAACCGCTGGCGAAGACATCATCCATATGGAAGTCGGGCAACCCGCAACCCCTGCGCCGCGCGCAGCCCGCGAGCGTGTAGCGCGGGCGATGTCCGAAGAGAATCTCGGCTACACGTTGTCCCTTGGTCTCCCTGAATTGCGCGAGCGCATAGCCGACTATATCTCGACGCGCTATGGCGTGACCGTTGCAGCAGACCGTGTTGTCGTCACAGCGGGGTCGTCCGCAGGCTTTGTGCTGGCATTTCTTGCCATTCTAGAACACGGCGAAGGCTTCGGACTGCCGAGTCCTGGCTACCCGTGTTACCGACAGATACTGAAGGCTCTCGGATTTAGCCCTCATCTAATTGAGACATCCGAGGATGGCCGCTGGATGCCGACGACGACAGATGTCGAAGCACTAGCCGCGAGTGGCGCCGCTGGCTTGTTGCTTGCGAGCCCAAACAACCCAACAGGAACCATGGCGCAGGCGCCACGTTTGAAGGAACTGGCCGACAGATGCGCTCAGCATGGTCTGTGGCTCATATCCGATGAGATTTACCACGGGCTGGAATACGACGTCGAAGCGGAGACAGCCCTTGCGTATTCGAATGCCGCCATCGTGGTTAATAGTTTTTCGAAGTATTTCAGCATGACTGGCTGGCGCGTCGGTTGGCTTGTCGTCCCCGAAGCTTTGACGCGTACGATTGAGAGGTTGGCGCAAAATCTCTACATCGCACCGCCCACTGTCTCCCAAGTCGCGGCGCTCGGTGCTTTCGATGGCATTGAGGAACTCGAAGAGATCAAGAGCCGTTACGCACGAAACCGGTCACTCCTGCTGAACGAACTTCCGGCCGCAGGTCTGACGAATATCCTGCCAGCGGATGGCGCATTCTATCTGTATGCGGACATTCGTGACTTGACCGAGGATAGCGAGGCGTTCGCGCAAACAATGTTGCGGGAGATTGGCGTAGCCGCCACACCAGGTATCGATTTCGATTCGTTGCGCGGACATTCCTATCTTCGGCTAAGCTATGCAGGTGCGGAGCACGAAATGAGCGAAGCGGTCCGGCGGATCGGCACGTGGCTCCGATCACGATAGCAATAAGGTTGCCAGGGCCGCTCCGGAACGAGACGCCCCGGCGAAGTGCCTGGTGTCTTTAGAAACTTCCCACTAATCTGGAATTAGCCGCGGGACCACCAGCCCTTACGCTGTCTCACAGGCTCTTTGTCGCTCTCGCTCTCGATCCGAATTTCTGGTTTGGCAGCCGGAACTACGGGTTCGTCGCGAGATGAAGCTATGCTGAGGGCAGGCTCCTTGCTGCGTGGTGCGGGCGCGTCCTCAGTGTTTTCAGAACCGCTGCCGGCTGTCTCGTCAGCCGTCTCCTCAGTAGGTTCCGCCGCATTCTCCTCGGCAACATACTCGCTGACCGAAACTTCGCGGACAGGGATGTCTTCCGCAATGGTTGCGCCAGTGGACGAAACGTCGTCCTCCACATGCAAGTCTGGTGTACCGACAGCGGCGCCGGGCTCCTCAGCGGTTTCCATCTCGGGGGCAGAGGTGTCCCACTCGGCAACGGCCTCGTCGCCCTGGCCCTCTTGCTGCTCGGCCGTCTGTTCAGCGGCATTACGCTGACCACGTCCCCGACCGCGGCGGCCGCCACGCCGGCCTCTCCGACGTGATTTTCGGGGCTGTGATACACCGTCGTCGTCCGCAGTCTCGGTATTTGCTTCAGCCGTCGCTACATCCTCGCTGGAGGCTGGAGCCTCGCTCTTTTCCGTTTCAGCTTCACCGCTAATTTCGCCGCGTCCGCGTCCGCGTCTCCGGCGGCGAGAGCGCCTCTTGCCGGACTCTCCGTCGTCATCTTTCGATGGAGCGGCGTCTTCCCGATGATGTGCCCAATCCATATGCACCACTGCGCCGTCACCTGAGGCCTGTCCGCCGTCTGTCGCCCGTTCAATGACGAACTGTGGGGTGTGCAAGTCTTGGCTGGCTTCGATGGTGATCGGAACCTCGTAGCGCACTTCGATATCCTTCAAGTGCGCGCGCTTCTGATTGAGAATGTAGATAGCAACCTCAACCGCGGTTGTTGCATTCAGCGGCATAACACCATCAGTAATCAGACGGTCTTCTATGGAACGTAGGATATCGAGAGCGACAGATTCGACCGAACGCACGATGCCCGTTCCTTGGCACATAGGGCAGGCATTGGTCGATCCCTCCAAAACGCCGGTACGCAAGCGTTGACGCGACATCTCCAAGAGGCCAAAAGCGCTGATGCGTCCAACCTGGATACGTGCACGATCGCTTCTAAGCGCTTCTTTCAGACGCCGCTCAACCTGACGGTTATTGCGCCGCTCATCCATATCGATGAAGTCAATCACGATGAGCCCAGCCAGGTCGCGCAAGCGCAACTGCCTTGAGATCTCGTCAGCCGCTTCCAAGTTTGTCTTAAGCGCAGTGTCTTCGATATTGTGCTCGCGCGTCGCTTTGCCCGAGTTCACGTCTACGGAGACTAACGCTTCGGTCTGGTTGATGACGATGTAGCCTCCAGACTTGAGCGTCATTTGCGGCGAGAACATCGCCGCAAGTTGTCGTTCGACCTGATACCGGATGAATATCGGTTCGGGCTCCTTGTAAGGCTTCACATTCTTGGCATGGCTCGGCATGAGCATGCGCATGAAGTCCTTGGCTTCCCGATACGCGTCGTCACCTGCAACCAGGACCTCGTCGATGTCCTTATTATATAGGTCGCGTATGGAGCGCTTGATAAGGCTTCCTTCCTCGTAAACAAGAGCAGGGGCCGTTGAGCTGAGCGTGAGATCACGCACCGTCTCCCACAGTCGCAGAAGATAGTCGTAGTCTCGCTTAATCTCGGTCTTGGTCCGCTGAGCGCCTGCAGTACGAATGATCAAGCCCATCCCCTCGGGGACTTCTAGTTCGTCAGCAATCTCGCGAAGCCGCTTTCGGTCCGTGGGCTGCGTGATTTTGCGGGATATGCCGCCTCCGCGTGCCGTGTTCGGCATCAGGACGGTGTAGCGGCCAGCCAGGGACAGGTAAGTGGTCAGAGCGGCGCCTTTGTTGCCTCGCTCCTCCTTCACCACCTGGACCAGAATGATTTGGCGCCGGCGGATCACCTCTTGAATCTTGTAGGGCCTTCCACGGCGGCGACGCGCACGCTCGGGTAACTCCTCTAGAGCATCCTCCGAGCCGACCGACTCAACGCTTTCTTTGGATGACGTTGATCCAGCGCCGTTCTCGTCGTCCCCATCATCGTCAGAGTCCTCATCGTCGTCTGAATCGTCTTCGTCGTCGGCGTATTCCTGGGTAACGTCGAGTTCGTCTGCGATCTCCGTAGTGCCTGCGGTGTCTCCGTGGGCGACGGACTCTGGCGCATCCGCGACGGCCAATTCTTGCTCGTCTTCGGCAGGCGCGACATCTTCCAAGTCGTCAGCGTCGGCATCGTCGTCTTCGGATGGCTCTGACGTGGGCTCTGCGGCCTCGGACACTTTATTCGTGAGGTCGGATGCCTCCAGTTGGATGTCGGGTTCGTCGTCTTCGTCACGGGGTGTTGTATCGATTTCGTCGACTTCGTCGAGTTCGAATGTCGCGATGGGGAGTGCCTCAGTTGACGGCAAGTCTTCCTCTACCGCCGGAGCCTGCTTGCGGGCGTCCCTGCGCGACCCGCCGCGACCACGACCGCGACGGCCAGGTCGGCGGCGTCTGCCTCCGCTAGAGGCGGCATCATCCTCTGCAGCCTCTTCCGCTGAAGCGCGGCTTTGCTCTGCCGCTTCTTCTTCGAGGAGCGCCTGACGATCCGCGACCGGGATCTGGTAGTAATCAGGATGAATTTCCGTAAAAGCTAAGAAACCATGCCTGTTGCCGCCGTAATCGACAAAGGCCGCCTGGAGCGATGGCTCTACTCGCGTCACCTTTGCGAGGTATATATTGCCTCTTAGCTGTTTTTTACTTGCGGACTCGTAATCAAATTCTTCGACACGATTTCCTTTTACGACGACCCGGGTCTCCTCCGGATGCGCCGCATCTATAAGCATCTTGTTTGCCATAGTGTTTGTTCTCCGCCGCACGGGATTCGGCGATGAACGGCATAAGCCGTTCCGCCGGGCCTGAGCCTGACGGCCGTGCGGACATAAATTCAGTCGTCCATAAACGCATGCGATGCCTTGCCGTTAGACCGTTTTCTGGGTTGCGGCGAGCGGCCGGTTTCAGCCGCCGGGCGTAAGGGGGCAACGAACAACTACCTTGATTTTGGTAGTTTTTCAGACGCTCCTGGCCCTGCATCGCGATTTCCTACTGGCCGCGAGCGCGAAGCTGCAGACCATTTCTTGCTGGGGCGACGAAAATCCCTGATCGCCGCCGCATTCTTGCGTCATGGCCGTTTTCCAAGGGCCCAACGCGCTAGAATTTCATCTGCCCGTCCCGCCGGTAGGCGTCCAAGGGCTTGAGACTCATCATTGTGAGTCCCCCAGTATTAGAGTGTTGCTGGGAGTTTTGGCAAGTGCCGAGCATCATCCAGGCACTTGTTCACAACGGACGCTTAACCTCACGTGGTTAATACTTTGAGCATGCCGACTAGCGATTTGGGTCAAAAGCTGCCCGCAAATGGTCCTGACCGCCGTTCAGCATGAACGAAACGGCGTGCGCTGCGTTTTGCTGCGCAAAGGGGAAGCACAACTAATCAAGAAGGGCGAGACGTGCATGTTGGGTCGAAGGGAGATGCGAGCGCTGGCGCTGTTCCTGACGCTCTCTCTCGGATTACTTTTGCTTTTGGCACCGCCAAAGCCTGCTTTGGCCACAGACGGCGTTGTCGCCAAAGATGCACGCCTCGCCGGTGATCGCCAACGCACACGATTTATCGCTGACCTCTCGAAGAAGGTGGAAGTGAAGGTCTTCGCACTGGGCAATCC
>JARFRF010000050.1 GCA_029287395.1 Methyloceanibacter sp. | reverse complement strand
CGGATCGATGGCGATTGCTTGGCGCAGTGCGCGGGCGAGCGCCTTATAGCAGGTCTCGGCGATGTGGTGGTTATTCTCGCCGTAGAGATTTTCCACATGCAGCGTGATGCCTGCGTTCTGCGCGAAGGCCTGGAACCACTCGCGGAACAGCTCGGTGTCCATGTCGCCGATCTTGGCGCGCGTGAACTCTACGTCCCAGATGAGGAACGGCCGCCCCGATACGTCGAGCGCAACGCGGGTCAGCGTCTCGTCCATCGGCAGGTAGCACGAGCCGTAACGCGTGATTCCAGCTTTGTCGCCCAAGGCTTTCGCAAACGCCTGGCCAAGCACGATGCCTGCGTCTTCAGTGGTGTGGTGCTGATCGACATGAAGGTCGCCGTCGGCCTTTAAGATAATGTCGAACAGCCCGTGGCGCGCCAGTTGCTCTAGCATGTGGTCAAGAAAGCCAACACCCGTCGCGATATCGTAAGCGCCAGTCCCGTCGAGATTGACGGTCGCAGTAATGTTCGTTTCCTTGGTGCGGCGATCAATCGTCGCGGTGCGGGCCGCAGGGCTTCCAGCGGCATCCGCCGATTTGCTTAGCTTTTGCATGTCTGACAGCCTAACCCAGAGGCCCTTAGCAATTCGCTTCTATCACGAGTGCGCTTATACGCCCCGTCATGCAGGCATGCTATGGGCGACCGTCAAATTTGAGGGAAATCCGTTAATGCGCCGCCTGTTTCTACTGATTCTGATCCTGCTGGCCGTCTACGTCGCCTACCCCTATTGGACCCTGCATCGGCTTGAGCAGGCGCTGCTGTCCAACAATGCGGAGGCGCTTAAGAGGATCGTCGATTTTCCAGCCATCGGAGCCAGCATGAAGGATAAGGTCGACGGCAGGCTCTTGGAGAAATCCGACCAACTCGGCGAAAAACGCCCTGTTCTCGGCGATATCGGCACGGCACTGACGAACATTCTCGGACCCGTCGGTCATTGGCGGTACGGTCGATAGCTTGGTGACGCCTGAAGCTCTCCTCAGCAATCCAACCGTTCTGGAACACCGGGAAAAGAACGAAGGCTTCGGCGACTATATGACCTACGCCTTCTTCTCCGGGCCAACGGCGTTCAGGATCGACATGAAGGACCCCAACAAGGCCGATGCGCCCACGATAGGCGCCACCATGACCTTGGATGGCGCGCGCTGGCGCGTGACCAACGTGACCTTGCCCCCTCTGACTTCCTTGGCGCCAACGCTCGACTAGCCCCACCCCACGACGGCAGGATCGTGACACGAGCGCCTAGGCGCTTGACGAACCGGGCACCAAGCCCGATATCGCAGACAGTATGAGCGTTCCCTCTTTGCCCGAAACTTCACCCAACTCCTGGCACGGCACGACCATCCTCACTGTCCGCAAGGATGCCAAGGTGGTGGTAGCAGGCGACGGCCAGGTCTCCTTGGGTCAGACCGTTATCAAAGGCACCGCAAAAAAGGTGCGCAGCGTGGGATCGGGCCAGGTCATTGCCGGCTTTGCTGGCTCGACCGCCGACGCCTTCACCCTTTTCGAACGGCTTGAAACCAAGCTCGAGCGTTTCCCCGATCAGCTCAAACGCGCCTGCGTGGAACTCGCCAAAGACTGGCGGACTGACCGGTACTTGCGCCGCTTGGAGGCCATGATGATCGTGGCCGACCCGAATGAAAGTCTTGTGCTGACGGGTACCGGCGACGTGTTGGAGCCGGACGATGCCGTCATGGGCATCGGGTCGGGCGGGATGTATGCGCTCGCAGCGGCCAAAGCCATGCTCGACTCCGATCTCAGCGCCGAGCAGATTGCGCGGAAAGCGATGGCAATTGCGGCCCAAATCTGCGTCTACACCAATGATTCCCTGACTGTCGAAGTACTCGACGCGTCCGCCAGCTAGGCCTAACCGAACCAGTACCTGTATGACCGCTTTTTCCCCTCGCGAAATCGTCTCAGAACTCGATCGCCACATTGTCGGCCAAAGCGACGCCAAGCGCGCTGTAGCCATTGCCTTGCGCAATCGCTGGCGGCGTCAGCAGCTGGACGAGGATATGCGCGAAGAGGTTTTGCCGAAGAACATCTTGATGATCGGCCCAACCGGTGTCGGCAAGACGGAGATTTCCCGCCGCTTAGCCAAACTCGCCAACGCTCCCTTCATCAAGATTGAGGCGACCAAGTTCACCGAGGTGGGATATGTGGGCCGCGACGTCGAGCAAATCGTGCGCGACCTCATCGAAGCCGGCATCGGCCTTTTGCGCGATGCAAAGCGAAAGGAGGTCTCGGCCCGCGCTCAGATTAACGCCGAGGAGCGCGTGATCGATGCACTGGTGGGACCGGGCGCCAGCAGCACCACGCGCGAGTCGTTCCGCAGGAAGCTGCGATCCAACGAACTAAATGATAAAGAGATTGAGATTCAAGTGGCGGACGCCAGCGGCATGCCATCTTTCGAGATACCAGGTATGCCAGGCAGCCAAGTCGGCATGATCAATCTGTCGGACATGCTCGGTAAGGCCCTCGGCCAACGAACGAAGACTCGGACCGTTACGGTGGAGGACTCGTTCGATATTCTGATGGCGGAGGAGTCCGACAAGCTGATCGACGACGACATGATGATCCAGGAGGCCATCCGGAATGTCGAGAACAACGGCATTGTCTTCTTGGACGAGATTGACAAAATCTGCGCGCGTTCAGATCGTGTCGGCGCGGACGTCAGCCGCGAAGGCGTGCAGCGCGATCTGCTGCCGCTGATCGAGGGCACGACCGTTGGAACGAAATATGGGCCTGTGAAAACGGACCATATTCTCTTCATTGCCTCCGGCGCGTTTCACATTGCCAAGCCCGCCGATCTTCTTCCCGAGTTGCAGGGCCGCTTGCCGATCCGTGTGGAGCTTCGCGCGCTGACCAACGAGGACTTCCGCCGTATCCTAACGGAGCCGAAAGCTTGCCTCATCAACCAATATGTTGCTCTGATGAAGACGGAAGGCGTGCACCTAGAATTCACGACGGACGCAATCGATGCCATCGCTGACATTGCTGTCGAGGTGAATACGTCTGTCGAGAATATTGGCGCCCGGCGGCTGATGACGGTGATGGAGCGCATCCTCGACGATATATCCTTCGATGCGGCCGACAAGAGCGGTGAAGCGATCACCATCGACGCCGCTTACGTGCGCGAACACATCGGCGATCTGGCCAGAAACGCGGATCTATCGAAGTTCATTCTTTAGAGGCGCCGGCGCGCTCGATCTTGCTTCCTAAGCCGCACATACAGCGCCCCTTCGCCGCCGAGCCGGCGCGGCGCCTGCGCGAAGCTGACGATAAATGGCGCTAGGTCTCCATGCGACAGCCAATGGGGGACCGCCTGGCGCAGCACGCCCCGTTCATCTTCGTCATAGAAGCTCCTGCCCTCGTCACGAAGTGAGCCCTTGCCGGTAATGACGAGCACATGCCGGTAGTCTTTACCGCAGGCCCAATGCAGGAATTTGCGTAAGGCACTATGGGCCTCGCGTTGGCGCATGCCGTGCAGGTCGATACGCGCTTCGATAGCGAGACTGCCCTTGTCGAGCTTGCGGGCAGTCTGCCGATCAAGTCCGACATTCGGCGATGGGGCCGTCCCTACGGTAGCCTTTTCGCCCGCATGCTGGCGTAGCGGCTTTGAGACCGTGGGACTTCGGGATGCGGAGCCTGTGTCAACGGGCGGCCTTGCCTTGGCTTGCGCAGGCGTCGCGAGCGGTGCCCCCAAGTCAACAAACCGGTTCTTGTTGGCCAAAGGCTGCGCTGTGTCGGCTACACGCGCCCACAGACCGGAATCATCCTCAAGACGGACCGAGACCTTCTTCGTCTTGATGGCATTCCCACTGTCCGGCGTTTGTTTGTCTGATTTTCTGCGCGCCATGCGACCACACTACCGCAAAGGGCCTTAACGTTTTGGGAGCAATAAGAAGAACGTCGCTTGATGGCGCGTGCTTCCGGCGAATTCGCCAGCGGCATCGCCGGTGCCCCAGAAGATGTCGCCACGCTCGGGCCCTCGAATTGCCGAACCCACGTCCTGTCCAACCATGAGCCGTGCGAAAGGCCGGCCGCACTCAGCAAGTAGACGGTCCGCCGCGACATAGACCGGACAACCAAGTGGTGTACAGACCGGATCGATCGCGAGGCTGCGCCCGGGCGTTAAGGTTACGCCTTCGGCGCCGAGAGGACCACCAGAGCCCTCGACACCAGTCAGTATACGGAAAAATATATAGGACTTATTCTCCTGCAAAAGTCGGCGGCCGCGTTCGGGGGCGGCGCGCAACCATGCTTTGAGGCGCGCCATGTCGATCTCGTTCGCGGAGAGCTCATTCTTTTCAACAAGCACTTTCGCAATAGACGTGTACGGATGACCGTTCTTCCCTGCAAAAGATAGCCGCACCCAGCTACCGTCGTCGAGCTGAACGCGGCCCGATCCTTGGACGTGCATAAAGAACAGCTCAACCCAATCGCCTACATAGAGAAGCTCAAGGCCCCGCCCCTCTAGCGCGCCGTTCTCGATTTCGGCTCGGGTGAAGTAATCCACCATCTCGGATCCGCGACGGCGCCGTGCCGTGACCTTGTCATTGTTGGCCGCACGGAAAACTTCAGACTCCAAAGGAACGAGGTCTGTGGGAAGGCCATACACCGGAACGTTGAACCGATCGCTTCGTTCAAGGGCTCCCAGAAGAATGGGCTCGTAGTAGCCCGTCACAAACCCTTGCACGCGCGGGGCTTGGCGGCAAAAGGGTTCGAAGTGAGTTTCGAAGAACTTGCGTGCTTCATCGGGGCGGATGTCTGCTCCCAATGCCAACGCTTCCTGAAAAGGCAACGGACCGTGAATGGTCCTCGCTATACGCACCGCATGGGCCGGACAGGACCTCAGGAATGCGCGAAAAGCGGCAAGATGATCGTCCTCGGCCCAGCCGGGCAAGGCATCAAAGCCACATGCTACGTAATCGGACTCCAGGGTGCCAATGTCCGGGCTAGAACCCATAGGTCAACGCGCGGCGACTAGTTCGCAGCTTCAGTGGCCACCAGCTTCCAGTTCGGATTGCGGGACGCCGTATCGCGAGAGAATGTCCAAATGTCCGTGACCTCACGGACCTTCTTCGGATCGCCATCAACGATCTCGCCCGCCGAATCGCGCGTGACCGAAATGAGTTCGCTTACGAACTTTACGGTGATGAAGGCCTGCTTGTTCTTCATCTCCGCTTCGATGATGTCAGCTTTGTCGATGCCCACCAGCGTCGAGTGATGTGTTTCGCCGCGCTGTTCGCGCTCGGCGATAGCGCGAGAGAAGCCGTCCAGGACGTCCTCACCCAGGAGCTGCTGCAGCGTCTTCTCGTCGCCCTCGGCAAAGGCCGCAACGATCATCTCGTAAGCCATCTTTGCGCCGTCGAGAAACTCGGTTGGGTCGAACGTCGGGTCTGCCTTAATCAGTGTGGTGAGCGACTTGCCAAGAGGGCTGTCCGTCTTGGCGAAGCGCTCCAGACGCTCCTGTATATCTTCAGCCGAGGGCCCGGCCGCTTCTCCAACCTGCGCTTCGGCGTTTCGGCCGCGGGGCAACGCCACGACGGTGCCCTCCGGCGTACCCTGTTTTGTCTCCGGGCTTGAATACGGGTCGTAAGGCGGTCGCTCGTTGCCCGTTCTGCGTCCGAGGACGCTGCGCAGTCTGATGAAGATCACAACCGCGAGCACCAGAAACAGCAGTGTATAGATGTCGAAAGCTTCACTCATAATGTTACTGCCATCCAGTTCCGGACCCAGTCCGGCTCTCTGCGGAGTATCTCGCGGTCAACGGTCTTCGTCTTGATCTTCCCTAGGCTAGATATCGTTATACACCTGGGGATTTTCTAGCAGTCGGGGCCCGCCGCAGCATATTTTTCACTCAGGATCGCTGCGGTGCACCGTCAACTTACGTCATTCCCCTTATGGACGCCAACCCCAAAGGAGATAGCGGCCCATCTTTGTCTTTCGGGTGCTGTTGTCGAATTGCGCGATACGTAGGCCCATGTTAGCCAGCGGTCGAAAGTTGCGCCGAGGGAGGATTGGATGGTCGAGAACAACAATGGAAATAGCCCTAAAGGGAGCAATGGCGATCAGCCAGCCGGCGGCGGAGGCGCGGACGGTGGCAATGCGGCTCAACTCAGCGTTCTGGCTCAGTACGTAAAGGACTTCTCCTTTGAGAGCCCGGGAGCGCCACAGACGCTGCAGGGACCGGGCCAGAACCCTCAGCTTCAAGTCGGCGTTAACGTGAACGCGGGGCCGCGGGGCGAAGACATCTACGAGACAGTCGTGCACCTCGAGGCGCATGCAAAGAGCGATGACGGCGTGATCTACAACGTCGAAATCGACTATGGCGGGCTTTTCCGGATAAAGAATGTGCCGGAAAAGATGCTTCAGCCCGTCTTGTTTGTTGATTGTCCCACCCTGCTGTTCCCCTTCGTTCGGCGCGTCATCGCCGATGTCGTTCGTGACGGTGGCTTCCCGCCGCTCATGCTCGACCCGATCGACTTCGGGCGCCTCTATGCGCAAAATCTGTCAAAGGGCGGAGAGGCCGCCGAAGGACAGCCCAACTAAGCCAATCCAGTCGGCAGCGCGTGACTGGGGCATAAGCCCCCGCTCACTCGTAGCGGCGCCAGATCGCATCCTCACCCAGCGTGGCGACAAAGTTCTGGTGGGCATCGCGCTCATCAGCCGTTAACCTTGGAGGCAGCGGCGTTGGACGCGGCGCAACGGAGAACCCGCTCTGCGATCGATCGGCCTGCCGACCTCCCTGCCCCGCCAGCTCCAAACGTGCCTGTTTGCCACCGACGAGCTCTACATAGACCGACGCAAGCAGCCGGCAGTCTAGCAGAGCCCCGTGAAGGTCGCGTTCACTGAGGTCGATGCCATACCGGCGGCAAAGAGCATCGAGGCTCGCCGGCGCGCCCGGATGGCGCCGCCGCGCAAGAGCCAAGGTGTCAACGATCCTGTCCCAAGTTAGGAGAGGCTTAGACGACCGTTCGAGCTCGGCGTTTAAGAATCCGAAGTCGAATCGGGCGTTGTGAATTACAAGCTTGGCGCTCTCGACAAATTCCAGAAACTCGTCGGCCTTGTCTGCGAAGAGCGGTTTGTCGCTTAGAAAGTCGTTGGACAGACCATGCACGCTAAAGGCCTGCTCTGGCATGTCACGCTCAGGGTTCAGGTAGCAGTGCCAGGTCCGGCCACTGGGGATCGAATTGACCAGCTCGACACAGCCGATCTCAACGATCCGATGACCTTCATGGGGATCCAGGCCTGTCGTTTCCGTATCGAGAATGATCTCACGCAAAGGCTTTGGTGAACTCCGCTTAGTCAGGTCTTGCGTGTACGCAAGCGCTCCATGACACGCCCGTCCCGAAGCTTAAGCGATTCGATGAGCACATCGAGCTGCGCTTCGAGGTTTTCCAAGGTTGAACCGCTATCAAGCACGTAGTCCGCTTTCTCCCGGCGGTCGGTATCTTCGAGCTGCCGCGCGCGAAGTGCCTCAAATTTCTGCGCCGTCATTCCATCACGCTCCAAGACGCGGGATCGCTGCACCTGCGCGGGTGCGCTAACCGTAACTGTTACGTCGACGCGGTCCTCCGCGCCCGTCTCGAAGAGCAGCGGTATTTCGAGAACCGCCATCGAAATGCCGGAAGCCTCCAGGTCGCATAGAAAGTCAATTTCGGCCTGTGTTACCAGCGGGTGGACGATTGCCTCGAGTGCCTTCAGACGCTCTGGCTGGCCGGCCACTTCCGCGGCGAGAAGTCCCCGATCGACCCGGCCATCGCGCGTCGTACCTGGGAAAGCTCTCTCGATTAGAGGTACTGCCTCACCCTCATAGAGCTGGTGCACGTACGCATCTGCATCGAACACGGGGACGCCATGCCGCCGAAAGTGAGCAGCGGCTGAGCTCTTTCCCATGCCGATCCCCCCCGTCAGGCCGACGACCAGCATCACCCGGCCTCCAGCGTGGCGACGACCTCCGCACGCAGATCCGCCGTCACGTCGGGGCGAATGCCAAACCAATGTTCGAAGCCAGGGACGGCCTGATGGAGGAGCATCCCCAATCCATCGACGGCCGTGAGACCCCGCTCCCGCGCTGCGGCCAGTAGCGGCGTCTCCAAAGGAACGTAGACGATGTCCGCTACAACGGCGGCGGTTGGCAGGGCGGGCACCATGATTTCCAGCGGCGGCTGACCAGTCATTCCGAGGCTGGTCGTATTCACCAGAAGTCCGCACGCTGGCAATGCTGAGTCCTTTTTATCCCAGGGCAGAACGTCGACGGGACTGCCGAACTCGCGGGCGAGGGTTTCGGCCTTCGCCACCGTGCGATTCGTCAGAAGGACCCGGCGCACACCAGCCGCAATCAGGCCATAGAGAACCCCGCGCGCGGCGCCGCCGGCGCCCAAGACCATGGCCACGTCGCAGCGTGCTTGCCAGTCGGGCGCCAGCCCCTGGAGATTGATCATGAACCCATAGGCATCCGTGTTACTGCCTTGAAGAAGGCCCTGTTTGTCGAGCCATACTGTGTTGACCGCGCCGATTGCCTTTGCCGCGGTATCGGCCTGATCCACCGCCCTCAATGCCGCTTCCTTATGGGGCAAGGTAACATTCGCACCAACGTAGCCATGCTCCGACAAAGTCCGCAGAAAGTCGGCAATGTCCTCGGGCTTTACCGCCTCTTTTCCATACGCCCCGTCGATGCCGTAGTGCTTGAGCCAATAGCCATGAATAACAGGCGAGCGCGAATGCTCCACCGGCCAACCAATCACGCATGCGCGTGGCGGACTGCTCATTCTCCTGTCATCCTTCGATCGCACCCTCGCGACGGAGCGCTTCGAGAAGTGGGAGGAGCGGCAAGCCAAGAATCGAGAAGAAGTCTCCGTCGATATTATCGAAAAGCTGGATACCCAAAGACTCGATCTGATAAGCGCCAATCGAACCTAGAACGCCTTGACCCGCCGCTGCGAGATAGCGGCCAATGAAGGCCGGGGTCAGCTTGCGCATGGTCAGTGTCGCCACGTCAGTGTAGGCCCATTTAGTCTCGCCGCCCGTCGCAACGACCACGGCTGTGTGTAATTGGTGGCTTCGGCCATTGAGTTCGAGGAGCCTCGCCCGTGCCGCTTCCATCGACTGCGGTTTCCCGTAGATCTTCCCGTCGACGGCCATAACTTGGTCTCCGCCGATCACGAAAGCCGCACCGGATCGCACGCTTACAGCCTCGGCTTTGGCGCGCGCCAGGACTTCAGCCACGTCACTTGGCTCGACCGTGCCTTCCAGGCCCATTGCCGTACGCATTGCCGCCTCGTCGAGACCAGCAGCTTCAGTGCTAAAGGTCAGGCCTGTGTTCTCGAGAAGCCTTCGCCGTGTGACAGATGCGGAGGCCAGGATCAGGGGTGCTCGGCCCTCTTGGAGGAAAGTGCTCATGGGTCTAGGGATGGCGCATCTCGGTCGTCATACAGGCGGATAATGGCCGCGGCAGTCTCCTCGATGGACCGCCGCGTTACGTCAATAATGGGCCAACCGTTGCGTGCGCAAAGCTGGCGTGTCTGCGTGATTTCAGCCGCGATAGCATCGCGATCTACGTAGTCGTCCAAGTGTCCATGGGCCTGCTCGATAACGCGGTTGTGGCGCACCTGCGATATGCGCTCCGGGCTTGCGACGAGCGCAACGACGAATGCGCCGGTCTGTTCTTCGAGCTGTGGCGGTGCGGGCACGCCAGGAATAAGGGGCACATTGGCGGTCTTGAGACCGCGATTGGCGAGATAGATGCTCGTAGGTGTCTTCGACGTGCGGCTGATCCCGAGCAAGATGATGTCAGCGTCGTCCAGATTGTCCGGCAGGTGACCGTCATCATGCATCATGGTGAAGTTCAGTGCCTCGATTCGGCGGAAGTACTCTGCGTCGAGTTGGTGTTGTCCACCCACGGTCGGAGTCGACGCCATACCCAAAAAGGACTCGAACACTTGGAGGACATTCAGCAGCGGCGCAACGTAAGGAACATTGAGCCGCTTACAAGCCTGCTCGAGCTTCTCGGCCAGGTCGCGATTGAACAACGTGTAGAGCACGATCCCAGGCGCGGCCTCGACCTCTTGAAGGACGCGCTCGAGTTCGCGTTCGCTTCGTACGAGCGGATGCAAGTGCTCGGTTGCGCGCGCCGCCGCATACTGAACCCCAACCGCGCGAGCGATTGTCACAAGGGTCTCGCCGGTGGCATCCGAGATCATATGAAGATGAAACGTACGCTGTTGGGTATCCATTGTACGACCATTGGATAACTGCGGCAGCCTGCGGGGGCAACATTACTCGGTTCCAAATCTCTCCCCGTAGACGAGAAAATCATACGCTAGGTTTTGCACAGATTCGTCTGTGTCTAGATCGCGACGGAGTTTTTGCGCAGGGGGGACAATAGTCTTTTTCATCCCCAGCGCCGAGACGGATCTACGCACAGGTTGCGGCGATGTTCTTCAGTCCGAGGTTGGCGCAGAAAGCGACCCCAGCTCAGAAGGTTACGAACGCTATCAAGTCACTTTAGCTACAGGACGTCTTCATGGATGCCAAACCCACAAATCCGACTATGCAGACCCTGTTGAAACTGTGGTGAAGAAGATGAATGTCCGCTATTCACGGGGTAATAAAAATAACAAAAATCTATCTAAAGACTCTTTCTATTAGTTTTAGAGACACGCATGTCCGGTTCAGATTCTCCATTCCTGTCTGTTTTGAGGGGCGAGACTTCCTCGCCACCACCTATCTGGCTCATGCGTCAAGCGGGCCGCTATTTGCCGGAGTACCGTGAAGTCCGAAAGACCGTTCCGTCGTTCCTGGATCTGTGTCTGACGCCCAAGTTGGCTGCCGAAGTGACGTTGCAGCCATTACGGCGATTTGCTTTCGACGCGTCGATCGTCTTCTCGGATATTCTGATCGTGCCGTATGCGCTCGGTCAGCCCGTGGCCTTTGTGGAAGGCGAAGGACCCAAGCTCGACCCCATTCGGGATGCGGCTGGCCTGGATCGGCTTGTCGCAACAAAGGCCCCATCAAAGCTCTCTCCGGTCTATGAGACGGTCGAACGGGTCGTGGCGGGCCTGCCGGACGATGTTCCGCTGATCGGCTTCAGCGGCGCGCCCTGGACGGTTGCGACGTATATGGTGGAGGGGGCCGGCAGCAAAGATCAGGCGCGGGCGCGAGCCCTAGGTTACCAGGACCCGGCCCTGTTCCAAGCGCTCATAGATACCATCGTCGAGACATCGGTAACCTACCTCTTGGGGCAGGTAGAGGCTGGCTGCCGCGCGTTGCAGATTTTCGACAGCTGGTCGGGCAGCTTGCCAGAAGACGGGTTCGCCCAATGGTGCATCGCGCCGACGAAAGAGATCGTTGCGCGTGTCAGAGCCGAGGTGCCGGATATTCCTATCATCGGCTTTCCCCGGGGCGCAGGCCCGTCGGCCGTGCGGTATGCGGAGGAAACAGGCATCGATGCTATTGGCTGCGACACAAGCCTCCCCGTTAGCTGGATCCGTGAGGCGCTTCAACCGATGGGGCCGGTGCAGGGTAATCTTGATCCAGTCCTTTTGGTCGCGGGCGGACCAGCGCTCGACGCTCGGGTACGGCAGATTCTGGAGACGCTCGGCGACCGACCCTTCGTCTTCAATCTCGGTCATGGCATCTTGCCTGAGACGCCGATCGAAAACGTGGAACGCTTACTAAGGCTGGTCAAGGGCGATGGCGCGTCGTAAAGGCCTGAAAAACCTATGTTTCTTCTCTACATCAAGGCGTTCCACATCATCGCGATGATCGCCTGGATGGCTGGGATCCTCTATCTGCCGCGGCTCTTCGTCTACCACACGGAGGCGGAAGCCGGCTCGAAGCAATCCGAGACCTTCAAGGTCATGGAGCGGCGGCTTCTGAAGGCGATCACGATCCCCGCAATGATCGCGACGTGGATTTTCGGGCTGATTCTCGCTTATTACCTGGTGAATTGGTCCGCGGCTGGCTGGTTTCACCTGAAGTTGGTTCTGGTCATTGCCATGTCGGCATTTACAGGGTTCCTGGGGCGCTGGACCCGCGAGTTCGCCGAGGATCGCAATACGCACAGCCAGAAATTCTATCGGATCGTCAACGAGGTCCCGACGCTTTTGATGATCGCGATTGTCATATTGGCGATCGTGAAACCCTTCTGAGGCTCATTGCTTTTTTGCCGCCTATGACGCTTTGGCCAAAATTCAACCAAATTCTGCGTGGCTTTTGCGTGAATTCTATTCCGCCCTGGACGAGCGTCTGCTATAAGCGACTCGAAATCAGGCTAAGACTTGAACGTTCCAGTTCGGCATTTGACGCGAACTGGCTGGGCCGATCCCACCGCCCTCCCGCCATAGACCACCCCTTTCCTTTTCTTTTCATGCGCGCGCGAACCCGTGCGCGGTAATCAAAACAACAACCCTTATCCCTATTGGAGTTAGCAGCGTGCAGGAAATGAAGCTGCAAGAATTGAAGGCTAAATCGCCGACGGAGCTCTTGAGCTTCGCCGAGGAGGTCGAAGTCGAAAACGCGAACGCGATGCGCAAGCAGGAGTTGATGTTCGCGATCCTGAAACAACTCGCCGCCCGTGAGGTCGAAATCACCGGCCAAGGCGTTGTCGAGGTCCTCCAGGATGGTTTCGGCTTCCTGCGGTCACCGGACTCGAACTATCTGGCCGGTCCCGACGACATCTACGTTTCGCCCTCGCAGATCCGGCGCTTTGGTCTTCGGACTGGCGACACGGTCGAAGGTCAGATCAGAAGCCCAAAGGACGGCGAACGGTATTTCGCGCTTCTCAAGGTCAACACGATCAATTTTGAGGAGCCTGAGAAGCAGCGCCACAAGATCCACTTCGACAACCTGACCCCGCTCTATCCCGACGAAGCGCTTGAGATGGAGACGGAAGATCCGACCAAGAAAGACTATACGGGCCGGGTCATCGACATCGTTGCACCCATCGGTAAAGGCCAGCGTGGCTTGATCGTGGCCCAGCCGCGCACCGGTAAGACGATCATCCTTCAGAACATCGCTCACTCGATCACCGCCAACCATCCTGAGTGCTATCTGATCGTACTTTTGATCGACGAGCGCCCGGAAGAAGTGACGGACATGCAGCGCTCGGTGAAGGGCGAGGTCGTATCCTCCACCTTCGACGAACCCGCCGCGCGTCACGTGCAGGTGGCCGAAATGGTCATCGAGAAGGCGAAGCGCCTGGTCGAGCACGGCCGCGACGTGGTGATCCTGCTGGACTCGATCACGCGGCTAGGCCGCGCCTACAATACGGTGGTTCCCTCTTCCGGTAAGGTGCTGACCGGTGGCGTAGACGCGAACGCGCTGCAACGACCGAAGCGCTTCTTCGGCGCCGCGCGCAACATCGAAGAAGGCGGTTCACTGACGATTATCGCCACGGCCCTGATCGATACGGGTAGCCGCATGGACGAAGTCATCTTCGAAGAGTTCAAGGGCACCGGTAACTCTGAAGTCGTGCTCGACCGCAAGGTCGCCGACAAGCGCGTGTTCCCGGCCATCGATATCGCCCGCTCCGGTACGCGGAAAGAAGAGCTGCTGGTCGACAAGGATCAGCTCAAGAAGATGTACGTGCTCCGCCGCATCCTGAACCCCATGGGCACCATGGATGCCATCGAGTTCCTGGTCGACAAGCTGAAGCAGACCAAGAACAACGCCGAATTCTTCGACTCGATGAA
>JARFRF010000114.1 GCA_029287395.1 Methyloceanibacter sp. | reverse complement strand
ATCACACGCATGAACTACCAGGGCTACTTCCTGATCGTTTCCGACTTCATCAAGTGGACGAAGGGGCAGGGCATCCCCGTGGGGCCAGGCCGCGGCTCCGGCGCGGGCTCGCTGGTGGCCTACGCGCTGACGATTACAGATCTCGATCCCATCCGCTTCGGACTTCTCTTCGAGCGCTTCCTCAATCCCGAACGCGTGTCCATGCCCGACTTTGATATCGACTTTTGCCAGGATCGGCGCGACGAGGTCATCGCGTATGTCCGTGATCGGTACGGCGCCGATCGGGTCGCGCATATCATCACATTCGGAAAGTTGCAGGCACGAGCCGTCCTTCGCGATGTGGGACGCGTACTGCAAATGCCCTACGGCCAAGTGGACCGGCTTTGCAAACTTGTGCCCATGAACCCTGCAAACCCCGTGACATTACCCCAAGCCATTGCCGGCGAGCCCCGGCTGCAAGAGGAGCGCGACAAGGAGCCCATCGTCGCCAAATTGCTCGATATTGGGCAGCGCCTCGAAGGACTTTACCGACACGCATCGACCCATGCGGCAGGTGTTGTGATAGCGGACAGAACACTCACGGAGCTTGTGCCGCTTTACCGAGACGCGCGCGCGCAGCTGCCGGCGACCCAGTTCAATATGAAATGGGTTGAAGCTGCTGGCCTGGTCAAGTTCGACTTCCTCGGCCTCAAGACGCTCACGGTCATCGAAATGGTTCGGAGGCTTATTGCCCGCGACGGAACGAGCATGGATCCGTCCAAAATCCCACTCGATGACGCCAAAACATTTGAGCTCATTCAGCACGCGGAAACGGTCGGGGTCTTCCAGTTGGAAAGCCAGGGCATGCGCGACGCCTTGCGCAAGCTGAAGCCCGACCGGTTTGAAGACATAATCGCCATGGTCGCGCTCTACCGGCCAGGCCCGATGGACAACATCGAGACCTTCGTCAACCGCAAACACGGCAAGGAGAAGATCGAAACGCTTCATTCGATGATCGAGCCGATCCTCGCCGAGACCTACGGGGTCATCATCTACCAAGAGCAGGTTATGCAGATTGCCCAGGTGCTATCCGGCTACTCACTGGGCGAGGCCGACCTTCTGCGCCGGGCTATGGGCAAGAAGATTAAGGCGGAGATGGACAAGCAACGCGCGCGTTTCGTCGAAGGCGCCGTGGCTAACGGTGTTGAGAAGGGCCGGGCGGAGTACATATTCGAGCTGGTCGCAAAGTTTGCCGGCTATGGCTTCAACAAATCCCACGCGGCTGCGTATGCGCTCATAGCCTATCAAACGGCCTATCTCAAAGCGAACCACCCGACAGAGTTCTTGGCAGCGTCTATGACGCTCGATATGGGCAATGCCGACAAGCTGAATAGTTTCGCACAGGAGGCCCGGCGGCTCGGCATTCAGCTAGAGCAACCTTCGGTCAACTTTTCGGAAGTCGGCTTCCTGCCAGGTGGGAACGCAATTCGCTACTCCCTTGCCGCACTTAAGAATGTTGGCCAGCACGCCGTCGAATCTATCGTCGCTGAGCGGAATGCCAACGGCCTCTTTGGCGATATCTCGGACTTCGCGCGCAGGCTGAATCCGCGCCAAGTCAACAAACGGGCACTGGAGACCCTCGCAACGGCCGGCGCGTTTGACGAGCTTGGCATCGATCGAGCAACCGCACTGGAGAACGTCGATAGAATAGTTCTTGCCGGGAACAGCGCGCAGGAAGCCCGCGCCGGCGGTCAGAACGACCTCTTTTTCTCAAGCGGCAATCAAGCGCCACCGCCTATTGAGTTACGTAAGACGTCCCGTTGGCTGCCGACCGAACAACTGTCACACGAGTTCGAGGCCGTTGGCTTTTTCCTGACGGGCCATCCGCTCGATGAGTACAGCGAAGTCCTGAAATCGCTTGGTGTGGAGACTTGGACTGATTTCGCTGCGAAGGCGCAGAAGAAACGTGTGGTGGGCCGCCTCGCAGGCACCGTGCTGTCTTCCCGCGAGCGCAAAGGCAAGACGGGTAACCCCTATGCTTTCGTCGCCTTTTCGGATGCCACGGGGCAGTTCGAGGCGGTGATCTTCTCCGAGGCTCTAATCGCTGGCCGGCATCTTCTCGAGGCGGGTTCTGTCGTGCTTCTTGATGCCGAAGCCGAAGCGGATGGCGAAAACATTCGCGTCCGGGTTCAAGGACTCTCCTCGCTCGATAGCACCGCCGAGGAGCGGGTTGCCGGCATGAGCGTGACAGTGGACGATCCCAACGCGCTCACCGAGCTTGCCGCGGTCATCGGCGGGGAAGGAGGCCAGGGACGCCTCCAGCTCCGCCTTCGTGTCGAAGGCAAGGAAGTGGAGTTCGACCTGCCGCAGGGGGTCAATTCGACGCCCCGCCAGCGCAACACGCTTATGCTGCTGGATGGCGTTCGGGAGGTCACCGCACTTTAGGCCGGTACGGGCCCAATAGGGCCTTCTTTCTAAGGATCTTCCGGGCTTGCAAAGCGCGAAGCAGCCCCCTATAACCCGGCCCATCTCACACGCGGGGACTAAGCGTCACAAAGGCCATCTATAACCTTTGCGCTCGCTCCGGTGACCGGAAATTCCGGTCTCTCATCGCCCCGCGGCGGAAAAAACCGGAAAAAGGAGTCTGCAGTCCCATGGCACTGCCCGATATCTCTATGCGTCAGCTCTTGGAAGCTGGCGTTCACTTCGGTCACCAGACACATCGTTGGAACCCGAAAATGGCGCCGTTCATCTACGGCTCCCGGAACAACATCCACATCATTGACCTGACCCAGACAGTACCGCTGCTGCACCAGGCTCTAGTTGCGATATCCGACACGGTAGCCAAGGGGGGGCGTGTGTTGTTCGTAGGCACGAAGCGCCAAGCCACCGAAGCTATCGCTGAAGGCGCGCGCTCCTCGGCACAGTACTTCATCAATCACCGTTGGCTCGGCGGCACACTGACGAACTGGCGCACTATTTCGCATTCCATCAAACGCCTGAAGGCATTGGAGGAGCTTCTCGAGGGCGAACATCGCGGTCTCACTAAGAAGGAGCTGCTTCAGCTCACCCGCGAGAAAGATAAGCTCGAAATCTCGCTGGGCGGCATCAAGGACATGGGTGCTCCACCGGACGTCATCTTTGTCATCGACACCAACAAGGAATCCATCGCGATTGCGGAGGCCCGTAAGCTGAATATCCCCGTCGTTGCGATCGTTGATTCCAATTGCGATCCGGATGGCATCACCTTTCCCATTCCCGGTAACGACGACGCCGGCCGCGCCATTACGCTGTATTGCGATCTGATCGCCCGTGCAGCCATCGACGGTATCGAGCGTGGTCAGGGTTCGATGGGTGTTGATCTCGGCGAGGCTGAAGAGCCGATAGCCGAGCCGGCGATCGAGGAAGAGGCCGCGACTGAGGCTGCTCCAGCCGAGACCGCCGAGGCGGAGTCGAAGGAAAACGCGTAACCAAGCCGCTTAGTCAATGAGGCTCGGCGAAAGCTAAGAGATAGAGGAACGGATGGCGACGATCACGGCAGCCATGGTCAAAGAGCTCCGCGAGAAGACCGGCGCGGGCATGATGGATTGTAAAGCGGCGCTGAACGAGAACGACGGCGATATGGAAGCCGCCATTGATTGGCTCCGCGCAAAGGGCCTAGCCAAGGCCGCGAAGAAAGCTGGCCGCGTAGCCGCTGAAGGTCTCATCGGTTTGCACGAGACAGACACCGAGGCAGCGCTCGTCGAAATTAACTCAGAGACGGATTTCGTGGCGCGGAACCCGAGCTTCCAGGAAATGGTCAACACGATCTCAAACTCGGCTATCAAGGCCAAGGGCGACATTGAAAAGCTTGGTGGAGAGACCTATGCCGACGGCGGAAACTCTGTCGCCGAGACGCTGAAGGAAATGGTCGGCTCCATCGGAGAGAACATGACCTTGCGCCGGACGGCTCATCTGGCCGCCGACAACGGCGTGGTGGCGAGTTACATGCATAACCAAGCGGCTCCGGGTCTCGGCAAGATCGGCGTCATCGTTGCACTGGAATCGACTGGCGACGCGGATGCTGTGAAGGGCTTCGGTAAGCAGGTCGCCATGCATATTGCCGCAACAAATCCGCAGGCTATCGATACCGACAGCCTCGACCAGGATCTCGTCGAGCGTGAACGCGCCGTTCTGACCGAACAAGCTAAAGAGTCGGGCAAACCCGACAACGTCATCGAGAAGATGGTTGAGGGACGCTTGCGGAAGTTTTACGAGGAAGTGGTCCTCCTCAAGCAACCGTTCGTCCACGACCCAGATAACACGGTCGCCAAGGCTATGGAGGCGGCTGGAAACAACGCGGGCGGACCGATCAAGATCATCGGATTCTATCGCTTCGCGTTGGGCGAAGGCATCGAGAAGGATGAGGGCGACTTCGCTGCCGAGGTTGCCGCGGCCGCCTCTGGCGCATAGGGTTCGGGCGGCGACTCCTGAGGCGTCGCCGGTCCAGGCCTAGAAGGACCGAGGCCGCATTGGTCGGGCCATTTGAGGGGTTCATCCTGTATAGGACAGCCGGAGCCAAACGTTGATGGACACACCGTCTGCCGCGAGATCGCGCTACACGCGCGTACTTGTCAAACTCTCCGGAGAGGCGCTCGCCGGGGACAAAGGCTACGGAATCGATCTCGACATTATCGAGCCGATTGCGAAGGATATTGCTGCGGCTGCGGCTACGGGCGTTGAGCTTTGTGTTGTCATCGGCGGAGGCAATATCTTTCGTGGCTTGATGGCGGCTGAGGGCGGGATCGATCGGGCGCGCGCCGACTATATGGGCATGCTGGCCACAGTGATGAACGCACTGGCTCTGCAGACAGCGATCGAACGGGCAGGACAAACCGCCCGCGTTCTGTCAGCCATTCCGATGCCAACGGTGTGCGAACCCTATATCCGCGATAAGGCACTCGACCACCTGTCGAAGGGACGCGTGGTAATATTTGCGGGCGGGACCGGCAACCCGTTTTTCACCACCGACACGGCGGCCGCCCTGCGCGCCGCGGAAATGGAATGCGAGGCTCTGTACAAGGCCACTCAAGTTGATGGCGTCTACAGCGCCGACCCCCAGAAGGTACCAGATGCAAAGCGTTATGAGCGCCTAAGCTATGCGGATGTCCTCAAGCAAGATCTTAGGATCATGGACGGGGCTGCAATCGCCCTTGCCCGAGACAACGGTATTCCGATAATTGTCTTTTCGATCAAGAACCATGGGAACTTAGCTCTTGAACTTCAGGGGCAGGGAGCCTCGACGACGATCGACGGCGGATAGGCGGTCCCACTTATTCGGAAGCTTTAAAGCAACGCGCCAAGTCCGGTATGGGATTTCCGGAGGATGGCCGCTAGGGAAAGCAAAATGTCTGACTTCGACTTGGATGAAATTGAACGGCGAATGCGCGGCGCGCTGACGGCCGTAAAGCATGAGTTCAGCGGACTTCGCACTGGCCGCGCCAGCGCTAGCCTCCTGGATCCGATCATGGTTTCAGCCTACGGAAGTCCTATGCCGCTGAACCAAGTGGCGACTGTAAACGTTCCGGAGGCACGGATGATTACTGTGCAGGTCTGGGACAAGAGTCAGGTTGCAGCGGTTGAAAAGGCCATCCGGGAGTCCGATCTAGGGTTGAATCCAGTTGTCGAGGGTCAGCTGTTGCGGCTCCCCATCCCAGAACTTAATGAGGAGCGGCGTCAGGAACTGGCGAAGGTTGCTCACAAATACGCGGAGCAGGGCCGCGTAGCGGTAAGGAATGTGCGCCGGGACGGCATGGAACATCTGAAGAAGGCTGAGAAGGACGGCGACATGGGCAAAGACGAGCACCATGCGCTGGCCAACAAGGTTCAGGACCTGACCGACAACGTCATCAAGGATATCGACGAGGCGCTGGCAACAAAAGAAGCGGAAATCATGCAGGTCTAATTGGGACCAGCGTATGGACGCATTTGAAGCTTGCTACGGAGAGGCTGGCCGTGACGCTCGTAGTGGACAACAAGTGGGGTGACGAGACTCGTCCGGGCCCTTCCCATGTGGCCATCATCATGGATGGCAACGGCCGATGGGCCGCGGAGAGACGCCTGCCGCGGGTCGAGGGACACCGGCGAGGCGTGGAAGCCGTTCGCAGGGTCGTCGAAGCATCGAGAGACCTCGGCGTCACGCACCTTACGCTCTTCAGCTTCTCCTCCGAGAATTGGTCGCGCCCAGCCAAGGAAATCAGTGATCTCTTTGGTCTTTTGAGGCGGTTTATTCGACGCGATCTCGCCGATCTGCACAAAAACGGTGTCCGCATACGTATCATTGGATCCCGCGGCGGCTTCGACGCCGACATTCAACGCATGTTGGATGACGCCGTGGAGCTCACGAAAGACAATGGAACGCTCCATCTCACTATTGCTTTCAACTACGGCTCTCGCAATGAGATCATGCGTGCTGCCGAGCGCTTTGCAGAAGACATCAAAGCAGGTGTGCGTGCTCCGGGGGATATGACAGAGGATCTGTTTGGAGCCTATCTCGACACAAACGAACTACCCGACCCAGACTTACTTATACGCACATCGGGAGAGTTGCGGTTGTCGAACTTTCTTCTGTGGCAACTGGCCTATGCCGAGTTCGTTTTTGTCGATACGTACTGGCCCGACTTCGATAAGGCTGACTACGAGGAGGCACTTGCTGAATTCCGGCGGCGAAACCGGCGTTTCGGTGGTCGCAGTGTGAGATCGATGGCGTGACGTCCCCAACGCCCTCCCACGACACGTCCTCCCAGCCTCAGCGCGAACAACCGCCCGAATTGTGGCGCCGCATCGGATCAGCCGTATTCCTTGCGGCTTTGGCGCTTGTAGCACTTGTCGCTAGCCCTTGGAGTTTTCTACTGCTGGTGATTGCATCGGCGACCATTCTCTTCTGGGAGTGGGGAGCCGCTACACGCTCAACAGGCGGCGATGCCACCACAATAATTCATGTAGCGTGCATGACAGCGGTAGTGATTTTCGTAGCGGTACATAAGTTCGAGCTGGCAGCGATCATCTTCGCGGCAACGGTAGCCACGCTCTTCATCTCCGGCTACCGAAAGAGGACCCCTCGAGAGGCACAGCTCGATGCAGGCGGTCTGGTCTACGTCCTGCTTCCCGCAGCGGCTCTCATCTGGCTTCGCAGCGACCCAACTTACGGCCTGTCAGCAGTTTTGTTCGTACTCGTCGTGAGTTGGACTACAGATACGGCGTCTTATGTTGGTGGCCGTACGTTCGGTGGTCCGAAGTTTGCGCCGACAATATCGCCAAAAAAAACATGGAGCGGCTTCTTCGTTGGCGTCGCGACGCCCATCGCGGTTGGTATTCTATTTGCCCTGTATCTCGGCAACACCTCACCGGTAGTCTTAGCGCTTGTGGCATTAGTGCTTGCCTTCTCTTGCCAGATGGGTGACTTGCTTGAGAGCGCGGTGAAGCGAAACTTGGGCATAAAGGATATGAGCCAGCTCATACCTGGGCATGGAGGCTTTTTCGACCGAATCGACAGTCTGCTGATGGCGGCTGTGGTCGCAGCGCTGATCGCCATGCGGAATCCAAGCGCACCGGGCACGGCGCTACTTATTTGGTGAGGTGCGTAAGCTGACACCGGTAGAAAAAGAGACAGCCTCCAGGCCGCGCGCAAGCGTCAAGCAGCCGAAGCGGATTAGCGTGCTCGGGGCGACAGGGTCTATCGGAGAAAGCACGCTCGATCTCGTTGGGCGCAACCCGAACGACTACGATGTTGTGGCGCTGACCGGCAACAAGAACGTGGAGCGTCTGGCCGAGCTCGCTGTGAAGCATCGAGCCAAGCTCGCTGTTGTCGCAGACGCCGCGAGCTACAAGGACCTCTTGCTGGCATTGGCGGGCACCAATATTGAAGTCGCCGCTGGCCCCAAAGCTCTCCTAGACGCCGCGTCTCGACCCGCCGATTGGGTTATGGCAGCCATCGTCGGCGTCGCAGGCCTGCGCCCCACCTTGCGCGCTGTGAAGCAGGGTACCGCGGTTGCGCTTGCCAACAAGGAGTGCCTCGTCTCCGGCGGTGAGATCTTCATGCGCGAGGTCGCGCGGCACAACGCGACCCTCTTGCCTGTGGACTCGGAGCACTCTGCAGCGCTCCAAGCTATGACAGGGACGGAGCCAGAGAAAATCGAAACTGTATGCCTGACGGC
>JARFRF010000099.1 GCA_029287395.1 Methyloceanibacter sp. | reverse complement strand
TGGCGGGCTTGGTCGTTGTTCGCCCTGCGACCTTTGCCCCAATGGTCGCGCGGTGCGGCTGTGCTGCTTGGCGATGCGGCTCACCCCGTCCTCCCGTACCTCGCGCAAGGAGCCGGACTAGCTATCGAAGATGCCGCCAAGCTCGCCGAACTAGTTGGCGCCTCGCGTGCGGAACCGTCCGCCGCCTTCTCCACGTATGAGACGCTACGGCGTCCGCGCGCGGCTCAGGTCCAGCGCGCAGCCCGACGTCTCGGTCGCGCATACCATCTGGGTGGCACTGTCTTCGGCGACTTAATCCGCTTTCCACGCAACCTAATTCTTGGACTGAGGGGCCAGGATGCAACTTTGCGTGGCTTCGATTGGCTTTATGGATGGCCAAGTCCGGAGCGACAATGAGACTCCGGTTTTCGGCGACTTTCTGCGTTGATCCGTATATGTTTGGATGACATCAAACGATCTCTGTAGGACCTCTCCACCGTCCACGCCAGCCGTTCTTTGCCTAGACCTCGGTAACCTCACGCATGCTTCTTGCTATCGCCACGCTCACGCCGTTTCTCGGCGCGGTTGTTCCACTACTGACAGGCCGTCTGGGCCGCGACATTTGTGCAATTGCCACCGGTGCGGTCACGCTGACGGCGCTCCTGCTTGTAATATCGCAGGCGCCGGCGGTCTACAGCGGTGAGGTCGTCACCTGGGGGGTGCCGTGGGTTCCCGCGATCGGGTTGTCGTTCTCGTTTTTTCTGGATGGCTTGGGATTATTCTTCGCCGGATTGATCCTCGGTATCGGCCTACTGATCATTCTGTACGCCCGATACTATCTGGGCTCCAAAGACTCGCTCAGCGTTCTCTACTTCTATCTGATGCTATTCCAAGGCGCGATGGTTGGCATTGTCCTCAGTGACAATATCCTTATGCTGATCGTCTTCTGGGAACTCACCAGCCTTACCTCGTTTCTGCTCATCGGTTACTGGCGGCACTTACCGGAGTCGCGCCAAGGCGCTCGCATGGCTTTGGTCGTCACAGGCAGCGGTGGGCTCGCGCTGATCGCGGGCATGCTGATCCTTGGGCATATCGCCGGCAGTTACGAGATTACGGAGATACTGCAGCGAGGCGAACAAGTGCGCTCATCGCCGCTGTTCTTACCCGCGCTTCTCTTGATCTTGCTTGGTGCATTCACAAAGTCGGCCCAGTTCCCCTTCCACTTTTGGCTACCGCATGCCATGGCCGCGCCGACGCCAGTCTCAGCGTACCTGCATTCGGCAACCATGGTGAAAGCGGGACTGTTCTTGATGGCCCGGCTTTGGCCGGTCTTCTCGCCCGCCGATGTGTGGTTCCTGATTGTAACGCCGGTTGGCCTCATCACGATGCTCGTCGCGGCGTGGATCGCATTGTTCCGCGACGATCTCAAAGCGCTGCTTGCCTTCTCGACGGTTAGCCATCTGGGCCTGGTCACGATGTTGCTCGGTTTTGCGACACCGATGGCCGCAATCACCGCCGTGTTCCACATCCTCAACCATGCCACGTTCAAGGCGGCGCTCTTTATGAGCGCAGGGATTGTCGATCACGAGACGGGAACCCGTGACATTCGCCGTCTCGGCGGCCTGGCTGCGATGATGCCGATCACAGCCACGCTAGCCATGGTTGCTGCGGCCTCGATGGCGGGCCTTCCGTTCTTCAACGGCTTCCTCTCCAAAGAGATGATGCTTGAGGAGGCGTCGCATACGGCGATCTTGGGACATCCCTGGGTCATTCCGGTCCTCGTCACGTTGGCATCCTTGATTTCGGCAGCCTATTCCTATCGCTTCGCCATCAGCACGTTCCTTGGCCCTGTCCGCGACGATTATCCGAAAAAGCCACACGACCCCCCTGTCGGTATGTGGCTGCCTGTCGCTATCCTCGCTGCGTTGGTTGTCGTCATCGGCATTTTTCCGGCCCAGACCGCCGGCGCTATCGTAGAGCGCACTGCCCGTGCAGTCGTCGGCGAGCCTCTGCCGAAGTATTATCTTGCGCTCTGGCATGGCTTCACGCCCGCACTGTTCATGAGCATCACTGCTCTCCTCGGCGGCGCATTCCTCTTCCGGTCCTATGACGCTGCAAATCGGCTACGACTTGTTTTCTCCTCAATGGATGCCAAGAGCATCTTCGACGCAGCAATCTCGGGTCTCATTCGAGGCTCACGCGGATTTATCGATGCCACACACAACGGATCTTTCCCGAGATATGCCGGCACCACACTGTTAACGATCCTCGCGGCAGGCACAGTAGGCTTCTTCAGTGCTCCGTACACGTCGGGAGCGCGGCCCGCTATCCCTGGGGAGTTCCCAGCTGCGGCCGCCTGGCTTGTCCTAGCAGCCCTTTGCATCTCGTTGCTGTTCTGGCATCAGAACAGATTACTGTCCTTGATCATGACGAGTGGCATTGGCTTGATTGCCGCCCTCTTCTTCTTGCAATTCTCGGCGCCCGACCTCTCCCTGACGCAGATCTCGGTCGACATTGTCACGACCATTCTGTTGCTGCTTGCGCTCAATCTCATCCCGCAGACGTCACCGCAGGAAACGAGTACAGGCGGACGGTTCGCGCGCGGTCTAGTCGCAGCTGCTGTCGGGATCGGCGTCGCCGCTCTTGCGTACGCAATCATGACCCGCGACTTCCAACCGATCTCGGACTATTACCTGGCGGAGGCAAAGCCCGGAGGTGGTGGCACCAACGTCGTCAACGTAATCCTCGTCGACTTCCGCGGCTTCGATACGTACGGCGAAATCATTGTGCTTGGAATTGCTGCCATCACCATCTTCGCACTGCTTGACAATGCCCTGCGTGGTGCAGCTGCGCGGACACTTGCCGGCATCCGAAGCGACCGAGAGCAGAGCGTCAATGCACATCCAATGATGCTTGTCGTTGCGACTCGGGTTCTGTTTCCGCTCGTGCTTGTGGTGGCGGTGTTCATATTTCTGCGAGGCCATAACGAACCGGGTGGTGGCTTCGTCTCGGGTCTCGTCGTGGCGATCGCTCTGATCATGCAGTACATCGCGAGCGGCTACTCCTGGGCTGCAGATCGCATGCGCCTAGGTAGCCATATCCTCATTGGCGCTGGCGTGCTGATCGCCGGCCTCACGGGCGTTGTGTCGCTAATCTTCGGTTGGCCCTTCCTAACCAGCACGTACACCTATGTTGAACTTCCGCTTGTCGGCGAATTTGAAGTGGCCTCAGCGATGTCCTTCGATCTCGGCGTGTTCCTCGCCGTGGTTGGCGTCGTAATGCTCTCGCTCGCTCAGATATCGCGCGTTGAAGCCCGCGCCGAACCAGAAGTCATTCCCGAAGGCCCGATGGACGTGCCACTTATAGACGGCCAAGTCGTCAGCTCAAAGAACAATAGGAGCTGATATGGAACTGATCGTCTCCAGTGCAATTGGTTTCATGACGGCGGCCGCTGTCTACCTGATTCTCCAGAAGCGGACTTTTCCGATCGTGGTGGGCCTGACGCTGCTGTCTTATGCGGTCAATATCTTTTTGTTTTCGTCCGGCCGTCTCGTCGTAAACCAACCACCGATCATCACGGGCGCCGAAAGCTATACCGATCCGCTGCCCCAGGCGCTTGTCCTGACGGCTATCGTCATTTCCTTTGGCATGACGGCCTTGATCGTCGTGCTCGCAATCCGTGGATTTTTGGAAACGGCAACGGACACGGCAGACCTCCCGGAAGATGAGTGGGACGACGAGACGGAGACGCGCTCATGACGGACGCGCCTCTAGCAACCAGCTGGATCATCGCACCAACGATCCTGCCAGCCATAACCGCCGCTGTCCTGATCCTGTTACGGCAGCGCGATATCTCAATTCAACGCTTCGTTTCGCTGTCTTCGACAGCCGCGCTCGTGGTCATTGCGGTGTTTCTCTATCTGGTCCTGGACGATGGCGAGACAGATGCCTATCGCCTTGGCGCCTGGCCCGCGCCGTTCGGAATTGCACTTGTCCTCGATCGCCTGTCGGCGACGATGCTGGTTCTGACCGCAGGACTTGCGCTGGCCGTGCTGCTCTACGCCATGGCTGGATGGGACCGGCACGGACGGCATTTCCACGCGCTCTTCCATTTTCAGCTTCTCGGCTTGAATGGTGCCTTCCTTACAGGCGATATATTCAACCTTTTCGTGTTCTTCGAGGTGATGCTGATCGCCTCATACGGCCTCATGCTCCACGGTGGCGGCGCCAAGCGCTTGCGAGCAGGTTTTCAATATGTGGCGATCAATCTCATCGCTTCGTCGCTTTTCCTGATAGCCATCGGCTTGATCTACGGGACGGTCGGGACACTGAATTTCGCAGACCTCGCTGTTAAGGCACGCGCCGTGGCCGAGGGTGATCAAGCGCTCCTGCAAACGGGCGTGCTACTGCTGCTACTGGTCTTCGCGCTAAAGGCGGCCTTCGTACCGCTGCATTGGTGGCTACCTGCGACATACGCCGCCGCGTCCGCTCCCGTTGCCGCGCTCTTCGCGATCATGACCAAGGTGGGCGCGTATGCGATCATCCGCGTCTTTGGGACGGTGTTTGGAGATGGGGCGGCGCCCGCCGCGCTAGGCGCCGTTGCAGCCCCCTGGGTTGTTCCGGCAGCGCTCGTGACGATTGCCGTGGGCACAATCGGCCTTCTCGGAACCAGGAAACTCTTCAATCTGGCCGCCTTCAACACGATTGCGTCCATGGGCGTTCTCTTGGTCGCTGTCGGACAGTTCAGTGTCGATGGGTTGACCGCCGCACTCTACTACCTCGTCCATAGCACGATCGCTGGCGCGGCTCTCTTCCTGATCGTGGATCTCATCGCGTCTAGGCGCACTGTTAAGCTCGACGCTTTGGTCCCTGGCAATCCCATCAGCCAAGCAGCTGTCATTGGTGCGCTATTCTTCCTTGTGGCTATTGCCGTTGTCGGGCTACCGCCCCTTTCCGGCTTTATCGGAAAGCTTCTGGTCCTGGATGCCACCTATGAAGCGTCGAAGGCCTGGCTCATTTGGGCCACGATCCTCGTGTCGTCTCTCATGATGACGATCGCATTTGCCCGGGCGGGGAGTACCGTCTTTTGGAAGGCAGAGGGTCAGACGACTGGCCCAAAATGGGATACGGCAGCGGTCACGCCGATCATCGTGGTCGCGTGTCTTGTGGGAGCAAGCCTGATGTTCGCTGTCTTTGCCGGTCCAGCGGTTAGAGCCCTTTATGCAACAGCGGAACAGGCGCTCGACACGCAGACTTATGTCCGCGCCGTCCTTGGCGATCGAGAAAATGTCGAACCGGAACGACCAATAACGACGCCAAACACGATGTCGGATCCCTCCGCACCAACCATAAGCCCTGGGGAATAGTGACCATGTTCGGAAACCTTATTCCTCATCCCCTGCTGACGTTGCTGATTGTAGTCGTTTGGATTCTGCTCAACGGATTTTCGTGGGGCGCCGCTGTGCTCGGCCTCATTCTCGGCATCGTGGTGCCTCGATTGACGAGCGCTTTCTGGCCTGACCGGCCCGTGGTTCGGAGTCCCCTTACGATCATCGAGTACGCAGCGATCGTGCTCACAGACATTGTCGTCGCCAATTTTCAGGTGGCTTACCTGATCCTGTTCCGCCGCGGAGAAGATCTGCACTCGCAATTCGTCACCGTGCCGCTTGACCTCAGGACACCGGAGGCGATCTCTACTCTTGCCGGAACGATTACAATGACCCCCGGCACCGTTAGCGCGAGCCTCAGCGCAGATGGGCGCTCCTTGCTTGTTCATTGCCTTGATACAGACGACCCCGAGAAGACTGTGTCCGACATCAAGGCACGCTATGAGTCCAGACTGAAGAGGATCTTCGAGAGATGATCGTAATCGCTTGTGCCATCGCGTTCGTCGCCATTAGTGCCGCTATACTCTTGTGTCTCTACCGCGTGCTTGTAGGCCCAGACATGCCAACCCGCATCCTTGCGCTCGACACTTTGACGATCAACGCGATCGGCCTCGTTGTCCTCGCTGGCATTTATTGGGGCACAGAAATTTATTTCGAGGTCGCGCTGCTGTTTGCAATGGTAGGGTTCCTGACGACTGTCGCCTACTGTAAGTACATCTTGCGCGGCAATGTGATGGAGTAGACCGATGACAGACTTCGGCGACATCGCGGTTGCGGGCCTGATCTGTCTCGGAGCCTTTTTTCTTTTTGTTGGCTCTCTCGGGCTGGCGAAACTCCCTGACCTCATGCGGCGACTACATGGGCCTACAAAGGCAACGACGCTTGGCATTGGCGCGGTACTCATTGCCTCGATGCTCTATTTCCTCTTGAACGGCGACACGTTCTCTATCCAGGAGCTCTTGATTACGACATTTCTGTTTCTGACAGCCCCGGTCACGGCACTGATGGTCGCAAAGGCACACCTGTTGCTAGACAAAAGCGAACGCAAGAATCTGTCGCCGACGGGCCGCAAAGTGGATTGGTCTGTCTTTGACGCACCACCACCGGAGCAATCGCAAGGCAGCCCGTCTAAAGACAGTTAGCAATCTAATGCTGTTGCGCTGACGCCAGTTAGCAAATAACAAGACAGAGAAGGACAAGACGCATGTTCATCGCCATGAACCGGTTCAAAGTACTAAAGGGCGCTGAAGACGATTTCGAGCAAGTCTGGTTAAAGCGCGAGACTCATCTCGAAGACGTACCGGGCTTCGTTGAGTTTCATCTGCTCAAAGGGCCTGAAAGAGACGACCACGTCCTTTATGCTTCACACAGCATTTGGCGCTCGCACGCCGACTTCGAAGCGTGGACAAAGTCTGAAGCCTTTCGCAAAGCGCATGCGCGCGCGGGAGAAGGAAAGCCGCTTTACCAAGGTCATCCTGAGTTCGAAGGCTTCAGCACCTTGCAGAAGGTTCGCGCGAGGGACGCCGCCGCGTAGCGGCTGTAGATAGGACTGCCGCAAGGCTATAGTCCTATCGTTGCCGACTTTTTCTTATTACGTGGAGACGGTATCAATAGCTGAGTGTTCGGTTTTCCTCAGCCCAAGGACCGAGAGGAAAATCGCGGATTTTCTGTGTTTCCCCAATCGCGATGAGGTCAGTGATGAAACAGCGACTTGCACGAATAGTCTGCATGGCAACTGCGACGCTCCTCCTAGTGCTGCTCGTACAGCCAAAGGGGGCCAACGCGCTTGAACTTGCATGGGAGGCCGAAGGATTCGACGGTCCGGAGTCCGTAGTTCGGAACGATGAATCCGGCGTGCTCTATCTCTCAAATGTCAACGGCAAGCCGACGGATGCCGACGGCAACGGCTATATCTCAAAGGTCTCCCCCGAAGGCGAAATCCTAGAGAAGGAATGGGTGAGCGGGCTGAACGCCCCGAAAGGTCTCGCATTTCGCGATAGCAAGCTCTACGTGGCCGACATCGACGAGGTCGTGGTCGTCGACACAAAGACCGGCAAGGTTCTGCAGACCTACAAGGCACCCGGTGCCACGTTTCTGAACGGTGTTTCGATTCACAGGGACGGCCGGGTTTTCGTGTCGGACATGCTCAAGAACCAGATTTGGCTTCTCAACGACGGCGAGCTCTCCCTTTGGCTGGAGACGGCGGACCTTGATCATCCGAACGGCGTGCTGGCCGAAGACGACAGGCTATTGATTGCTACCTGGGGCGTTCCCAAGGATGACTTCTCGACCGACGTGCCAGGAAGTCTGAGGGCCATCGACTACGGCTCGAAAGAAGTGACGCAACTCGGGGACAAGCCCGTCGGGAACCTCGATGGACTTCAACCGGATGGCAAAGGTGGCTTCCTCTCGACCGACTGGTTCAACGGCGCTCTTTTTCGCATCTCTGAGAGCGGAGAGGCCGAACAGCTCATGGACCTGAACAAGGGCAGCGCCGATCATCTTGTCACCGACGACGGAAACTTGGTGATCATTCCGATGATGCTCGACGGCAAGCTATCGGCCTACAAGATGCAATAGCCGGGTCCTCCCGACGCTCGTGTACTGTCCGGGCTCGTTGGTGCGGACGGCGGGAGTCGAACCCGCACGGCCTTTCGGCCTCAGGATTTTAAGTCCTGTGTGTCTACCAATTCCACCACGTCCGCGAGGCGAGCGGGACGCAATGCGCGCGTCCCCCGCCGAACAGAGCCATCCCAACGACAGCCCGGCCTTCGAGAATAGCCCTACTAACCGGTGCGATGCGATTTGTCTAAGGGCAGAGGCACATCATGCAAGTGGGAACCCTCAAGAGGGCTCCTTCTTTTTGTCAGTATCACCCTCCGATGGCTCAGCCTGGGAGCCATCATCCTTGGAAGATTCGGCATCGGACGACTCCGCCTTAGGAGCGTCGTCGCCTGATGGTTCCTCGTCGGCCGTCTCTTCCGCCGAGGCCTCTTCTTCAGACTTATTTTCCGGCTCACTTTCCTTCTCGGAGGCTTCTTCCTTGGTGGCACCGTCGGATGCACCATCCTCGTCCGGCGTCTCGCTGGCTTCCGGCGCGGGTTCCTCCTTTGGTTCGGGCTCCGCTTTGGCAGCAGGCGCGTTCTCTTCTGGCTCTTCCTCGGTCGCAACCGGCGCGGGCTTAATCTCCGTCTCAAGACTTGCGCGCATCAG
>JARFRF010000113.1 GCA_029287395.1 Methyloceanibacter sp. | reverse complement strand
CGACCTTCCCCAAGGGCCCAGCCAAAGGCACCCAATGCGTTAGTTTTCGTCGCACTGGGCCAAACCAATACGTGAATTCGCAGGGCGTGGCCTTCCGCGTCGTCGACTAAGCGCGATCGGAACTGCGCCGTTTGAGGCTTTTGGCACCGCCTGTCTTTAGAACAGTATGCATTGGGCAAGAGCACAGCTTGCCACGTCCTCTCGTACCTGCCAATCCTTCGGCATGAGTCCCTCCCATGCGAGGCTGTGTCGTGCCAGGGGTCGCCTCAAGACTTTGCACAATTTTTGCTTTGATTGCGCTTGTGCCGGCAAGTTCTGTCGAAGCGGCTGAGGCAACCATCGGGGTAGCGGCAAACTTCACGCATGCTGCCACGCGTCTCGCGCAAGCCTTTAAGGCCGAAACCGGCCATCGGCTCGTCCTCAGTTTCGGATCGACGGGACAGCTCTTCACCCAGATAACCTATGGCGCGCCATATGACGTTTTGTTGGCGGCAGACACCGCGCGCCCCAAGCGGATCGTCGTGGAGGGCCTCGGGGTTCCTGAAACCCGTTTCACCTATGCGACCGGCATTCTCGTACTTTGGAGCGCTGATCCCAACTTGATCGATGGGACATCGTCTGTACTGGCCCGCCCGAATCTCGGCCACATTGCGATCGCCAATCCCGTTACAGCGCCGTACGGCGCCGCGGCGATTGAGACAATGAAAGCGCTGGGCCTTTATCAGAGCCTGAGAAAGCACCTCGTTCAGGGAAAAAGTGTGAGCCAAGCCTATCAGTTCGTTTCCACGCGAAACGCACCACTGGGCTTCGTTGCCCTATCGCAAATCCAGCAGAACGCTAAAGGATCGCGCTGGATTGTACCTGATGAGATGCACCAACCGTTAAGCCAGGATGCGGTGTTGCTGGAGCGTGGCAGAGACAACGAGGCCGCGAAGGCCTTTCTGGAGTTCCTCAAAGGTCCCAAAGCCGTCAGAATGATCCAGGGACTCGGCTACCGAGCGCCGGGAGACGGGTAATGGGAGGGAACAGTCATGTTCGATATAGCGATGATCGAGACGATCCTACTCACGTTGCGACTCGCCGCAGTCACAACGTTTGTGCTCCTTGTTGTCGGTATCCCTCTCGCGTGGTGGCTCGCGCGAAGTAAGGCTTGGGGTAAAGAGTTTGTTGCCGTCCTCGTCTCACTTCCTATCGTTTTGCCGCCGACAGTTCTTGGTTTTTATCTGCTTATCGCCATGGGACCGGACGGCCCGTTGACTGCGCTCATCGGTCGATCATTGCCGTTCACGTTTGAGGGTCTCGTGGTGGGGTCTACGCTTTACTCACTGCCGTTCGTCGTAAACCCAATCCGGAATGCATTTGAATCAATGGGTGAACGCCACTGGGAGGCGGCCGCGACGCTGCGCGCAAACCCCTTGGATGCCTTCTTCACAGTGGCCTTGCCACTGGCAATGCCCGGCATCCTAACAGGCGCGATTCTTGGTTTTGCCCATACGATGGGCGAGTTTGGTGTGGTCTTAATGATTGGTGGCAGTATTCCAGGCGAAACGAAGGTTCTGTCGATTGCTATTTTCGACTTTGTCGAGTCCCTCGAATGGGGCAAGGCTCATATTCTTGCAGGGGCTATGCTGGCGCTATCCTTTGCGGTGATTTTCGCGATGCGACTCGTCGAGACTCGATTCAAGAGCGACCTTCGGTGATTGAGGTACGGTTCTCAGGCCAGCAAGGCAGCTTTGAGATCGACGCGGAATTCAACGCGCCGAGCAAGGGTGTCATAGCCTTGTTTGGGCCTTCAGGCTCCGGAAAGACGACGGTCTTGCGCTGCGTGGCAGGGCTTACGCGGCTGTCGCGGGGCAGGCTCGTTATCGACGGCGACGTCTGGCAGGACGAGCGGGTGTTCGTTCCGGTTCATCGGCGAGCCCTTGGATATGTGTTTCAAGAAGCCAGTCTATTTCCCCATCTGTCCGTTCGGGCCAACCTAGAATTCGGACAAAAGCGTACCAAAGGTGGTGAACGGACGATCGGTTTCGATGACGTAGTCGACCTACTTGGCATCGAGTTGCTCTTTGATCGGCCGACGGCGAATCTCTCCGGTGGAGAGCGTCAGCGTGTTGCCATCGGTCGAGCCCTTCTTTCGCAGCCACGTCTGCTCCTGATGGACGAGCCGCTTTCCGCCCTCGATCGCATGGGTCGGGAGGAAATCTTGCCATATCTCGAACGGTTGCACAGACGGCTGTCGATCCCGGTGCTCTATGTGAGCCACGACATCGGTGAGATCGAGCGCTTGGCGGATAGTCTCATCCTCATGGACCGGGGTAGGGTGCGCGCCGCGGGGCCCATTGCGGACTTGCTCGTCGACCCCGCCTTGCCCTTGGCCCGCTTGTCGGAACCCGCGGCGGTCCTGGACGGGGTCGTTAGGGAGTATGACCCCGACTATGGCCTTGCAAAGGTCGATGTGCCGGGAGGTACGCTTCTCGTTGCCGGCGAACTGGGGCCAACAGGCACCGTTCGCCGTCTGCGTATCGGGGCCAGTGACGTGAGCCTCAGCCGCAAAGCCGTCAAGGACACAACGATTCTGAATGCGCTGCCGGTTCGTATCGATGCGGTAGCACCTGTGGGCGACGCACAGGTGAGCGTCCGGCTGAGGCTAGGGACCGATGAAGCGGGGGCGCTGCTCCTCAGCCGCGTGTCGCGCCTGTCTTGGAATAAGCTTAAGTTTCAGACGGGCGATTCCGTCATTGCACAAATCAAGGCTGTCGCGCTCGCAAGGACCTAGCACCACGCACCCTCAAGGCTACTCTATTGTGATGGCTGACCGCGGATCAGCCATTGCCTTGGCGGCGCCGGATCACCAAAGCGCAGAGAACCATGCCTATCGCGGCTGCGGCAGCCATGAGAAGCATAACGCCGGAAAAACCGTGATCGAACGCTCTGAGCATGACGTCTTGCACGTTCTTAGATTCAGTCGACGGCAGCTCAGCCAAGGCCTTACTGACTTGGCTCTGAGAGCCGTGGACCAGCGTGATCTTTAGAGCCTGTGAATCAGGAAGCGAGGCGCCGACGCGATCGATGTAAGGACCAACAACGTGCTGTTTGATTTGCGCGACGACAACAGCGCCTAGCGCTGTTCCGATGGCGAGGCCTGCATAGAGGCAGGTATTGATCACACCTGAGCCTTGACCCGTATTAGCTTCCGGCAGCGCGCCTAAGCCAATACGGGGCAGCAGCATCATGTTCAGGCCAACGCCAGCTCCAATGAATGTCAATCGCCACCAAATCTCCTCATAGGGTGTCTGGTGATCGACATCGCGCATGAGCCAGAAACCGATCATAAGGCAGGCCATGCCAATAGTCGCCCAAATGCCGTAAGCCTTCTCCGGAATGACGTGTGGTGCGACCAAGGAGATGAGAAACATCACCGCGGTGAAGGGTAAAAGGGCAAGACCGGCTTGTGATGCGCTGAAGTTCAAGCCGTCAGAGGACTGAATAAAAGAGTTTATGAAGAACAGGATTCCAATCTGAGTAAAGCCCGCGAGAATCATACTCGTTGTCGCGGCCGCATAGTTCCGGTAACGGAAAAAACCTAGGCGAATGAGCGGATCCGGAAAATGAAGCTCTCGCGTCACAAACCCAGCGCCTGCGATAAGCGCAAGCACGAAGAGAGAGATTGTTGGCGGTGATGTCCAGCCGTAAAGAGGTCCAGAAGACAGTGCATATAGGAACGACGCAAGCGCCACGGAGAGTAGCGCGATACCCGGGAAGTCGCTTCGCTTTCCTCCCTCAATGACCGGAGGTGAAAGTCCCTCGCGGATCACCCAAACGCAAAGAAGTGTTGCGATGGAGAGGATGATAAGATCGAGAACAAAGATGGCCCGCCAACTGATGCTATCGGTTAGTATGCCGCCAATCAGCGGACCAGAAGCGAAGCCGAGCGCCAGCGCGGCCGCCCAGATACCGAGCGCAGTCGCTCTGCTCTCGGGCGGCGTCGCGCGGTTTATGAGGGCGACTGAGGCCGACATAATGGATGCTACAGCGAGCCCCTGAAGCGCACGGCCCAATAGGAGCAATGCAGATTCGTCGGTGATGGCGATCGCAATCGAGCCAAGCGCAAATACTGCGACACCGGCCAAGAATATACGTGTCATGCCGAATGTATCGCCAAGATGGCCCATGGCCGCGAGTGTAGCGGCGCCAAACAGCATGTAGAGATTGATCACCCATTGTAGGGTGTCCACGTCTAGATCCAGATCGACTTTGATCGCTGGAAGCGCGGTCATAACAGCCGTCGTATTGTAAGCAACGACGAACGTGCCGGAACAAGCTGCCATTACGACCAGCCAGAAACCAGGCCTCTGCTCGTCCTTCTGGTTTTCTACTGCCATGAATCCCTTCGCCCGGCTGGGCGTTCGTCTATCACAGACTGCGGAACAAGACGTGCGATTTTCGCCGATTTGCCATTTAGGAAAAGTTTGGTGGACGGCTAAATTGGGCCTCGCCAAGCGTTGACTCCGGTCAAGGTCTTGTTTGGGCAGTTCCTAAGATGGGACAGGACGAGCGGGGATCTTCCGGCGTAGATAGAGAGGTGACCGCAACGTGAGAAATCTTGCTGCAGCGATGTTTGCTGGGCTCCTGTTGAGCGGATCGGGATTAGGCGATGCCCGCGCCTCCGCCTACAGTGAGGCTGTACGAAAGCATTGTCGGGCGGACTACAAGAAGTACTGTGGAGAGTTTGGTCTCGAGACCAACGCGCTGCGAAATTGTATGCGCCGTCATGGTAACGTCCTGTCCAAATCGTGTGTTCGGGCGCTGGTCCAGGCGGGAGAAGTCAGCCAGCGCGAAGTAGACCGGCGTAGACGAGCCAAGTCGCGCTAGTTCAAGAGAGGAAACAGTATGAAGAAGAACGGATGGGCTATTGGGGTGCTGACAGCCGCGCTACTGCTAGTGCTGGGCGTTGCCAGCAGCTACGCGGATGATTGGGCCGGAAAGTTTTTGACGGAAGACACGAAAGGAAACGCCTTCACGATTACGCTGGATGCAGATGGAATGGCGCGGGGTGAAAAGGAAGGCCATGTCCTAAATGGCTCATGGTCCGTGGATGGAGCGAGTGCGGTAATCAAATGGACGACCGGATGGACGACGAAGCTCAGCGCAAACGGGGATGGGTACGACAAGTCGGCATTTCGTCCCGGCGTTCCCATTGAGGATAAGGGGGCCAAAGTCATCGCTGCAAAGAAAGTCAACTAGGGCAGACGATCTGGTCAGAGCAGTGGTGAGTGCACAGAGGCCGAATGGCCCGGAACTGCTTTCTCAACCTAGGCCTATAGCGCGGAAGTGCTATTGTCCGACTCATGCACGGCCCCCTTGCGAAGAAGGCGCCTCCAGGCGCAATCGAGCAGCTACGGCGCTCGATACTCAGCCCACCAACGAGTGCAGTTCACTACGCGGTTGCTGTGGTGGCCGTGGTGGGCATGGCTTGCCTTGCCTGGGGGCTTTATCCTTGGCTTGAGGGACGCGCGTCGTTCCTAATCTTCATTCCTGGCCTAGCCATCGCTGCCGGATTTGGAGGCTTCGGTCCTGGCCTTCTCGCCACAGTTCTGTCTGCGGCGATTGGCTATGCGTTGATACCGCATGGCGACAAGGCCGTTCCCGATTTGGCCGAGCTCGGCATCTTCGCAGGTGTCGGGATAGGGATCGCGTGGTTGGGCGAGTTGCTTCAACGTACTCGGTTGCGCAGCCGCCGCAGTGCCAAGGAGGTTCGTGCGCGCGAGGCCCATTTGCGATCGATCCTGGACACAGTCCCCGATGCCACCGTGGTCATCGACGAGACAGGCATAATCCACTCGTTTAGTGCAGCGGCCGAGCGCCTCTTCGGACGCAAGGAAGTCGATGTTACCGGGAAGAATGTTTCTATGCTCATGCCTTCGCCAATGCGCGAAGAGCACGATGCCTACATCTCGCGGTATCTTCAGACGGGTCAGCGGCGCATTATCGGCCGCGACCGGGTCGTTACCGG
>JARFRF010000130.1 GCA_029287395.1 Methyloceanibacter sp. | reverse complement strand
GCCGGCATGGCGTGAAAGCTAACGACCGGGAAACAATGAAGCTCATGGACGAGGCGGCCGTCTCGTATCAGGGCGTTCTTACCAAGTCCGACAAACCGAAGAAAACCGAGCTCGAAGCTGTCATCGGGAAGACCGAAACGGAGCTCGCCAAGCATCCCGCCGCGTTCCCTGGACTTGTTGTGACCTCCGCCCGGGAAGGCCTCGGAATCCCCGAGCTGCGGGCGACAATCGCGGGTCTCAGACCAACCGGCGTTGAACCTTAAGGCCTTCCGCCGCTATAAGCGCACCCGTGACAAACACGAAGACAGATCCGCAAATTGCCAGCGATACGGACGGAGCCGCAGCCGCCCTAACGGACGCGCTCGGCTCGGTGCATGCCAAGGCCAAGATCCTCTCCGAAGCTCTGCCCTATATGCAGCGCTACGACCGCGCGACGGTTGTTGTGAAGTATGGGGGGCACGCGATGGGGGACCCTGAGCTGGCGCGGGATTTTGCGCGGGATGTCGTGTTGCTCAAGCAGGCCGGCGTGAACCCCATCGTAGTGCATGGCGGCGGCCCGCAGATCGGACGGCTCCTAGAACGCCTCAATATCAAGACCGAGTTCAAGGACGGCTTGCGAGTCACCGACCGGCAGACCGTCGACGTGGTCGAGATGGTCTTGGCCGGCTCCGTGAACAAGGAGATCGTTTCCGCCATTAACGACCAGGGTGGCAAGGCCGTCGGCATCTCCGGAAAAGATGCCAACTTGATGCGGGCAAAGCGGCTTGAGCGGCGCGTCCGCGATCCTCAATCTAATATCGAGAAGATCTTGGACTTAGGCTTTGTCGGGGAGCCCGGACTCGTCGAACCTCACATTATTGATGTCATCATTCAGTCGGACCTGATCCCTGTGGTCGCACCGATCGGCGTCGGCCCAGACGGCGAAACACTGAACATCAATGCAGATACGTTCGCGGCCGCGATTGCGGTAGCTCTGAAGGCTAAGCGTCTGCTTCTGCTAACCGACGTGGACGGTGTCTTGGACAAAAACGGAGGTCTAATCCGATCCATGACGACTGCAGAGGCACTCGATCTGATCTCCGACGGCACGATTTCAGGCGGCATGATCCCGAAGATCGAGGGTTGCGTCGACGTGATTGCCGATGGCGTCGAGGCCGTTGTGATCATCAACGGCAAGGTCCCGCATTCCGTTCTACTCGAACTCTTCACGGAGCATGGAGCCGGCACGCTGATTGAGCGCCGTCGCCCCAGCCGCGCGCGCGCGAGGCAGACATGAGGGAGGCGGCGCCGGGGCAGCCCCGCGAACGCGGCTTTGACCATGTGGAAACCTGGGTCTTCGACCTCGACAACACGCTCTACCCGGCCGAGTGCGATCTCTTCTCCCAGATCGACCGCCGAATGGGATCGTTTATCGCCGAAAACCTGAATCTCTCGCTCGACGATGCGCACGCTTTGCGAAAGCAATACTATTTCGAGCACGGCACAACTCTTGCCGGCCTTATCCGCCTGCATGGGGTGAAGCCACACGACTTTCTGGACTACGTCCACGACATCGATCTCGAAGTTGTCGACCCCTCTCCGGCGCTGGCCGATGCAATCCAATCGCTCCCGGGCCGAAAGCTGGTTTTCACGAATGGCTGTCGTAATCACGCCGAGCGGGTGACAGCCAAGCTCGGCATACAAGACTTGTTTGAGGACATCTTTGATATTCACGCCCTTGAGTACGTGAACCCGAAACCTTCGCTTGTCGGGTTCGAACGTTTTGTCGCCACGCATGACATCGATAGCCAGCGCGCTGCGATCTTCGACGACCTGCCGCATAACCTTGAGACCGCGCATGCACTTGGTATGACCACGGTCTGGATCGATTGCCGCACCATGGGCAGGCCGGAACATGTCGCCTATGGAGATGAGACGGAACTGCCGGACCACATTCATCATCGCACAGAGGCGCTCACTCCTTTCGTTGCAGCCATTGGGGCTTCGCTTGCTGAGAACGCTGAGAGCGATGGGCCTATCGGCGTCCAAGGGAACCCGCAGTAATCTGGAGAGTTTTGGGAGAATTCCATGTCGCACGATCACCTAAAGAACTTCATCGACGGCGCCTTCGACCACGCATCCGATATCAACTCGGACACCAAGGGTGTCGTGCGCGATGGCGTCGAGGAGGTTCTGGACTTGCTCGACAAGGGCGACCTGCGTGTTGCCGAGAAGGTTGGGGGCGACTGGATCGTCAATCAGTGGGTCAAGAAGGCCATTCTGTTGTCGTTCAAGCTCAACGATCAGAAGCGTATGGACGGCGGCCCAGACGGGTCGTCGTGGTGGGACAAGGTCCCGGTCAAGTTCGACAAGTGGAAGGCGAAGGACTTTAGAGAAGCAGGCTTTCGGGCTGTGCCGGGCTGTATCGTCCGACACTCCGCCTTCATCGCGCCGGGGGTAGTGCTGATGCCCTGCTTCGTCAACCTTGGCGCCCATGTGGACAGCGGCTCAATGATCGACACATGGGCAACCGTCGGCTCCTGCGCGCAAATCGGCAAGAACGTCCACCTTTCGGGCGGCGCTGGAATTGGCGGTGTGCTTGAGCCGCTGCAGGCCAATCCCGTGATCGTCGAGGACAATTGCTTCATCGGCGCACGCGCCGAGGTCGCGGAAGGCGTAGTAGTGGGCGAAGGCTCGGTGCTGTCCATGGGCGTCTATATCGGCCAATCCACCAAGATCATCGACCGCGCCACGGGATTTGTGCACCATGGCCGCGTTCCTCCCTATTCGGTGGTGGTTCCCGGCTCAATGCCCGGCAAGCCATTGCCGGACGGCACGCCAGGCCCCTCGCTATATTGTGCGGTGATCGTCAAAACCGTAGACGAACAAACGCGCTCGAAGACCTCGATCAACGAATTGCTGCGCGACTGATTTCGGTTAGAGTGGCGTCGTCGGCCATATCAACTTGGCCACGACGCTTCCATGGCTTTGTAGCGCATCAGTGCCAGTTGCACACCGCGCTCTTCGCAATGACATGATTCGGGCCTAAAACCTGAGGCTTGCGTCAGACTCTGACCAGGGGGGAGACAAATGGATCTGCAATATATCTTTACGTCGATGGATGGCCGCATAAACCGCGCAAAGTGGTGGGCTGGCATCGCGATCCTTGGCATTGTCAGTATCATTCTCGGTGTGCTGATCGAGGTTATATTTGGAGCAGGCTTCTTCGGAGGTTTCTTGGCGACACTCGTTGCCATAGCACTCTTCTTCCCGAGTTATGCGGTTTGCGCCAAGCGCTTCCACGATCGGGACAAACCCGGGAAAATGGCGCTCTATGGTTTGGTGCCGTCGCTTGCTGCAAGCCTGCTCGATGGCTGGGGACTGACCGGCACTCCCGAGCAGCTCAATGGACTCGGTTGGCTCTGTGTTCTGATCAATCTCGGCGTTGGCCTGTGGTTCCTTATTGAACTGGGTATCCTCAAAGGAACGCCCGGCGCCAACCAGTACGGAGGCGATCCGCTGGCGGCTCTGAGCTAGCAGGCTCTCCCAACGCCCAAGGCAAAGGTTTTCTTTCACGCACGGTGCTGTCACGCCTCCCATGGCCAATGCCGTGCTTGCCATCGGCGCGGCGCGCCTTCATGGTCGTGACCTTGCCGAGACATATGATTTGACCTTCTAAGGACGCCGTCATGTCAACGCCGGCCGAAACTGCGCTCGCTATCGCAAAAAGCTTGATCCATTGCCCAAGCGTCACGCCATCGGACGCTGGTGCATTGGATGCACTCGGCGAGTTCCTCTCGGTTGCGGGCTTTTCCTGCAACCGGCTGACCTTCAGCGAGGAGGGCACCCCGGACGTAGACAATCTCGTCGCGCGGATCGGAACCGGAGCGCCGCATTTGTGCTTCGCGGGCCATACAGACGTGGTTCCGCCGGGCGACGAAAGCCTTTGGAGCCACGACCCCTTTAGCGCTGACATCGCCGACGGACGGCTCTACGGCCGTGGCGCCTCGGATATGAAGGGAGCAGTTGCCTGTTTCGCGGCAGCGGCAATCGACTACGTGGCAACATGCGGCGGCGAGATCCCGGGTACGATCAGCCTCCTTATCACCGGCGACGAAGAAGGTCCTGCGATCAACGGAACCAAGAAGGTTCTATCTTGGATGGAGGCGGAGAATCTGGTCCCCGATCATTGCCTGGTGGGCGAGCCGTCCAACCCCGAGTTTCTCGGCGAAACGATCAAGATCGGACGGCGTGGAAGCCTGACGGGGCATCTCACCGTGACTGGACAACAAGGCCACGTCGCCTATCCGCATCTAGCGGCTAATCCTGTGAAAGGGATCGTGACAGCCCTCGCAAAGCTCTATGAAACCAAACTCGATTCCGGCAGCACCCACTTCTCGCCTTCGAATCTGGAGGTGACGAGCATCGACGTTGGGAATTCTGCAACCAACATTATTCCTGCGCGAGCCGAAGCTCATTTCAACATCCGCTTCAACGACAACCATGACGCTGAAAAACTGAAGGCCATGTTGATGGAAAAGATCGGTGCCGTGTTCCATGACACGCGACTGAGTTTCACCTTGGACTTTGCCCCCCATGGAGATGCTTTCGTCACGGAGCCCGGCGCCCTCGACGAACTCTTAAGCGAAGCCGTGACCGCCCTGACCGGCAAGACGCCAGTGTTGTCGACAAGCGGCGGCACGTCGGATGCTCGCTTTATTAAGGACTACTGCCCCGTCTTGGAGTTTGGGTTGACGAGCGAGACGATCCACAAGGTGGACGAGAACGCCACGCTGGACGACCTTGAAGTCCTTACAGCGATCTATCGCCGCTTTATCGCAGCCTACTTCGAAACATTCGGAGATCGTTCCATCGGGGATGCGGATGCCCGGTGATACGCGGCCCATAGGCGTCTTCGACTCCGGCATGGGCGGGCTTACCGTATTGCGGGCCCTCTGCGCTCGATTACCAAACGAACATTTCGTCTATCTCGGTGACACTGCAAGACTACCCTATGGCACCAAGAGCCCCGATACGGTACGCGCTTACGCTCTGCAGGCTACGCATCTTCTTCTAAGCGAAGACGTAAAGATGGTTGTGATTGCGTGCAATACCGCCTCTGCCGTGGCGCTCGATGCCCTGAGAGAAGCGCTCGCTCCAGTGCCCGTGATCGGCGTGATTGAGCCTGGCGCGCGTGCGGGTGTCGCGGCCACACGCAACAAACATATCGCCGTTCTTGCGACCGAGAGCACGGTCAAAGGAGCAGCCTACGTACACGCAATCCGCCGTCTGATGGCCGATGCCATGGTCGAACAACTTGCATGCCAAGTCTTTGTTGCACTGGCTGAGGAAGGCTGGGCGGACACAAGCGTGACAACCGCTGCCATCAAAGACTATCTCGAACCGCTTTTCGCGCACCCAGGCGCGCCGGACACACTTGTGCTGGGCTGCACGCATTTCCCCGTATTGAAGGCTGCCATCCAGCGGTATGTGGGCGATGCAATTACGTTAGTGGACTCAGCTGATACGACAGCGGCCGCTGTTGCCGAGACTCTAGCCACATCGACTCTGCAGACAGATATCAGTGCCGCGCCGCGCAACATCCACTTCTTTGCCACGGATTCGACTGAGCGGTTTGCCAGAATCGGAGCGATCTTCTTCGGACGCGAAATCGACAGCGGCGACGTGACCCTTGTCGATCTAAAGATGGTCTAGGCCGTCGCGTAGCTGGTTAGATCCTGGGCGGCGGCTCAGAGTCCGGAAGGCTTTCCGAAGCGTCAGTCGGGTCCTCGATAAGGTCTGGCTTAACCGGCGCGGGCTGTGCTGCCTCGTGCTCGATTTCTTTCATGAGCCCCGCAAGCCAGTCGCGTCCCAAAACCATAAAAACCGCCGCAAAATAGAGCAGTCCGCCAACGACGACGAGAATGCCGAGGACTGTCTCCTCGCGAAAGTTTGTCATGGACGACAGCGCGCCTTCCAGACCCTGGCTCGCCAGATAGAGCCCGGCAGCGAACGCGATACCAATGAGTACGAGCTTCGCCACAGGTCCACGAATGGCTTCACCGGACACGGCAAAGCCCTGGCGACGTGCGAGATATGCGAGCAAGAAAAGGTTGACCCAGGCGCCGGTACTGGTCGCAAGTGCGAGGCCGACCTGCGCCAGCGGCCCCATGAGCGCGACCTTCAGCGCGATGTTCACGCTGGCGGCGAGAAGGGCCGCCTTGACCGGGGTTGCGGTATCCCCACGCGCATAGAAGGGCGCCGTAAAGCTCCGAAGCAGCACGAAGGGGATGAGACCGAGCGAATAAGCGGCGAGCGTGTGGCCTGCGGACAGAGCGTTTTCACTCGTGAAAGCCCCGCGCGCGAATAGCGCCCGCATAATCAGGTCGGGGATCGCTACGGCCGCGGCGGCGCACGGGATCGTCAGTAGCAGCGCCAGCTGAATCCCACGCGCTTGGGCCGAGGCCGCACCCCTTGTATCGCCGGCAGCAAGACGCCGGGACATTTCCGGCAACAGCACCGTCCCGACGGCAATCCCTACAACGCCAATGGGCAGCTGATTGATGCGGTCCGCATAGTACAGTGCGGATAGAGAGCCCGCCGGCAAAAAGGAGGCGATCACCGTGTCGGCGAACAACGCCAATTGCACCCCGCCCGCGCCGACGATCGCGGGCCCCAGGGCTTTCAGGAACCGCTTCGTCGGCGCGTCTAGCCTCGGCATCCGCAGGCGGATGCCATAACCATGCATCTCCGCATCGCCGCCCACAAGCAGCACCATCGCGATGCCCGCAATGAGAACGCCCCAGGCCGCGGCGTGGCCTGCAGTCTCGAAATACGGCGCCAGGGCCAGGGTCGCGATAAGCGAGACATTGAGGAGAATGGACGCGCCGGCTGCCGTAGCGAACCGGTTGTTGGCGTTGAGAATGCCGGCGAACAGCGTCTCCAACGACACGAGGGCCAGATAGGGAAAGGTAATCCGCGTGAGCGCAACAGCGAGGTCGAACCGCTCGGGATCGTCGGATAGACCTGGCGCGAGCAGCATGACCACTTCCGGCGTGAAGAGTAGCGCGATCGCGAGCAGGACAAGATTGATCGTGATGAGGGCCGCGCCGACTTGATCTGCGAAGAGTTTGGCAGCGGAGAGCCCCGCCTTCTCCAGCGTATGGGCGTACGCTGGCACGAAAGCCGCCGCGAAAGCGCCCTCGGCGAAGATCGCGCGGAAATGATTGGGCAGGCGGAAGGCAACAAAGAAGGCATCGGCGACGGGCCCAGCGCCCAGCATGGCAGCCATAACCACGTCACGAATGAAGCCAGTTAGGCGCGACAAGAGCGTCAGCCCGCCGACCGTGGCGATGCGCTTGATCATGGATGCCCGTCTCCCTGCGCCCGATTCGGCGATAGTACAGCCCTAATAGTCGACCTTCACCAGGTAAAGGCCGCAGGCCGGCGCAACCGGGCCGCATGCGGCCCGGTCGCATGCCTGCAGGGCCTCTTTCAATTGATCAGCCGTCCAGCGTCCCTCGCCGACACATTTCAGCGAGCCGACCATGGACCGCACCTGATTGTGGAGGAATGAGCGCGCGGAGGCTTCAACCCTGATGATTTCGCCATGCCGCGAAACGTGGAACCGGTCGAGTGTCTTCGCCGGCGATGCCGCCTGACACTCGGCGGAGCGAAACGTCGTAAAATCGTGATGGCCGAGGAGTCCTTGCGCGGCTGCATGCATGGCCTCAGCGTCGAGTGGCTTGAACACGCCCCAGGCCCTGTTGCGCTCCAGCGCCAGCGGCGGGCGCCGATCGACAATGCGATAGAGGTAGTGGCGCGCCTTAGCCGAGAAACGTGCATCAAAACCTCTGGCCACATAGTCGCATGACAGAACGGAAATGGGATCTGGTCGCACCTGCGCATTCAGAGCATCGCGCACCTTTGCTGGCGCCCAGTCTTTCTCAAGGTCGAGATGGGCGACTTGGCCTGTTGCATGCACGCCCGCATCCGTGCGCCCTGCGCCGCGCGGGATGGCGGCCTCGCCCGAGAACGCACGAACCGCCTCCGACAACCGTCCCTGTACGGACATTTGGCCGTCCTGTACCTGCCAGCCTACGAAGGGGGTGCCATCATATTCCAATGTGAGCTTGTAGCGGGGCATCCGTTAGTCTGCCTCAACAAGCGAGCTGCCAGGCGGCAGGTCGATGCCACGCAAGAAGGCATCAGATAACATGGGCTTCTTGCCGGCTCTCTGGACACGAGTTAGGCGCACCGCTCCTTCCGAGCAAGCGACCGTCAGGCGGTCGTCCAAAAGCGTACCCGGTGCGCCATGTCCTTTTTCCCTAGTGGCTTCTTGGACTTTGACACGCTCAGTCTTACCGTTCCTCACAATCTGGAACCAGGCGCCCGGATACGGCGACAATCCACGAATGTGATCGTGGACTTCCCTCGCGGGCCGCGCCCAATCGATCTGGGTCTCTTCGTTCGAGAGTTTCGCGGCATAGGTCGCAAGACTATTGTCTTGCTCGATGCAACGAAGTTCTCCCTCATCGAGAGAGCCCAGCACCTCGACCATCAACTCCGCCCCAATAACAGACAGTGCATCATGCAATGCGCCCGCGTTCATGTCTGGTCCGATTGCGACGCGCTCCATGAGGCAAACCGGTCCTTCGTCGAGCCCTGGCGTCACCCGCATAATGGAAACACCGGTTTCGGGATCGCCTGACATGATAGCCCGGTTTATCGGAGCAGCCCCTCGCCAGCGTGGCAGCAAAGAGGCGTGGATGTTGAACACCCCGTAGCGCGTCCCGTTGAGGATTACCTTCGGCAGAATGAGCCCATAGGCCACGACGACCGCCGCGTCGGCTTCCAGGGCAGCAAACTGTCTCTGTTCGGCTGGGCTCTTGAGGTTTTCTGGCACCCGCACGGGCAGGCCAAGCGCCTCGGCTTCTAAGTGTACCGGTGACCTGCGCAACGCCATGCCGCGCCCTGCCGGCCGCGGCGGCTGCGTGTAGACCGCTACAACATCATGCCCAGCTGTGGCGATAGACAGCAGCGCAGGAACAGCAAAGTCCGGCGTACCCATAAAGATGATCTGCATGAGCCGGTCTTAGGCTGGTTCTATGCATAAGGGAAGCCGCTACGCTGGGATCTACGTCGTCGCTGCGCGCTTCTGCTTGGTAAATTTCCGAACGATCATGTCGCGCTTCAGCCGTGACAGATAGTCGATGAATAGGACGCCATTCAGATGGTCGACCTCATGCTGCACGATTGTGGCCAGAAATCCATCGAGCTCCACCTCTCGTGGCTTCCCCTCACGGTCGAGATACGACACGCGCGCGGCAGCCGGTCGCTCGACCTCGGCTGTCACCTCGGGAATTGATAGGCATCCTTCCTCGTAGATGCGCATCTCCTCGGAGCGGTCCAGAATAATAGGATTCGCCATGGCGATTGGCGCAGGCTCCTCTTCGTCGCGCGCAGGGTCCATTACAATCACGCGGCGGAGGATCCCAATCTGAGGCGCCGCAAGTCCGACGCCAGGCGCGTCGTACATGGTCGCGAGCATGTCGTCCATGAGCGTGCGTAGTTCATCGTCCACGCGTTCAACGGGCTTAGCCGTCTGGCGTAACACCGGATCAGGAATGGTAATGATGGGGTGGGTTGTAGCCATATCTGACGCTGACATAAGTACCGTTGGCTCTCGGGTCAATGCGCGCCATCGATCCGACGGTTCGTGCTGTCCCTCTGTATGTTCCCGTTTTGGTCTAGCTTCCCGAATCAGCCTATAGCTACGCCTATGGTTCTTGAGCCGCTTCAAGTCGGGACGATAACGGTCGACCCTGTTTTGGTTGGCCTGGTGCTTGCCGGCCTGGCTGTGCTCGCGCTGCTGATATTGGCGATTGTTACGATCGTTCATCTTATGCGCCGGAAGCAGGACGCCGTTGCCCAAGACGAACAACTGGGCGAGCTGCGCGTGCGGCTGCAGACGCTGGCCGAAATCAGCGTATCGCGGCACGGCGAGCTCGCGAGGGCCGTGAACGAGCGCCTCGACCGCATGACTCATAAGGTCGGAACAGATCTCAACGAGAGTGCCCGCAAGACGCACGAGACCATCTCGCGCCTTAACGAACGTCTTGCGGTCATCGATACGGCCCAGAAAAACCTGACGGATCTCTCCAGCAACATGGTCAGTCTTCAGGAGATCCTTGCCAACAAACAAGCCCGCGGCGCATTCGGCCAAATGCGCATGGAGGCCATCATCAAGGATGGGTTGCCAGCGGGCGCCTACACTTTCCAGGCGACGCTCTCGAACAACAAGCGGCCAGACTGCCTCCTGCATATGCCGAACATGCCTGCAGGCCTCGTGATCGATGCCAAGTTTCCGCTTGAAGGCTTCGAGGCATTTCGTGCCGCCCGCAGCGAGGAAGAGAAGAAATACGCCGCGCGGCGCATTCGCACCGACGTGGGCGAACACATCAAGGCGATGGCAGAGAAATACTTCATCGCCGGCGAGACTCAGGACACCGCTATTCTATTCGTCCCGTCGGAATCGATCTCTGCAGATTTGTCGGAACACTTCCCCGATGTTCTGCAAAAGGCCCATCGTGCGCGCATTGTCATCTGCGCTCCCAACATGCTGATGCTTGCGGTGCAGACCATGCAGGCAATCCTGAAGGATGTGCAGATGCGCGAGCAGGCACATCTCATCCAACGCGAAGTAGCCGCCCTCATGTCGGATATGGGCCGCTTTCGGGATCGGGTCCTCGATTTGCAACGCCATTTCGGTCAGGCCAATGCCGACATCGATAAGATTCTTACGTCGGCAGACAAGATCACCAAGCGCGGGCAAAAGATCGACCAGCTCGACTTCGACGAGGAGGTCCGAACCGCGCAAGTCTCGAGCAATGGACGGCCAATCTCACCAGCAACGGCGTCCGCGCCGAACGTGACCGAGGCAAGCACCGAGCGAGGCGTCGGCAAGAGGCCGCGGATCATCCGCCAGCCCGATCTCTTGGCCGGCGAATAGACAAGCAAGACAAAATGCAGGGCGCCAGGACTCCGAAGATAGTTGAAACAGGGCTAAGGCGCGTCCGCGCTGCGCGCGCTTTCGGCACCGCCAGCGCCCTCGCGCCTGAAGAGCTTATCTAGCGGCCAGAGCCCGCGCTTGGGTGCAAACAGGAAAGCCATCAGGAACACGAAAGCTTGCACAAGCACAATGCAGGCCCCCGTTGCGCCGTCGATGTGAAAGCTGATGAGCGTTCCCAGCACCGATGACCCGCACGCCACCGCAACGGCAATCGCAAGCATCCGCTCGAACCGGTCTGTGAGAATATAAGCAGTGGCGCCCGGTGCGATCAGCATGGCAATTACAAGGATGATGCCAACCGCTTTAATCGAACTGACGATGGTAAGGGACAGCAGAATCAGCAGTCCGTAGTGCAAAAGGTTGACCGGCAAACCGATCGCTCGCGCATGGTTTGGATCGAAGCAGAAAAGTAAAAGGTCGCGGCGCTTTGCGAACACGATCAGAAGGGTGCCGCCGGCGATAATTGCCGTTTCGATCAAATCGCCCACGGTAACACCGAGGACATTGCCAAACAGGATGTGATTGAGATGTTGATCCGTTTCGACCTTGGTGAAAAGCACAAGCCCCAAGCCGAACATCCCTGAGAACACGATTCCCATCACCGTGTCTTCTTTGACCCTGCTGTTGTACTTCAGATACCCGGTCGCTAGCGCACAGGCGAGACCAGCGACGAACGCACCAACCGCCAGCGGAATGCCGAGCACAAAGGCGATAACAATGCCTGGCAACACAGCATGGGCTATGGCATCGCCCATCAGAGACCAGCCCTTGAGCACGAGATAGCATGACAGCACGCCACAAACGGCCGCGACGAGTAGCGACATGCCAAGCGCCCGCTGCATAAAGTCGTAAGCGAAGGGCTCTATGAGGAACGCGACCGGGTCCATCAGGCACTCTCCTGTATGGTAGGTCGCTCACGGATCGCGTTGCCTTCCCGAAGGTTTTCATCCTGGACAGCCCGTGCCTTGCGTCGCGCCGCGATCACCCCATGTTTCGGCGCGAAGTAGAACGCAGTCAAGAACAGCAAAGTCTGGAGCGTCACGATGACGCCGCCCGTCGCCCCGTCGATGAAATAGCTCAGATACGCGCCGACAAAGCTTGTTACCGTGCCGATCGCGACGGCGATAGCGATAAGACGGTCGAACCGATCTGTGAGCAAGTAAGCCGTCGCACCCGGCGTAACGACCAGCGCGATAACGAGACATGCGCCCACGGTCTGCAGCGCTGCCACCGTACAAGCGCTGAGGAGCGTAAAGAAGACCACCTTCAGCGTGCGCGTTTTCAAACCAATGCTTTGCGCATAGGTCTCATCGAAGAAGGTGATCATCAGGTCTTTCCAAATGAAGAACAGCACAGCGAATGAGATGGCTGCGATGATGACGACCTGCATGGCATCCTCGTCAGGGATCGCGAGAATGTTCCCAAGCACAATTGTTTGGATTGAGACCGAGGTCGGATACAGCGAAGCCATGAGCACGCCGAGCGCAAAAAGCGTCGTGAACACAAGGCCAATCGTTGCGTCCTCACGCAGCCGCGAGTGCTGCTTCACGAACGCCATGCCGAGCGCCGCCAAGATGCCCGCGAAGAAAGCCCCGGCGGCAAAAGGCGCGCCGATGATGTAGGCGCCAGCAACGCCGGGCACGATAGAATGGCTTAGCGCGTCGCCCATCAACGACCAGCCTTTGAGCATCAGGTAACAGGACAGGAATGCGCACACCGCACCCACGAGCGCGCTCACCCACATCGCTTTCCACATGTAGTCGTACGCGAACGGAACAAGGAGTTCTGACAAGAGCTCACTCATTCGCTACGTTCCCGATCGGCTTTGCCTGCGTTCGTCTTCTTTTTGCTCTTCTTCACGCCATAGAAGACCAGAGGCCGCTCGTCGTCCGTGATGACGTTGAGGCTGCGTGCGTCGTCGTCTTTGTGGAGCGCATGTCCGCTCAACTCGAAGTTCCGCAGCACACCTCCGAATGTGCGCTCGAGGTTTTCTTGGGTGAAGGTCTCCGCGGTCGGCCCCGCCGCCAATACCGTACGATTCAACAACACGACTTGATCGCAGAAGTCGGGAACGCTGCCGAGATTGTGCGTCGAAACTAGGATCGAATGACCGGCATCGCGCAACTCGCGCAACAAATCGATGATTGCGGACTCCGTTGTCACATCGATGCCGGTAAACGGCTCGTCGAGCAGGATGATGCGTCCTTCTTGGGCCAGGGCACGGGCGAGGAAGACGCGCTTCTTCTGTCCGCCTGAGAGTTCACCGATTTGGCGCGTGCGATAGGCCGTCATGTTCACGCGTTCCAAAGCTTCATCCACTTTTCTGCGATCTTCTTTGGATGGAATACGGAACAAGTTCATATGGCCGTACCGGCCCATCATAACGACGTCATCGACGAGAACCGGGAAGTTCCAGTCAACGTCCTCACTTTGCGGAACATAAGCGACAATGTTCTGGGAAACCGCTTCGTCTACAGGCAGGCCACAGAGCCGCACCTCGCCGGCGGAGGGCGTCACAAAGCCCATGATCGCTTTGAATATCGTCGATTTGCCGCTGCCGTTGACACCCACGAGCGCGCAGATTGTTCCTGGCCCCAGTTCAAACGAGGCATCACGAACGGCTGTGAAACCGTTCGGATAGGTTACGCTTAAATCTTCAACCGAAATGCTCGGGGCGGCGGCTTGGGCGTCTGTTCGGGGCAGCAAATCAAGACGGTTCATCAGCCTCTTCTCCAACCTCCGTCGTCTTGCTGGCCCGCTCGCATCTCTTAGGACCCTTGCGCGTTCTCAAAACCCTTTGCGACTGTATCGACCGTCACACTCAAAAGGTCCAAATAGGTTGGAACGGGACCACCTTCCTTGCTCAGCGAGTCGACGTACAAGACGCCGCCGTAAGAGGCGCCGCTTTCCTTCGCAACCTGCTTCGCCGCCCGATCAGAGACGGTGCTTTCGGAGAAGACGACGGGTATTCCGTTTTCTTTCACAAGCTCAATCACGGCACGAACCTGTTGAGGCGTACCCTGTTGATCAGCGTTGATGGGCCAAAGATAGGCCTCTCGCATGTCGTAGTCCCTCGCGAGATATGAGAAGGCACCTTCCGATGTGACAAGCCAACGCTTGTCCTCGGGGATCGCTGCGAGCCGTTTCCGCAGCGGCGCATCCATCGCTTTGATTATGTTCGCATAGACCTCTGCGTTCTCGTTGTAGACATCCGCGTTTTCGGGATCATGCTGCACAAGCGCCTTGCGGATGTTCTCGACATATTGGAGCGCACTGGTCGGCGACATCCACGCATGAGGATTGGGCTTGCCGTTATACGGACCTTCGGTGATGCCCATCGGCTCGATGCCCTCACTCACGACCACGCCGGGCACGTCTTTGATGTTCTGAAAGAACTTCTCGAACCAACGCTCCAGGTTGAACCCGTTCCACAGAATAAGGTCCGCATCCTGCGCTTTGACGATATCGCCAGGTGTCGGCTGATAGTCATGAATTTCGGCGCCAGGTTTTGTGATGGAGTCGACAATAGCCACGTCGCCAGCAACATTCTGGGCAATATCCTGGATCACCGTGAAGGTCGTTACGACGCGAAACTTGCCGTCTGACTGTTCTGGGCTCTTCGATCCCGATGCCGACTCTTGATCGCCGCAGCCCGCAAGCCCCGCCAAGACGACAACAACCATCGACGCGAGCAGTCCGCGGGTCAGAATTAACCAATTTTCTGTCAACGAGGCCTCCTTGGCATTGTGACCCTGGCTGAGAAAACCATCTTTTTGCATTGCAGCATAGCGCCAGTTGCAAATCATTCTCAAGTAGAAATTGGGATAATTCGCAAAGTCCAACGGGACAGCGGGCCGCGTGAGCGCTTTTTCCGGGACAGGGAGCTGGGAAGCCATGACGTATGGTCGGGCGGCTGGTAAGAACGACTCATGACGGCCACAGGGGGATCGCCCGACAAATCGCAGGTCTCGGAAACCCGGCGGAGCTGGACCGAGATTCTGTTCACACGGAAGATGCTGGCTTGCATTTTCCTCGGCTTCAGCTCCGGCATGCCGCTGTTTGTGCTGGTATCGCTGGTGCCCGCGTGGCTTCGTGACAACGGTGTGGACCTCGCGACGATTGGTTTGTTCGCCCTGGTCGGCCTGCCCTACACTTGGAAATTCCTGTGGTCGCCGGTGATGGACCGCTTCAAGCTGCCCTTCCTCGGCCGGCGGCGCGGCTGGGCTCTGCTGACACAGGTTTTGCTTCTCCTATCGATTGGCCTACTGGGCCACTTCAACCCGGCGACATCGATACAATCCATCGTCTGGATCGTTTTTGCGGTCGCTCTGTTCAGTGCCAGCCAGGACATCGTGATTGACGCCTACCGTCGCGAACTCCTGGCCGACGACGAACTCGGAACCGGCACCTCTTTTTGGATCAACGCCTACCGGTTGTCAGGCTTGGTGCCGGGCTCGCTTGCTCTGATCCTGGCAGACCACCTGCCTTGGTCGACTGTTTTCTGGATAACGGCCCTCTTCATGCTGATCGGCATCATCACGACGCTGCTCGTGAAGGAGGTCAGCGACGACGAGCTGGCGCCGCATACATTGCGCGAGGCGGTGATCGATCCGTTCGTAGAATTCTTCAGCCGTGATGGCATCGCAACCGGGCTTGCGATCCTCGCCTTTCTGTTCCTCTACAAGCTGGGGGACAACATGGCGACGGCACTGGCTACACCCTTCTATCTCGACATGGGCTACAGCAAGACGGAGATCGGCAGCGTTGCCAAATTTGCCGGTCTCTGGGCGGTTCTCGCCGGCGCCACAATCGGCGGTGCGGTCATGCTCAAGCTGAGTATCAATAAGGCGCTTTGGCTCTTCGGGCTCGTTCAGCTCCTAACGATCATTCCTTTCATTTGGCTGAGCCAAGCAGGGCATACACTCACCGGATTGTTCATAGTGGTCAGCGGAGAGTATCTCGCGGTTGGCCTCGGCACGGTGGCCCTGACTGCCTTCATGGCGCGCGAAACCAGCAAAGCCTTTACAGCGACCCAGTTCGCTCTCTTCTCAAGTCTCATCGCCGTCCCGCGAACTTTTGCCAATGCGACGACGGGGTTCATCGTCGAGAACGTGGGCTGGACGCAGTTCTTCGTCATCTGCACGCTGCTTGCGATCCCGGGCATGTTGATGCTGTTCATCGTAGCCCCCTGGGGCGTGGAGGATGAAACGCCCGACGAGGAAGCCCTTGGGGAAGAGGCAGCCGCTGAGGAAGAGGCTCGCCTGTGAGCGATGGCGGTCGGCTCTTGTGGATCGTTGGCGTGTTTGCCGCCGCCACCGTTGGCATGCTCATCGGAATCTGGATCGGCGGCGATATCGAAGCCGGTATCTACGAAGACATCTTGAAGAAAGCCAACCTACCCGCCGAGTGCTGGGAAAAGATCTCAGCCGGTGCTCAAGACTTGGTCCGCGAGCTTGAAGGTGGCGAGAAACCGGCAGCCACAAAGGCCGAGTAGCCTCACCCACCCATCGCCTTGCGGGCCTTCACGGCTGCGGCCAGCGTGCCTTCGTCGAGATAGTCGAGCTCACCACCAATGGGAACGCCCTGCGCAAGACGCGAGACCCGGACGCCGCAATCGGCCAGCTGGTCGGTGAGGTAGTGCGCGGTGGCCTGTCCCTCCACGGTCGCATTGAGGGCGAGCAGAACTTCGGTCACAGCGTCCGCCCCCGCCCGCTCTACGAGCTTCGGAATATTGAGCTCGTCAGGTCCCACCCCATCGAGCGGCGATAGCGTTCCGCCCAGAACATGATAGCGCCCGTTCACGACGGCGGCCCGCTCCAGCGCCCAAAGATCACCGACCTCTTCTACGACGCAGATGAGCGATGCATCCCGCGTCGTCTCCTGGCAGAGCGCACACGGGCTCTGAGTGTCGATATTCCCGCAGATTTCGCAGGTGAGAATACTATCACGGGTCTCCGCGAGCGATGCTGCCAACGGGTCGAGCAGTTGCTCCTTCTTCTTCACAAGATGCAGCGCTGCCCGTCTGGCCGAGCGTGGCCCAAGACCCGGCAACCTCGCCAAAAGCTGTATGAGCCGCTCGATTTCGGGACCAGCCGCCGCGCGCGCCATGAACCGTCCTTCTTTTCAAAACCTCGGTATCGCGGAAAACCCGCGTACCGATTAACCGCGTGACGATGTCCGCTACGCCCGCTTAGGTCGTCAGCTTAGCTGAGTCGTGCCGTTGATCTAGTTCGGAGAATAGTTCGGAGCGGTTTGAACGCCCGCCAGGATTCCCGGCTGGGCCGCTTACGCCCGGTTCCCCAGTGCGGCGACGCTAGAAGAGCTTGAATCCGGGAGGGATCGGCAGACCGCCCGTGAGGGAAGCCATCTTTTCCTTCATGGCCTCCTCGACCTTCAGCTTCGCGTCTGAATGCGCGGCAAGAATGAGGTCTTCGAGGATCTCGGCCTCCTCCGCCTTCAACATCGATGGGTCGATCGCGACGCCCGTCATTTCGCCCTTGCCATTCAGCGTCACGGTCACCATACCGGCGCCTGCTCGGCCTTCGCAGGTCATGGCCTCCATCTCCGCTTGCATATCCTGCATGCGGCCCTGCAGTTCCTGTGCCTGCTTCATCATCTGCGTGAAGTTCTTCATCGCGGTCCCATCTCGTCGCGTTACGTGGTCGTTTTGATCTAGACGTTGTCCGCCCTAATTTGTCTCGCCGCTCGCGATGACATCGTCGTCGGTGTCATCATCCGGAGCCTCTTTAGCATCCTCCAGCTCTTGCGAAGCCTCGCGAACGGTCTTGATCTTTGCTCCCGGGAAGTGCCGCAGCACTTCTTGAACTGCCGGGTGCGACTGAAGTGCTTCGACTTCTTGTGCCGCGGCTGCGCGGCGCTGCGCGCCCAGAGGCTCTTCGCCCTCTTGTTCGCTTGTAGAGACGATCCAAACGCGGCCGGTCCAAGCTTTGAGCTTTCGCATCAACTCTTGCAAAAGATCCGGCGCCGCGAGCGGCAGCGGGTTGAGAGAAATATCCCCCGGCTTGAAGTGTACAAGACGCACCTGTTCCAAGAGAGCGTTCTTCAGCTTCAGGTCGCGTTGGGCCTCAGCAAGATCGACTACGTCCGCCAAACTCTGCGGCATGGGTGCTTCGGGAAGCGGTTTAGTCTGTGGCGCTTCCTCGACATCAGACGGCGCAGTGTTTTCCGACTTGGCGACCGTCGGCGCATCGACCGGCGCGTTAGCGGTAACCTCTGTCCCAGCGGACGACTTATCGCCCGGTTTCGGAGGCTTCGTATCTCGTGCTGTGGGAGCGGGCTGGCGCGCTACATCGCTCGGTGGTGGCAGGTCAACCACGTAGGAAAGCCTCACCAACACCATGTCGGCGGCCGCAAGCGGACGCGGACTATTGCGCACTTCGTCATGGCCTTTCAGCAGCATCTGCCAGGCGCGTGCAAGCACGGGCATGGAGAGTCGCTTGGCGAGGTCCTCAATCCGGCGGCGTTCCTCTTCGCCGGCAGCTGGATCGATCCCTTCTGGCCCTGCGGCCTTTGCAACTGTCACTGCATGGACGGCGTCCGCCAGGTCCGTAATTACTTGGCCTGGCTCGGCGCCGTCGCGATTGAGTTGGTCCAGAGCCTTCAAGGCGCCGCCCGTATCACCCTTAAGCACCGTTTCGAGCAAATCGAAAATGCGTCCTCGGTCTGCGAGGCCCAGCAAATCGCGCACAGTCCCCGGCTCAATGCAGCCTGAGCCGAATGCAATAGCGCGATCGAGGATGGAGAGAGCATCGCGCACCGAACCCTCGCCCGCCCGCGCGATGAGCGAAAGCGCAGCATCGTCGGCCTCGGCACCTTCCTCTTTGGCGATGCGCGCGAGATGCGACACCAGGGTTTCAGCCTCAATCCGCCGCAAATCGAATCGCTGACATCGCGACAACACAGTCACGGGTACTTTACGAATTTCGGTCGTCGCGAAGATAAACTTCACATGCTCTGGCGGCTCTTCGAGCGTCTTCAACAGGCCGTTGAAAGCCTGTTTCGATAGCATGTGAACCTCGTCAACGATGTAGACTTTGTAGCGGGCAGAGTTCGGCTTGTAGTGGGCGCTATCGATCAAATCCCGGATGTCGTCGATACCGGTATGCGAGGCGGCATCCATTTCGATCACATCGAGATGCCGTCCTTCCAATATTGCCTGACAATGGGCGCCTTCCCGTTCGATATCGATCGTGGCCCCCTCGCCATCGGGACCCTCATAGTTGAGGGCGCGCGCCACCAATCGCGCCGTGGTCGTCTTACCGACACCCCGAACGCCCGTCAGCATGTAAGCCTGAGCTATGCGGCCCGACGCGAAGGCATTCCGCAAGGTGCGAACCATTGGGTCTTGGCCAATGAGTTCGGCAAAGACCTTCGGCCGGTATTTCCGCGCCAAGGCAGCGTGACTGCCTGTCGCATTCTGTGTCGTGTCTAGAGCCTGGTCTTTGGACATCGAGAGAATAGCGCTTGCGCCGAGGCTTCAGTCAAAGCGGGCATGTGGACCGTGGGGACCAAGTCGACCGCCCGGTGCATTGTACTCGACGAATGGAGAATGGCACATGGGAATGGTGGGAGGCTGAACAATCAACCCGCGAAACGCTCGTTAGGGCTGCTTCCTTCCGGACCTGACCCGGTTGGCGAGGCACGCGCCTGCCGCCAACCTCCCTACCCCTAATATCGTGGAAGCCGAGCCTTGTGGCAAGCGGGCTCAGTACCAAGCCAGTCGGCAATTCGACATGAGCAACCCACCGGCGCCGCGGGACTTACCCTAGGCCCCTAGCGTCTGCCGAAACTTGCTCGCCGGATACGTCCCGAGCACTGTGATTTCGCTTGTATAGAAGCCGAGTTCTTCCATTGCGAGTTGCACCGCGCGCGTGTCGGGGTGCCCCTCGATATCCGCATAGAACATCGTAGCGTTGAAAGACCCTTCGAGCTGGTAGGATTCAAGCTTGGTCATGTTCACGCCATTCGTGGCGAAACCGCCGAGCGCTTTGTAGAGCGCCGCAGGCACGTTGCGGACGCGAAACACGAAGGTTGTTAACACGGGGCCGTCCTTGGCCTTTGTCTTTACAGGCTTCGAGGAGAGAACCACAAACCGCGTCGTGTTGTGGGCGGCATCCTCAATGTCGCGCTTGGCGACTTTCAACCCATAAATTTTAGCGGCAAGCTTCGAAGCTATTGCAGCCTGCGTAGGATCGGCGGACTCACTCACATGTCGAGCCGCACCAGCGGTATCGGCTTCGGTCACGGGCGTCAGCTTCATATCGGCGATGACTTTTCGGCATTGTCCCAACGCCATGATGTGACTGTGGACGGACTTGAGGTCCGACAGGTTGACGCCGGGCAAAGTCAGCAATTGATGCCGAATCCGTTCGAAGTGCTCGCCGATGATGTAAAGCCCCGAGTCGGGCAAGAGATGATGAATATCGGCGACACGTCCTGCCACCGAGTTCTCGATCGGGATCATCGCCAGCTTCGCTGAGCCGGATTTGACCGCCGCCAACGCATCTTCAAATGTCGCGCACGGAACAGCCTCCATCTCTGGATAAGCGTCATTCGCCGCCAGGTGAGAATTGGCTCCTGGCTCTCCCTGGAAGGCGATCCGATTTGCGCGCTTCTTGGCCATTGCGTTCTGAGAGTTCTTTGCGGGTCGTGCTGCCGAGGGTCAGAAATTCCTATGCGGTTTCAAGAATTTCTCGCGCCCTCGCGAGGTCGGCGGCAGTATCGACACCGATCGGAACCGTGTCAACGAGACCGACATGGATACGCATACCGTCTTCGAGCGCGCGCAGTTGTTCAAGTTTCTCGCGCATTTCGAGGGGTGACGGCCTTAACCCCACAAACCGTTCTAGTGCGGCGCGGCGATAGGCGTAGAGCCCGATGTGATGATAGAGTGGCCCGGCGCCATACGGCGCGGTTGCCCGTGTGAAATACAGCGCATTGAGGATCCCACCCCGCGACAGCGGAGATCCAACGACCTTCACGACATTTGGATTTGTCCGCTCCTCGTCACGCACGATCTCCGCGGCGATCGTTCCGATATCCGCCTCGCCAAGCTCAAGGGCTTCGACGCATTTCCGGATCAGGGCGGGCGAGAGCGTAGGCAAATCCCCTTGCAAATTAACTACCACGTCGTACTGCCGCTCTTCATCGACGGCCTGGAGCGCTTCAAAGATTCGGTCCGAACCGCTCACATGGTCGGGACGCGTGAGGATGGCTTCGCCGCCGGCAGTCGCAATGGCATCCTCGATCGCCTGCGAGTCTGTTGCCACCAAGACGGGCCCGCAGCCCGCCTCAATCGCCCGTCGCCACACATGAACGATCATGGCCTCGCCGCCGATATCTGCTAATGGCTTGTCCGGAAGGCGGGTTGCCGCAAGTCGCGCGGGAATAACAACAATCGATTTTACCATATTTTTCAGTCTGTTAACATTGATACGCGTTTCAGAATGATTCAGTGACCTGCGCTTATTCTCTCAGTTGCAACAACGGGCTGCCCCTTATAGTGTCGGCCTCCGTAAGAGCTACTCAGAAGTAGCCTTTATTGTTGCCTGCCGGGGGGTCGTCGCTGATGAAATACTACTTCTACAATAAAGTCGCTATGTCGGTGCTGCTGGCGCTGCTGCTGTTCTTTGGCACACGAACACTCATTGACATCGTGTTTCAGGAGGAGCTGCCCGAGACGCCGGGTTACGTGGTGGCTGGCGCCGGAGACGACCTTGTTCAAGGCGGTGGAGAGAAGAAGGAAGAGGATAAGGGCGCAGCCTTCATTCTAGCCCTCAACAAGGCTGACCCGGCAAAAGGCGAGCAGGGTGTTGGGCTGTGCAAGGCCTGTCACAGCTTCGAAAAGGGCGGCCCGAACATGATCGGACCGGGACTATACGGAATCGTCGGAAAGAAGATCGGCGCCCATGAGGGGTACACATATAGCGCGGCTCTGAAGGACAAAGGCGGCGAGTGGACCTTCGAGGACATGAACCTCTGGCTCGAAAATCCGCAAGGTTACGCCGCGGGGACGACCATGGCCTATGCCGGCATCCCCGATGTGCAGGACCGCGCTGATTTGATCGCATACCTAAACCAGAACAGCGACGATCCACTACCAATCCCTGAGCCTCCTGAAGAGCCGGCTGCCGAAGAGGCTGCGGACGCAAGCGCGGCAGAGGAAAGCCCCGACGAGGCGGCCCCTGAAGTCTTGTCTCTTCTTGCCGAGGCCGACCCGGCCTTAGGCGAGAAAGAAGCGGCACTCTGCAAGGTCTGTCATTCCTTCGAGGCTGGTGGCGCCAACATGGTCGGTCCGAATCTGCACAACATCGTCGGGGCGGAACTCGCAAAGAAAGACGGATTTAGCTACTCGCAAGCGCTCAAGGACAAAGGCGGCGCCTGGACCTATGAGCGGCTAGACGTTTGGCTCGAGAATCCGCAAGCGTTCGCAGCCGGCACAACGATGGCGTATCCGGGCATTGCCGACGCGAAGAAGCGCGCCGATGTCATCGCTTACTTGCGCAGCGAGACCGAAAACCCGCCGCCCCTTCCCGCAGCTGACGCCGCAGCGGCGCCTGCCGAGGGCGAGGCCGCTTCCGAGAACGCGGATGACCCCGCAGAGGCTGCCGAGGACGCTGCCCCTGCCGGGGAGTCTGCTGCCGAGGAGCCTGCTGCTGAAGAACCAGCTGCGGCCGCTACAGAGCCGCCTTCCGCTACCAACGGAGAGGCGTCCGGCGAAGCGCCGATCGTCAATCCGCCGACTGTGGCGGAGGATGCGCCCTCGCTACCGCACAAAGGCGAACCGCCTTCTCCGAACCAGCCGCAGCCAGTCGTTCCGGCCGACCCGGCATCCACGACCACGCGGGCCGATGAGCCGAGTGCGGCCGGTAGCAGCGATGGCCAGTCTTCCTGGCCACAGCCCGTCTACCCAGACGGCAAACCGGACGGAGTCGAGTAGACGCCCCTTCACACCAAAGTGTTTGGATCCAGGGCCCCTCTTCAGGGGCCCTTTTTGGCTCCAATTGAGCCTAATTCAGTCGTTTGACGCACACCCCACTCGCTTATCGGCCCGCTAGACATGACCGATAATTCATTTGGCGCGGCAGACGCTCATGCTAACTTTTTTGCTGGCTGAGATTTTTTGCAGCCCCAGTATAGATTTGAGACGCTTCACCGATCCGTGGCGCGCTCGGATCAGACTCGCCGAGATAATCCCGATAACGCGAAATGGTGCACATTTTGTCATGGCATTTTCACGACTAGCATTTGCTACGGCGCTCATGGCGCTTTTGATTGGCCCCGCCACGACCCAAGGGGGCGCTGCGCTAGCTGAAGACGGAAAGACTGATATTATCGGGTCATCTGGCCAGAATAAGCATCACGCCTTGTCTCTCGTGGGAGAGCCGCGTTATCCGGCGGACTTCGCACATTTCAGTTTCGTCAATCCGAATGCCCCAAAGGGCGGGCTTGTACGCCTTCCGTCGATTGGCAGTTTCGACAGTCTCAACCCGGTGCTTTATCGCGGCGAACGCGCGCCGGGCATCGGCCTCGTCAACGAAAGCCTCATGTCCGATAGCATTGATGAGCCTTCAACAGCCTATGGACTGATCGCTGAGTGGGTTTCGTATCCGGAAGACTACTCGTCGGTGACCTTCAAACTGCGCGACGAAGCGCGTTGGCATGACGGTAAGCCGATCACACCCGAGGACGTCATTTACAGCCTTGAGGTGAACAAGGCCGCAAATCCGCGGATGGGGCTCTACTACAAAAACGTCACGCATTGCGAGAAGACCGGCGACAACGAAGTGACGTTTTACTTCGACACGAAAGGCAATCGTGAGCTCCCGATGATCATGGGGCAACTCATCATTTTACCGAAACACTTTTGGACGGGGACTGACGCCAATGGCGACGCGCGCGATCCCCTGAAGACGACAATGGAGCCGCCGCTCGGTTCCGGCGCCTACCGCGTCAAGACTGTGCAGCCCGGCCGCTCCATCAGTTTCGAAAGGGTCGACGATTATTGGGGTAAAGACCTACCCGTGAATGTTGGTAAGTGGAACTTCGACGAGATCCGGTTCGATACGTATCGCGATATGACAGTCGCCTTTGAGAGCTTCAAGGCAGGGAATTTGGACTACTGGACGGAGACCAGCTCCAAGAACTGGGCCATGGCTTATGACTTCCCGGCTGTAAAGGACGGCGAAGTAAAGCGCGAAGAAATCACGTTGAATCGCGGCATGCCGATGCAGGCCTTTGTTCTCAACCTCCGGCGCCCGCAGTTTCAAGACCGGCGCGTTCGCCAGGCGCTGAATCTGGCCTTCGATTTCGAATGGGCTAACAAGAACCTTTTCTACGGCCAATACGAGCGCGTTGGCAGTTACTTCCAGAACACTGAACTGGCAGCACCAGCGGCACTTCCAGCAGGACGCGAACTCGAAATACTCGAGACGGTGCGTGGCGAGGTTCCCGAGGAAGTCTTTACGACTGTCTACACGAACCCGACGAACAAAGATCAGATGGAGATGCGCAACAATCTGCGTGAGGCCGTCAAAGTCCTTCGCGAAGCCGGCTGGCAAGTGAAAGACGGCGCATTGACGAATGCGGAGACCGGTCAAACAATGACGATCGAGTTTCTGCTCGTGTCACCGCTCTTCGAACGCATCGTCCAGCCCTATATTCGCAACCTCGACCGGCTGGGCATAAAGAGCACCATCCGCCTGGTGGACTCCGCGCAGTACACAAGACGTCTAAATAAGTTCGACTACGACATCATTGTTGGAAACTTCGCGCAGTCTCAGTCACCCGGCAACGAGCAGCGTGATTTCTGGGGTAGCGAGGCAGCAGATCGTGAGGGAAGCACGAACCTTATCGGCATCAAGGACGAGGCTATCGACAAGTTGATTGATCGCGTGATCTTCGCAAAGGATCGTAAGGAACTTGTTGCCGCGACTCGCGCTCTCGATCGGGTCCTTCTCTGGAACAAGTTTGTCGTACCGCAGTGGTTTTCGCCGCACTCGCGCATCGCGTTTTGGAACCGCTACGACCAGCCAGAGAGGCTTCCGGGCTTGACGCCAGGTTTCTTGCAGGTGTGGTGGTACGATGCAGCCAAGGACAAGTCGCTGCCAAAACAAGCCGACGCGAGCTGACAAGTTCGAGACCCGATCAATGAACCTCACACGTGTCGCGTTTGTCCTTGCCGTCAGCGTTTTGTGTGTCGCACACGCATCCTCGCCCTTGGCAGCATCTGAGCGGAGCCATGGGCTCTCCGCCTTCGGAGACGTCGCCCTACCAGAGGATTTCACAGCCTTCGCCTATGCCCACCCTGAAGCCCCTAAAGGCGGTGACCTGTCTCTTGTCGGTTGGGGCGGGGTAACGACCTTCAACAGTCTCAACAACTACATCCTTAAAGGCGATGCCGCTCAAGGCCTCGAACTCCTATTCGACAGCCTCATGGTGCGGGCGATGGACGAGCCAGATGCTGTCTACGGGCTCGTTGCGGAGAGCGCCACTGTTGCGGAGGACGGTAAGACGGTCACATTTTATCTTCGGCCTGAAGCCCGTTTTTCCGACGGCACCCAAGTGACGGCCGAAGATGTCGCCTTTTCTTTCGACGTCCTGAAGGAAAAGGGTCACCCGCTGTTTTCCCAGACGTTGCGCGATGTCGAAAAGGCTGAAGCACTCGACCCGACGACAGTGCGCTATACGTTCAAAGGTGACCTTGTCCGCGACCTACCGCTAACCGTCTCGGGACTGCCGATCTTCTCGAAGGCCTATTACACCGACAGGAAATTCGACGAAACGACTCTTGAGCCACCGCTTGGGTCCGGTCCCTATCTTGTCGATGACCTCAAGCAAGGCCGGAACATCACTTACAAGCGGAACCTCGACTATTGGGCGAGGGACCTGCCCGTTAACAAGGGACGTTGGAACTTCGATAAGATCCGCTTCGAGTATTTTCGCGATCGCACAGCCGGCATGGAAGCATTTAAGGCTGGCACTTACGACCTTCGTGAGGAATTCACCTCCAAGGTCTGGGCAACGGAATACGACTTCCCAGCTGTCCGGGACGGACGCGTGAAGAAAGACACGTTGCCCGACATGACGCCGTCAGGTACGCAAGGTTTTTTCCTCAATACCCGTCGTGACAAGTTCAAAGATAAGCGCGTCCGTGAAGCGCTTGGCTTGGCATTCGACTTCGAATGGACCAACCGCAACATGTTTTACAATCTCTACGACCGCACGCAGAGTTATTTTGAGAACTCACCCATGAAGGCCGAAGGAGAGCCTTCTGAGGCGGAACGCGTACTGATTGAGAATCTTGGTGTGGACGTGGATCCGGACGTTCTTGGGCCGGTTCCCGTGCCGCCGAAGAGTGATGGCTCTGGGCGCGACAGGGCGTCGCTACAGCGGGCCAGTAAATTGCTTGATGAGGCCGGTTGGCGCATCAAAGATAGAAAGCGTGTCAACGAGGCGGGAGATCAGCTTACCGTCGAGTTCCTCACATTCGCGCCGACCTTCGAACGCATCATCGCCCCTTACGTCAAGAATTTGTCCCTGCTTGGGATCGATGCGCGTATCCGCCGGGTTGACCCCGCGCAGTTTCAACAACGCCTGAAAGACTTCGACTTTGACATAACGACAAGCCGCTTTGCCATGCGGATTACACCAGGCGTGGAGTTGCGAAGCTATTTCGGTTCGCGCGCCGCGGACATGGGCGGGTCGCTAAACCTCGCGGGCATAAAGGACCCAGCGGTCGACGCACTGATAGAGAAGATCATCGGCGCCCCAAGTCGCGAGGAGATGAACTCGGCCGCGCGGGCACTCGACAGGGTCCTACGCGCTGGCCACTACTGGGTCCCACATTGGTACAAGCCCTCTCACACGATTGCCTATTGGGACAAGTTCGGCAGGCCCGAGACGAAGCCCAAATTCGATCGGGGCATCCTTGATACGTGGTGGTCCGAGGACGCGCAGAATTAGAGGACCTCGGTCAATCCCTTCGAAGCGTTCGGGATTCCAAGAACTGCCGCAGGTGCGGCGCCTAAGAGCTTTGGCCGTCTCGTCCTTAGCGCTGCAGCGGAGAGCCTTACCAACTTGCAATGATTCAGAGGCTCTGTCGGGTTCCACTCGTCCCTAGAATCCAGTAAGCAAGGGCTTCGGATGCTGTTCGCGAGCCCTGAAGGGCGCCGCGGCGGCAGTCATTTTCGACCCGTATCGCAGCGACAGGAAGCCCAGCTCAATTGGCCGCCTATATCCTTCGCCGACTCTTGCTGATCATTCCAACGATGCTCGGCATCATGCTGGTGACCTTCGTCATCGTGCAATTTGCGCCGGGCGGGCCCGTCGAGCGGCTCATCGCACAGCTGACGGGTACAGACCCTGGCGCAACGGCGAATTTCAGTGGCGGCGGCAGCGACTTCGCCGGTGGTGGACAGGAGGGTATGGCTGGCGGCGACGTCGCGGGCACGTCATCGAAGTACCGCGGTGCGCAGGGGCTGGACCCTGAATTCATAGCCAGCCTTGAGAAGCAGTTCGGCTTCGACAAACCGGCTCATGAGCGCTTCGGGCAGATGATCTGGAATTATCTGCGCTTCGACTTTGGCGAAAGCTATTTCCGCGACACAAGCGTGTTGGAATTGATCGCGGAGCGTATGCCGGTTTCGATTTCTCTCGGGTTATGGATGACGCTGATTTCCTACGCGATATCCATCCCTCTCGGCATTCGGAAGGCCGTCAGCGACGGCACCCGCTTCGATATTTGGACCTCGAGCGTCATCGTTATCGGCTACGCCATCCCAGGATTCCTCGTGGCCGTGTTCCTCATTGTGCTGTTCGCGGGCGGGTCCTTCTTGCAGATCTTTCCGCTCCGGGGCCTCGTCTCTGAGGATTTCTGGTCGCTCCCTTGGTACGCAAAGATCGCCGACTATTTCTGGCACCTGGTTCTTCCACTGACGGCCATGGCGCTGTCGGCCTTCGCGACAACAACGTTCCTGACGAAAAACTCCTTTCTCGAAGAGATCCGTAAACAGTATGTCATCACGGCACGCGCCAAGGGCCTGACCGAACGGCAGGTGCTGTACGGTCATGTTTTCCGGAACGCCATGCTGATTGTGATTGCCGGGTTCCCGGGTGCCTTTATCGGTGCGTTCTTCGCCGGTTCGCTTCTGATCGAGACCATTTTCACGCTCGATGGGCTGGGGCTGCTTGGCTTCGAGTCCATCGTAAACCGCGATTACCCTGTCGTGTTCGCGACTGTGTACATCTTCTCGCTACTCGGCCTGCTGATTAACCTTCTGTCTGACCTCACCTACACCTGGGTCGATCCGCGCATCGACTTTGAGACGCGGGAGGTCTGATGGACGCGCCGACCGACGTGAGCGTCACCGAAGAGATCGCGGCGAAGGGCATCCCCCGGCCGCGTCCTTGGGTTTCGGCTCTCAACAAACGGCGCTGGCAGACCTTCAAGGCTAATCGGCGCGGCTACTGGTCTTTGTGGATTTTCCTGATCCTCTTTGTGATCAGCCTCTTCGCCGAGTTCATCGCCAACGATAAGCCCATTCTTATCGAGTATGAGGGCCGGTACTATTGGCCCGTCTTTCAGGCTTATCCGGAAACCGATTTCGGGGGGATCTTCGAGACGGAGGCAGACTATCGCGATCCTGTCGTGCAGGAGCTGATCACTGAAAAAGGCGGGTGGATGCTGTGGCCGCCAATCCGGTTCTCCTACAACACCCAAAACAAGAACCCGCCCATGGCCTTTCCGGTGAAGCCAACATGGCTTCTTTCCGATAAGGACTGCGAGCTTGCGGTCGAGAAGGGTTTCCACCCATGCGATGCCAACCTTGAATGGAATTGGCTGGGAACGGATGACCAAGGACGCGATGTCATCGCGCGGATCATTTACGGCTTTCGGATCTCGGTCCTGTTCGGATTGGTACTGACAATCTTCTCGACGATCATCGGTGTCGCCGCCGGCGCTATTCAAGGCTATTTCGGCGGCTGGACCGACCTGTTGTTCCAGCGCTTTATTGAGATTTGGACCAGCGTGCCGCAGCTTTACTTGCTCATTATCGTTGCGGCTGTCATCGAACCGAACTTCTGGATCCTGCTCGGCATCTTGCTCGCCTTCTCTTGGGTCGCCCTTGTGGGCGTCGTGAGGGCGGAGTTCCTCCGAGCACGAAATTTCGAGTATGTGACTGCGGCGCGGGCGCTGGGTCTGCCTAATGCGAAGATCATCTTCAAGCATCTGCTGCCGAACGCGATGGTTGCGACACTGACCTTCATGCCATTCATTTTGAACGGCTCCATAACAACGCTGACGTCCCTGGACTTTCTTGGATTTGGATTGCCGCCGGGGTCGCCGTCGCTCGGCGAACTCTTGGCGCAAGGCAAGGACAACCTGCAGGCCCCCTGGCTAGGGCTGACGGCTTTCTTTGTCATCGCCATCATGCTGAGTCTTTTGATTTTCGTCGGCGAGGCGGTACGCGATGCTCTCGATCCGCGCAAGACGCTGACCTGAGGCAGGACAAATGCACGGCTCGAACGATCAGGCCCTTGCCGCCAACGAGAACGAGACCAGGATGGGGCTCGCCGCACTGATTACGGGCGGGTTTATGCTTGTCGAGTTCGTCGGTGGGATCATCGCCAATTCGCTCGCGCTGATCGCCGACGCTGGCCACATGCTGACAGACTTTGCGGCGCTGGGGCTCGCATGGTTCGCCTTCCGCTTGATGCGGCATCCCGCAGACTGGAAGCGTACCTACGGATTCGATCGTTTCCAGGTTCTGGTCGCCTTCGCCAACGGTCTAGCGCTTTTCGTGATTGCCGCGTGGATCGTCTACGAGGCCATTCATCGCCTGCTGTCGGGCGACGCCCATGTCATCGGCGGCATCATGGTCGTCATCGGCATCGCCGGGCTGCTCGTGAATGTCGTGTCGTTTCTGCTTCTCCGAGGAGCGGATCGCGACAACCTTAACGTTCGGGGCGCTGTACTCCATGTCATCGGCGATATGCTGGGTTCCGTCGCAGCCTTGGTTGCTGGCGCTGTGATCATGATCACCGGATGGACGCCGATTGACCCGCTACTCTCCGTTCTTGTTGCCCTGATCATTTTGCGCAGCGCATGGTTTGTCGTAACCGAGTCCGCGCATATCCTCTTGGAGAGCGCACCAAGCGAATTGGACACGCGGAGCATTGCGCCAGACCTCATCGGCAATATCGAGGGCGTGGATGACATCCACCATGTCCATGTCTGGTCGCTCACCCAGGCCCGCAAAGTGGCAACGCTTCATGCCGTCGTCAAAGACGCAACGGACATCGAAGAGGTCGTTCGCGGCATCAAGACGAGATTGAACCGGAAGTTTGGTCTCGATCACATCACGGTCGAGGTCGAATATCGCCGTTGCGCCGACGAGATCTTCCCAAACAACCGAGCGACTTCATGAACGACAGGCCCACCCTTCTCTCCGTTGAAAGATTGTGCGTCGATTTCAACGCGGGCGACAAAGTGACAACCGCCGTCAAGGACATCTCATTCGAGATCGACCATGGGGAGACACTGGCTTTGGTTGGCGAGTCTGGGTCTGGTAAGACTGTTTCGGCCTTGTCGATTCTCCAACTGCTCCCCTACCCGGCAGCCTCGCATCCTGGTGGCGCGATCTATTTCAAGGGCGAGAACCTCTTGGGTCTGCCGCCCGACGGGCTTCGGCATGTGCGCGGCAACCAGATCTCCATGATTTTTCAGGAACCGATGACCTCACTCAATCCGCTTCATACGATCGAGCGGCAAATCGCAGAGGTTCTGAGCATCCACAAAGGGATTACGGGCGAGAAAGCGCGTGCTCGGGTGATCGATCTTCTCACCAAGGTCGGCATTCAGAATGCTGAGGAACGGCTCGGCTCGTATCCGCATCAGCTCTCTGGCGGCCAGCGTCAACGTGTGATGATCGCTATGGCGCTTGCGAACGAGCCAGATCTGCTAATCGCGGACGAACCGACAACGGCGCTCGATGTTACGATCCAGGCGCAGATCCTCGAACTGTTGTTGCAGCTCAAGGCCGAATTCAACATGGCCATGCTGCTCATCACCCACGACCTCGGGATTGTCCGAAAGATGGCGGATCGTGTTTGCGTCATGCATCAAGGCTCGATTGTCGAACGAGGCAAGACGACGGAAATTTTCGAAAACCCAAGGAACGACTACACGAAGCATCTAATTGGTTCCGAGCCAAAAGGCTCGCCGCCACCCGCCGATGTTACTGCCAAAACCATACTCAAGACGGACGATCTGAAAGTGTGGTTCCCGATCAAGCGCGGCTTTCTGCGCAAGACCGTTGGGCACGTAAAAGCCGTGGACGGGGTCGATGTCGATGTCAAAGAGGGACAGACGCTTGGTGTCGTCGGTGAGTCGGGGTCTGGCAAGACGACCCTGGGCCAAGCAATTCTACGCTTGATCTCAAGCGAGGGGCCGATCGTTTATCTGGGCGAGCGCATTGATGGCTACAACTCGAAACAAATGCGGCCTTTGCGCAAGGACCTGCAAATCGTCTTTCAGGACCCGTACGGATCTCTGAGTCCGCGCATGTCGATCGGACAGATCATCGAAGAAGGATTGCTGATTCAAAACCCGGACATATCAAGCGAAGATCGCATTGCTCGAGTCTCGCGCGCGCTAGATGAAGTCGGCCTCGACCCGAATGTACGAGACCGCTATCCGCACGAGTTCTCCGGCGGTCAACGTCAGCGCATCGCAATTGCGCGTGCGCTCGTTTTGGAGCCGAAGTTCCTGATCCTAGATGAGCCGACGTCGGCGTTGGACGTGTCGGTGCAAGCTCAAATTGTTGATCTGCTGCGCGACCTTCAGAAGCGCCACAAGCTGGCCTATCTTTTTATCAGCCACGACCTCAAAGTCGTCCGTGCACTGGCGAACTCAATTCTTGTTCTTCGTCATGGCAAAGTTGTGGAGCAAGGCCCATCGCAAGAGGTCTTCGCAAACCCGAGGACGGACTATACCAAGGCGTTACTCGCGGCCGCTTTTGAACTTGAGACGACGCCCGCCGACGCTGTTTCCACCTAGATTCGTTAGCTAGCGGCTTGGCGCTAGTCGCCGCGCACTTGTGACACGGAAACCGGCTTCCTGAATGCGTTGGCGCGCCTGCGCGAAGGGCTCGAGCTCGACCGCCATGTGAAAGGCATTTGCGTGCAGAAAGTCCTCAGTACTCGTCATAATGCCTACGTGACCCTCCCAGAAGACTAGGTCTCCACGCTTGAGGCCTGCGCCAGCCATGATGTCGAGCGGCTCGCCGGCCTCGGCCTCTTGCATGTCTGCATCGCGCGGCAACGTATGGCCTGCTGCGGCAGCAGCGAGCTGAACCAGGCCAGAGCAGTCTAGGCCGACGCTGGTGCGCCCACCCCAAAGATAGGGGGCGCCTAAGAAACGTTCTGCGATCTTCACGTAATCCGGGTCATGCGCCCCGATGACCGCAAGATGGCTGGTATAGATGAAACCTCCGCCGTCGAGCCGAGCATAACGCCCATCACTGTCCAACACAGTCACGCGGGCATTCAGACTGAGCATACGGATCGGCGGCACCTTGGCATCCGGCTCGGGAAACACGTAGGTCCGCAGAACGGCAATTCGGTGCGTGGCCGGCTTGCCCGGGTCGCCCAGCCCCTCCACTGGCACATAACCCACGTAGCCATCGTGATCGAGTTGCACCCAAGCCCAGCCGTCGGCCTCGTCGAAAACCACAAGCGTTTCCCCGTGCAGGACCTCGGTATCGAGATTCGCCTCGTCACGCGGCGCGCGGCGCAGCGGCAGTGAAGAGGCGGAAACCCGGCGGCGATCCCCTTCTGTGAAACGCTTGGCATCGATTAACCCACGCAAGGCCGCTCCGGCGAGATCGTCGCGGAAGGGATGCCGGCGTGGATCGAGCTTCGTCACGCGTTGAATTCTCCACGAAGGTACTCATAGAGCGCACGCGCGCCATGAGGCTCGCCGCCGCGAGGCCGGCCCGGCTGCTCACGCGGAACCCACCCATATATGTCGAGATGGGCATAACGCTTTGCGTGTTCAACAAAGCGCTTGAGGAACAGCGCCGCCGTTACAGAGCCTGCGAATGGCCCCTCGGAGATGTGATTGACGTCGGCAATGCTGCTCTTGAGCAACTTATCGTAGGGAGCCCAGAAAGGCATGCGCCACACGGGATCGCCGACCGCTGACGCCGCCTTGAGCATGCCTTCCGCGAATACCTCATCCGTCGCGTAGAAGGGCGGCAGGTCTGGACCCAAGGCGACACGTGCCGCGCCGGTCAGGGTCGCAAACGTGATCAGATAGTCTGGCGCTTCCTCATCGGCGAGGCTCATGGCATCGGCCAATACCAAGCGTCCCTCCGCGTCGGTATTGCCTATCTCAACTGTCATGCCGTTGCGACTAGGGAGCACGTCGCCAGGACGGAATGCGTTGCCTGCCACAGAGTTGTCTGCGGCCGGAATGAGTACGCGCAGGCGAATAGGCAGCCCCGTTCGCATAACCATCAGGGCGAAGGCCATAGCAGCAGCGGCACCGCCCATATCCTTCTTCATGAGGCTCATCGCATTCCCAGGCTTGAGATTGAGCCCGCCCGTATCGAAGCAAATGCCTTTCCCCACAATCGTAATCTTCGGGGCAGTCTCGGAGCCCCAACGAAGATCAATCAAGCGCGGAGGCCGATTGCTCGCTCGGCCAACAGCGTGGATCATTGGAAAATTGTCCGACAGTAGACTCGAGCCTTCTGTCACTTTGATCGAGGCGCCAAAGGTAGTCGTCAAATCGCGCGCCACGGATTCGAGTTCCGCGGGTCCCAGATCGTTTGCCGGCGTATTGATAAGGTTGCGCCCAAGGTAGACCCCTTCCGCTAGTGCAAGGATATGTTCCCGGTCAGCGCCTTTCGGCATCACGATACGCTTCGCCTCACTGGCGTCTCCGGACTTATAGCGTGCAAATCGGTAGCACCCCTTTAGGAAGCCGAGTACGGCGAGGTCGGGGTGCTTTAACGTGTCTGCAAATCGGTAGTCGCCTGCCGGCAGAGCGCCAGGAAGCGCGCCTGTGAGCATGGGTGCATCCTCAGCCCAATCCGGGCCACCGGTCCCAAGAAGCACTTTCTCGATCGCACCGGTCTCGTCAGGCACCAAAAGAACAGCACCTTGTGACGGCTTCCAACGACGCGACTCGATCCAACGAGCTGCACGCTCGCCAAGCCTCTCGACGTCCTCACTCGAATTGACGAGTTCAATGGGAATAGAAGGAGAGCCGTGCTCCAGCACGGAGTCTTCGAGCGTTTGGCGCATGGAATCGAGCGACAGCAGATGTGGAGGCATGAAAAATCCCGGATGAGTCTTGAAGGGGCCGCGCATTAATGGCAGGGGAGCGGAAACATGACAACGACGGAAGGCGGAACAATGACGGACACGGGCTATACGTTGGTGCTTGGCGACAAGAACTACTCGTCATGGAGCCTGCGCCCGTGGTTGTCGTTGAAGGCCTGTGGCGCGCCTTTTGCAGAGGAGCGCATCCGCCTCAGACTTCCGGACAGTAAGGCTGAGATCTTTAAGCGCTCTCCCTCCGGGAAGGTGCCGGCTCTAAAGACCGAAATCGGGGTGATCTACGACAGCCTCGCAATCGTCGAATATCTCGCGGAGCGTTACCCGAATGCGGGCCTCTGGCCGACAGACCCTGCGGCGCGCGCAGCAGCGCGATGTATCTCGGCTGAGATGCATGCGGGCTTTCAGGCCTTGCGCAACGACATGCCCATGGATCTCGTTTCGCGCTTCCCGATGCCAGATGTCAGCGAAACCCTCGCTAATAACATTCGGCGTGTTATCGCGATCTGGAAGGATACGCGTGCACGCTTTGGCCATGAGGGGCCGCTGCTGTTTGGCACATTCACGAACGCCGACGCGATGTATGCCCCAGTCGCGACACGCTTCCGTACCTATGGCACGCCGCTCGCCCACTACGGCGACGACGGCACTGCGGCGGATTACGTGGACGCGATCTATGCAATGCCGGATATGACCGAGTGGCTTGAGGGGGCCCGGGCCGAGATGCACGAGCGCGAACTGGTCTAAGCCGCCCAGAGCCAATTGCTTGCAGCGCCGGAGCAAAACCGTTGCAACAGATCTCAATTGGGGCTTATGTCACGGGACCTTGGGGTGCGCCGAAAACTCCCCTTTGCGTGTGGATGGGAGTTTCCAATGCGTCCGCGTCTCACGTTTTTCACCCTACGCAGTGCCGCGCTCCTGGCGTTTGGATCGCCGGGGACATCTTAGGCCCAAGAGACATCGGCCGCTAAGAAGGCACCCGCTGCGGGGGATGCCAACAAGCCCAGCACGCGCATTGCCGGAAGCTACGGTAATTGGACATTGGTGTGCGGCAAGGAGGGCGACCCAAAGACGGCGGAGGAGCGATGCTCTCTTGTCCTGCCACTGATCGAGAAGGAAACGCAGAAGCTCATCTTCCGGATGATCCTCGTCTACGGCCCCAAGGGCAATCTTGTTCTTCGCGTAGATGACCCGACGGGTGTTGCGCTCCAGCGCGGCGTCCAGATCTCGACCAATTTAGGGAAAGTCTATGGGCTGCTGTTTCAGACCTGTCTCCCACTGGGCTGCAAAGCGCTCAACATTGTCGCCGACGATATCCGGCAGGATCTGAAGAAATCGAACAATGCGACGATCGTTGTTCATGCGTTGCACGGCAAACAAATCCAGACCGTTGCCGAACTGAAGGGCCTCGACCTGGGCCTTGCGGCCCTGGACAAGAAAACGTACTGCGTTACTCAAGAAGAAATAGCTGCGCCAGTTCTAGGGCTGCGGCTCAAGCCGCAGCGGTGGAGACTGTCTGGTGTCCTGTGGCGCAGCGGAGAAGGACGGCGCAAGCGCACTTGGCTGCCGGGTCTGTCCTGCCGCCACCCCTCCGCTCGTGACCTGGTTGCGGCGTTTGGTGCCTCGCCTTTCACGAAGGACGAGACCCGGGAACACCAAGTCCGACGCCGGCTTTGCGTCTCCCGCGGCAAGCGGATTGTTCGCAAGGCTCATCCGAGGACTCTGTAGGGACCCCACTATCCGAAGCGGTGGCAGATGCTCTGCCAAAGAGACGACGCCCCCACCCTGTTCTTTTGCGACCGGCCCTGGGCTCACCGTGAGGTCGAGACTGTCGCGTACAAGATTCACACCGCCGTCAGCCGTGATGTTTGCCAACGGGCTTCTAAACCTGAGATTACGGGTTGATGCAACACCATGATTGATATCGAAGCTACCGGCGAGCAGTGCGAATGGGAGTACAGCTTTGGGATCCGCGCGCAAATTTAGCGTTCCGGCCTCAAGCCCGCTCACCAAGGCAGGGGCTGCGATCCCGTCAATAGCACCCTCGGAGACTGCAAAGGCGCCGTTCCCCATAAGCGACAAGGCCATTGTTTCCCAGTCGCCGCCCTCGCCCGTGATGTTCAAGGTCAATTTTCCCTTGCCGCCCATTCGCTGCAAACCGAGCGTGTCCCTCAGCAACGAGCGGGTATCAACATCCTCAAGCCGCAGATCGCCGGCAAAGCTTGGCACGGCGTCGTGCATGGCGACGGTCAGAGTCCCACGTCCCTCCCCGCCGTAGAACGCCATGCGCCACATCGTGGCATCGAGCTTTCCATCTACGAAGGCAATGCTGACGGCGCTCGGACCGATACGCATGTCGTCGAGCTGAGCCTGACGGACATCCAAGTCGAGATCGGCATCA
>JARFRF010000127.1 GCA_029287395.1 Methyloceanibacter sp. | reverse complement strand
GACGGCAAGCATCAAGGCTTGGCTCGCGCGCGGGCCGGGGCCCCAAGCGATCATCTCGTCGAGCGTTTGGTCAATGCCCGTTCCCGGGCGAGCCGACCGAACGAGCTGCAGAATCGCATCCACGACCTGGTCGCCCACAGGCAATTGCCGCACCAGGCGTTGGGCGCCCATAAGTTCTTCTGCCGTCAGAATTGTCTTGAGCTTGCGCTGCTCTGTTCCTGTAGTGGCGAAAAGCATCTGCCGCTCTGCATCCGCATCCGGGTAGGAGACGTCGATCTGCAGTAAGAAGCGGTCGAGTTGCGCTTCCGGCAGCGGGTAGGTGCCTTCCTGCTCCAAGGGGTTCTGAGTTGCCAGCACATGAAACGGCAGCGGTACGTCGTGCCGGACGCCGGCCATGGTGACGTGATGCTCTTGCATGGCTTGCAGCAGAGCGGACTGCGTCTTGGGGCTCGCGCGGTTGATCTCGTCCGCCATCAGGAGCTGGGTAAAGATCGGCCCCTTCACGAAGCGGAAATTGCGCTTGCCAGCGGAGTCCTCTTCCAAGACCTCGGATCCGACAATATCGGACGGCATCAAGTCGGGCGTAAACTGGATGCGCTTGTTCTCCAGACCGAGCACCGCACCAAGGGTCTCAACAAGACTTGTCTTGGCAAGCCCCGGCACACCTATGAGCAGCGCATGGCCGCCTGAAAGCAGCGTCACCAGCGCCAAGTCGATGACCCGCTCCTGACCGAAGATGACGGTCGAGGTTGCCGCGCGTACGTCTTGGATTTTGCTCCCGATTTCATCGAGGCGGTCGACAAGCTGTGGCTCGGATTCAAGTGTGGTCATGACTGTCTTATCTTTGGTTCCGTTGAGCTCAATTCAAAAAGTGGCGGAAGAATAGGCCTAAAGTCGTATGAAAGCAGAACACTACTGCCAGCAATCGGATCACAATTCTTTGTTCCAGTGGCGTAAGTTGTTCGTCGTGAACAGAAGGTCCTTTTCGGCGAAATACAACAATGCCTGAAATGAATAAGACGCGACTCGTAGCATCTGGCAGTGGAGGCGGCAAACGACCGGAGCCTTCATTGCCAAAGCTTAATGTTTGCGGGGATATCGGGCTGAAAATCGCTCGCGATGGCACCTGGTTCTACGAGGGTTCGCCGATTGGACGTAAGGCACTAGTGAAGCTCTTTTCAACCGTGCTGCGGCGCGAGGACGACGGGTTCTACCTGGTCACGCCTGTGGAGAAAGTGCCGATAGAGGTCGAGGCCGAGCCGTTTATCGCCGTCTCGATGACGAGAGAAGGAACGGGCCCGGATCAGCTTCTCACCTTCACCACGAATGTCGATGATGTGGTTCCAGCCGGTCCGGACCACGCGATCGGCTTTCGCTCCGAACCTAACGGCGGGAAGGCGCCTTACATTGAGGTCCGCGACGGACTGACCGCGCGGCTCGCGCGTCCTGTTTATTACGAGCTGGCCGATATGACCGTCGAAACCGAGGCAGGGCCGGGCGTATGGAGCAGCGGCGAGTTTTTTTCGTTTCCGATGGAAGAGTAAGACGCCCGCACGTAGCATGAGGAAAGTGCGCTCGCAAAGCGCACAGCACACCGTTAAGCTCTCGCTCGAACTTCATGTAAAAAGCCATCAAAAACAAAACTGGGGAGGCTGCCGGACTCGATGTTGCGGATCGTCCTAATCAACATCCTGTTGTTTCTGCTACCCTTCCTCATCTATGCCGCTTATGTGGTTTGGGTGAAGGGGGTTGCGCCCAACCGCGCCATGGCCGGCGCTCCATTCCTTTGGCTTATCCTCGCTGGCTTGCTTGCGTTATTCATCGGACTGCTCACATTGGTAGAATTCACCGGTGGAGACCGTGACGGCACCTATCAGCCGTCGGTTTTGGAAGACGGCGTCATAAAACCGGGCGGGATCGATTGACCTTTCGCCTCTTCTGCCCGACCAAGCGACATGCCCGAAGACGACACAGTTCAACACCCGACCCGGAGCCTCGCGCCGCCATCGCTCGCGGGGGCCCAATGGCTTGTGCGGCCGGAGACGAAGCGCGCGTTTGCGGCGCTCTCGGGTGACACTGGAGCGACGCGCGCCGTGGGAGGCGCCGTACGCGACGCATTGCTTGGGCTGCCTGTCTCAGATGTCGACCTGGCCACCACACTCGACCCCGAGAAGGTCATTGCCAGGGTTCGCGGGGCGGGACTGAAGGCCATTCCCACGGGGCTGGACCACGGAACGGTGACGATTGTTGCCGATGGCACGTCATTCGAGGTGACGACGCTACGGCGCGATGAAGAGACCTTCGGGCGTAAGGCGACAGTTGCTTTTACGGACGACTGGGCCGAAGACGCAGCAAGGCGTGATTTCACCCTCAATGCGCTCTACGCAGGCGCTGACGGAACGCTGTTCGATCCCCTCGGGGGCTACCCTGATCTCGCGGCAGGACGCGTGCGCTTCATCGGCGATCCCGTGCAGCGCATAAACGAGGACTATTTGCGTATCCTTCGCTTCTTTCGCTTCAATGCATCCTACGGGCGGGGCGCCTTCGATGCTGACGGGCTGTCGGCCTGTGTGCGTCAACGGGCGGGCTTGCGCTTATTGTCGGCTGAGCGCGTAGCAGCGGAGTTGAAGCGTTTGCTGGTTGCACCGCGCGCCGCCGAGGCCGTTTCGATTCTCTTCACCCATGGGCTGCTGTGCGACATCCTCGGGAGCGTGCCGCGCTTGCCGTGCTTCGAGCGTCTCGTCAAGGTCGAAGGGGCGCTTGGCCGGGTGCCGAATGCAATCTTGCGTCTCGCAGCCCTTGCGGTGTTTATCCCCGAAGATGCCAAGCGTCTGGCGCAGCGATTCAGGCTTTCTAATGCGGAGCAGGCTTTGCTTGCCCTTGGTGGTGCACCCTTTGATAGGGCTCTGCCGGATGAGGCAGTGGCCCGGCGCAAGCTCTATCGCCTCGGCCGGGAGGCCTATGCCGCTCGCGTCCTACTTGCCTGGGCGATGAGCAATGCTCCCGCGGACGACGCGGACTGGCGGCGCGCCGCGACACTTGCAGACCATTGGGACCCGCCGGTGTTTCCTTTGCGCGGTCCGGACATCACGGCGCTTGGCAACTTTTCCGGACCCGAGATCGGCGACATGCTTCGCAAATTAGAAGGCCAATGGATCGAGGGCGGATTTGCCGAGGATCGTGATGGGTTGCTCGCCTTGGCCCAAGAGCTTGCCGCACGCGGCTCGGCCTGACACATAGGAAAAGCCGCGCCCGGAGGCGCGGCTTTCGTGTTTCTCAGTGCGTCGCGAGCGACACGCGGGGCAGGGCTGGCTTAGAAGCCCATACCGCCCATGCCGCCCATACCTCCCATGTCGCCACCAGGCATGGCAGGTGCGGCAGAGGCCTTCTTCGGGACCTCAGCCACCATCGCTTCGGTGGTGATCAGCAGGCCGGCTACCGACGCGGCATCCTGAAGGGCGGTGCGCACAACCTTCGCCGGGTCGATCACGCCTTCCTTCACGAGGTTGCCGTACTCGCCGGTCGCGGCGTTGTAGCCGTAATTGTACTCCTTCTTGTCGAGGATCTTGCCCACGACAACCGCACCGTCTTCGCCGGCATTCTCAGCGATCTGACGAAGCGGCGCCTGAAGGGCGCGGCGTACGATGTTGATGCCGACTTTCTGGTCGTCATTGGCCGCCCTGAGCGACTCAATCGCATCCAGAGCCCGCAGCAGCGCAACACCGCCACCCGGTACGATGCCTTCTTCGACGGCCGCGCGGGTGGCGTTCAGCGCGTCGTCGACGCGGTCCTTCTTCTCCTTCACCTCGACCTCGGTGGCGCCGCCAACCTTGATCACGGCAACACCGCCGGCGAGCTTCGCCAGGCGCTCTTGCAGCTTCTCGCGGTCGTAATCGGAGCTGGTCTCCTCGATCTGCTGACGGATCTGCGCGACGCGGGCCTCGATGTCCTTCTTCTTGCCAACGCCATCGACGATCGTCGTGTCGTCTTTGGTGATGACAACCTTCTTGGCCTGGCCAAGCATATCGAGCGTGACGTTCTCGAGCTTGATCCCCAGATCCTCGGACACGACCTGACCGCCGGTCAGTACAGCGAGGTCCTGCAGCATGGCCTTGCGGCGATCGCCGAAGCCAGGCGCCTTCACGGCCGCGACCTTCAAGCCGCCACGCAGCTTGTTGACCACAAGCGTCGCCAGCGCCTCACCCTCAACGTCTTCCGCAACGATCAGCAGCGGACGGCCGGACTGAACCACAGCCTCCAAAAGCGGAAGCATGGACTGAAGGTTCGAGAGCTTGGCCTCATTGATGAGAATGTAAGGGTTCTCCAAGTCGACGCGCATCTTGTCAGCGTCGGTAATGAAGTACGGCGAGAGGTAGCCGCGGTCGAACTGCATGCCTTCGACGACGTCTAGCTCGGTGTCGAGGCTCTTGGCTTCCTCGACCGTGATGACGCCGTCATTGCCGACCTTCTGCATGGCTTCAGCGATGAAGCGTCCAATCTCTGCATCGCCGTTGGCCGAAATGGTGCCGACCTGAGCGATTTCGTCGTTGGAAGTAACTCTCTTGGCTTTGTCCTGAAGGGCCTCTACGACCTTGCTGACGGCAAGATCAACGCCGCGCTTGAGGTCCATGGGGTTGGAACCCGCTGCAACGGACTTCGCGCCTTCCTTGACGATGGCCTGGGCGAGGACCGTGGCAGTTGTCGTGCCGTCGCCGGCCTCGTCGGCCGTCTTCGAAGCCACTTCGCGAACCATCTGGGCGCCCATGTTCTCGAACTTGTCCTCAAGCTCGATGTCCTTGGCCACCGTTACGCCGTCCTTGGTGATGCGTGGTGCGCCAAAGGATTTCTCGAGCACGACGTTGCGCCCCTTGGGCCCAAGCGTGACCCGGACCGCATGGGCCAGGATGTCGATGCCGCGGAGTAGCTTCTCGCGAGCTTCCTGGGAAAATTTCACATCTTTCGCAGACATGTTGTGTGTAACTCCTTCGAATCATGCCGCTGGTCACAGCCCGCAACGGAGCAGGTGCCAAGCGGCGAAAGTACTGGGAACTGGCGCAGTAGCGTCTCTCGCTAAGCTGCTTTCTTCTTCAATTCGCTCTTGCCTTCGAGTACACCGAGAATGTCGCTCTCTTTCATGATGAGAACGTCTTCACCATTGATGGTCACTTCGGTGCCGGACCATTTGCCAAACAGAACACGATCACCCGCTTGGACATCGAGCGGCTGGACCTGCCCTTTATCGTCGGCGACGCCAGGGCCGACGGCTATTACTTCACCCTGCTGTGGCTTTTCCTTAGCCGTGTCTGGGATAATGATGCCGCCAGCGGTCCGCTCGTCCTCATCGACCCGGCGCACGACCACGCGGTCATGCAATGGACGAAACTTCATCTTACTCTCTCCTCCAGAAAGATTGTCCGAAAAATTATCGTGAATAGAGGCTGTTACCCGAGAATCGGATATCCCCTGGTCGGTATGTAGAATGGACAATTGGCACTTTCAAGGTAGGAGTGCCAAAAAATTAGCACTCTCCCTCGGCTGCTGCCAAGGTGCTGATTTTGCTCAAAAAATCGCCTCGACGAGGCGGCGGTAGAGTCCTAGCATCGATGAGTCGGAAACACGTCCAGATAATTGGGGGACAAGGACTGATGGACCGAGCCTTTACCGATCAAATCGCTGGGTATTCACTGACCACCGCTGAAATTCTCTACCGCCTTCCCGACCATATGGAGCTTCTCCAAAGCTATGTTTGGCAGGACTTCGATCTTGCACCGTGCTTCCCTCGCCTTTCGGAGTTCCTGGACTTCTGGAACGCGAATCTGGAGGGACCGCTCTATCGTGTGCGTGTGGCGCACAAGGCGCTTATTTCGCCTGCAGAGTTCAGCTTTGTGGAGGGTGAGCTTCAGGTTCACTAAGCATAACGGCTCGGTGTCTGCCGCTCGCCTTAATTGACGCGCCATGGCAAGGTCCTAGCACTCCTCAAATTGATTGCGGGCTTTGGAGGCGCAACATGTGGCGGTTCTTCAAAGGGTTTCCGTGAGGCGGTCTGATCGGTACGGTCTTAGGATTGGGACTCGGCATTCTGTTGTTCTCCTATCTGTTCCCACCGCCAGACTCGATGGAGGCGCTCAATCGTGATGAAGCCGGTGCGCTTGTCGCCAATGGCACGTTCATCCATGCCGATCCGAACGACCCGGTTCATTACGGCAACGGCTCAGTGAGGGTGTATCCAAGTACGGTGTTCCTTGAAGCGGATTTTTAGGTCGGTCCAGGCCCCGACTACCACGTCTATCTCGTGCCGAAATCCGGCATTCGGTCATCGGGCGAAGTGAAGGATACGATGTTCGTTGATCTCGGGCGCTTGCGTGCGTTCAAGGGCAGCCAGAACTATGCAATTCCCGATGGCGTCGACCTGAAAGATTTTCCTTCCGTCGTGATTTTGTGCCAGCAGTTTGGCGTACTGATCTCGCCGGCCGAACTCAACTTCGAGCAAACGAGCTGAACAGTCGCGCAGGCTTCGGCTTCACGTCTTGTGATGGTTTTGGGATGAGCCGGATCCTTATCCGTTGTCACTGTGACGGGCCGCCTCATTGCGGAGCGACCTGTTGGAGAGAAACTCTGCAAGGGTGTCGTAGACGAGGCGAATGCGTCGGCTCGTATAGAGTTCCTGGTGTGCGACGAGCCATGTTGGGAACTTCATGGGAGCTAGCTCCGGGAATACAGGCTCCATTCCCGGCGTCCTGTCGGCAATAGCGGAAGCCATGAGACACATGCCGAAGCCTTGGCGTGCCATCTCCCACATCACGAGTGCGCAGTCTGTGCCAAAGCGAAAGTTCTCCCGCGCGGGCGTGATGCCGAGCCTGCTGAGATAGCTCACCATCTCTTGTTGGTTGTTGCTGCCGATAAAGTAGTGCCCCTCTAGGTCGGCGGGAGAGTTGGGACGTCCATACCGGCTCAGGTAGCGTCTCGATGCGTAGAGGCTGCCATCGCTCTCGGCGACAAGTCGCCCAACGAGGTCCGGCTCTTGAGGCCGCACATGACGAATGGCTATGTCGGCCTCGCGTCGCCGCAGGTCGCGAAGCTCGTTCGACGCAACGATGTCGATCTCCAGCTTCGGAGCGAGTTCGTGCAGACGCTCGATGACGGGCGGTAGGAAGTACACGGCGTACATGTTTGTCGCGGTGACACGGACTACGCCTTCGATGGTCTGGCTCTGTCCTGACGCAGCTAGCGAGACGCGATGCGCCGCGTCTCCCATGACGCGGACATGGTCGAGAAGTTCCAGGCCCGATGGCGTCAGCTCCAGGGAACGCCCGATTCTCTGAAACAGCATGACGCCGAGGTCTTCTTCAAGCGCCGCAACCTGGCGCCCAAGGGTCGGTTGTGTCAGCCCGAGGACTCGGGCTGCCTGAGAGAAGGAACCTTCCTCGGCGGTCGCGAGAAAGGCCCGGACCTGATTCCAGTCAAAAGAGATCGCCTGCCAGTTCATGCATTTTTGCATACACAGACTGCGAATTTTGGCAATTCACATTCCAAGAATGCATGGCAATCTCTGCCCTCGAAAGGAGCCCACTCATGGTCGATTCAGCACAGTTCTGGGATTCTCAGGCGGAGAAATACGCCAAGCAGCCTATCGCCAACGAGGCGGCGTATGACGCGACGCTCGATCGTACGCGGCACTATTTGGACGAGGATCAGCGCGTCCTGGAGATCGGCTGCGGGACGGGCACGACGGCGCTGAAACTATGCGACGGCGTGGGCACCTATGTGGGTAGCGATATTTCAAGCAGCATGATCCGCATAGCGATCGACGAGGCTGTGAAAAAGGGTGTCGCCAATGTTGCATTTCAGACAGCAGCAGTGGGCGAAATCCGGGATCAGAACACGCCATTCGATGCGGTGCTCGGTTTCAATCTGTTGCACCTGCTGCCGACGCTTGATGACGATCTTCGGAAGATTGCGTCGGTGCTAAAGCCTGGCGGCCTGTTTATCTCCAAGACCTTTTGTGGCCTCCGCCCAGGGGCCCCACTAAAGTGGCGTTTCATGAAGATCGCGCTTCCGCTCATGCAGATGCTGGGCAAGGCGCCCTTTGTCCGCTTTCAAAAAGAGTCAGAGCTGAAGGCTGCCATCGAAGCGCAAGGATTTGAGATCCTCGAGACGCGGCACTTCGTAACCGATTTTTCTGTACCTTTTATCGTCGCCCGAAAACTCGCTTGAACTAAAACATGCGAGGACTACGGCCTGCGCGCCGAGGAAGCGCTCGGGCAAAAAAATAGCCGAGTTGTCGCCCGGCTATTTCGTCTGTCCCGATTGAGATCAGCTCGTCCGCTATCGCGCTTCTGTTGCGGTCTCCCGATGCGGGCCGAAGTCGTATTCGTAGATGTGAGCGTGTTCCTTATCCAGCACGGGCCGCAGATCGTTGAACGCATCTTTGTACTTGTAGAAGGGGATGCGCGGGAACAGATGATGGATGAGGTGGAAGTTCTGGAAAAGGTAGAGCCAATCCACGAGAGGCTCCATGATCTTCCCATGTACCCAAAAGACGTTTGTGTCCCGATAACGTTCGCGAGACGTATGCGGCTTGTGCGGCAGATAGGCGAAGAAGTAGATGATGAGCGCTGATGCGAGAATATGAGGGAAGACCCAAAGCATCAGCACTTCGCGCCAATAGCCGATCACGCAGAGGCCGATAATGATCGCGTAGTACAGAGCATTCATCAAAGCGATCTGAATCGTAAGGCTGCGCATGCCCGGGATGTGTGGATGGAAGGCAATGTGCCGCCAAAAATAGTTGTGGTAGACGAACACGATCGTCAGGCAGCGCCACGCAACCAGGAACGGGTTCTTAACCGCGACCCAGTGGTCGGGATCGAGTTCCGGATCGTTGGTTTCGCGATGATGCGCCAGATGCATGTAACGGAAGGCTTTGTATTCGTGCAGCAGGATCGTGCCGCATGCGTAGCCGACGAGATGGTTCAGCCATAAATAGCGCGAGTTCTTGCCGGCGATGTTGCCGTGGCAAGCCTCGTGCAGCGGCGTTTGGCACGCGTACAGGATAAAAGTATTCAGGATCAGTCCGACCCAGAGCGGGATGATCCCGACGGTGCCGAGCGTGCACACGGTTGCAAATGCCACCACGATGCCAATCGCAAGATAAACGGTTGGCCACGCCACCATCCCCTGGTAGGGCCGGATTTTCTGGAGCGCCTCTCGGTCCGCCGGGGCGTTTGGCTGGTCGCGGGAGATTTCACTGATCGCGGGTTCGGCGACAACGGACCTGGTCTGCGGCAGTCCTCGGATTATTTAGCTTCGATATTGCTAGCCTCACCAGGACGATAGTCGCTGGGCTGCAATGCGCGTTTGCGTCAAGACAACAAAACCAAGCGCGCGGCAAGCAAAATTGGCGCGCCGCACGAGTCACACTCATTATCTAGTGTAATTTTGCGGCGGGACCGCGTCGCATTCAAGACGCAATAGGTCACAGCGGCGATCACGGTTCGTGAACAAAAATTACATTTAAGCTCAACCGCTTATGATGACTGCCGGCTAAACCGAGGCGAGCGCATGGCGCGCGTGCTGCCAATCTTGTGGCGCTCATGCAACAGCCCGCCAAATGTCGATTCGGCGGGCTGTGTTGTCTCGGGAGAACTGGTCCCTAGCGGCAGAAGTGCTCGTAGCCATCATAGCCGAGATAGGTCCCCGACCGTGGGTCGAAGCTGCGATAGCGCGAATGGCAGTACGCAAACCAGTCTTCGGTCCAAGGCCGGGGCCGGTACCCAACAGGCCGCGCAGGCGGCGCTACGTAGACTGTTTTGGGGGTCAGGGCGCTGCCGAGAACTGCGCCGACGCCCAAGCCGATCAGCCCCGCGGCCAGCGCGTTAGAGCTATTGCCGCGCCGGACGTAATAGTTGTTCTGGACGTAGCGGCCGCCGCCGCCTTTCCAGCCTTTCCCATGGCCGCGTCCGGCTTCCGCCGGCACCACTGCCGCCATTGCAAAGATTGCGGCCAGCGCCGCGACAAACGCAAAATATAATTTCCGACCCATCGTTTCCGTTCCTCAGCTGCGGCGCGGTTGCCGTTCGCGCCGTGGTGGTTGAGCGAACCCCCCAGATCCGTGGGGCCAGTGTGTCCCCGTTTCGCGGCACACTAGGCCTGGTCATATGAACACCAGCTGAACGTCGGCGCAGAAACGAGGTTCCTTGGCCAGCAAAAAGAAACCGCCGGACCCGTTGGGCCCGGCGGTTGTGAACGAGCTATCGGCGCCTGTACGAGAAGCGCCTGGCGATGCGTTACTGCGCAGCCTGCAGGTTCGCGGCCTGCTTACCGCGCCCGCGGCGGTCGTCCTCGATCTCGAAGGACACTTTGTCGCCCTCGTTGAGCGGCGGCATGCCTGCACGTTCGACGGCGGAAGCGTGGACGAAAATGTCCTTTCCGCCATCTTCCGGCTCGATAAAGCCGAAGCCGCGGGTGTGATTGAAGAATTTCACGGTGCCATTGACACGAGACATTGTAGGGGAGTCCTTTCCCGTTCTTTAAGTTCAAAATAACGGGCCACGCGACCCCCTCGCTTGAGGCCTTCTCAGGTGAGTCCCTCAAGGAAGAAGCCCATGGCGTCTTCAGATGTCAGGAAAGGGTCGAGCTCTTCGTTTCGTTCGTCGCTAACCGTCGTCCTAGTCCACGCCCAACAGCGGGCGCCCGGTCCTGCAAAGATGAGGGAATGACGCGGCGTTTGCAACCCTTTTTCCGCCGCATTAGCCCGCTTTGAGCCTTGCTGGGCAGAGGGTTGCGGCCCGTTAACCACAACCTAAACGCCAGATGAACGGCCCCCTCAGATTGGGTTCAGCCGCAACTCCCTAAACCTGTTCCCACGACGCGCGAGAAGGACGCGCGCCGATGCCGGAGAAGGGAACAGGTTATGGCGAACATTACAGGAAAGAGGATCGTTGGTCTGGCGCTAGGCTTCGCCGCTCTTTCCGCCACCGCGATCATCACCGGCCACATCGCCGATCTCCAGACCGCCACCCAGTTCGCCGACGGCACGCCCATCATGTACGCAGGCGTGCGGGGCTAAGGCCACATAACCAGCGGGGGCATGGAGGATAGAATTGCCTCGACATTGCCGCCGGTCTTGAGCCCGAAAATCGTGCCCCGGTCGTAGAGCAGATTGTACTCCACATAGCGGCCGCGTCGGATGAGCTGTTCGGTGCGGTCTTCTTCGGTCCAAGGCGTGCCGATATTACGCGCCACCAGCTCCGGATAGATGCCGACAAAGGCCTTGCCCACGTCTTGGGTGAAGGCGAAGTCCGCGTCCCAGTCGCCTGTATCCAGATAGTCGAAGAAAATGCCGCCGATGCCGCGCGGTTCATCACGGTGCTTGAGGTAAAAGTACTCATCGCACCATTCCTTGAAGCGCGGGTAGTCGGCGGAAGGCTGCCCCTCGCACGACTTCTTCATGGCCGCGTGAAAATCCTTCGCATCCGGGTCCTCCTGGACGCGCCGCCGGTTCAGCACAGGCGTAAGATCGCCGCCGCCGCCAAACCAGCCCTTCGAGGTTACCACCATGCGGGTGTTCATGTGGCCGGTGGGCGCGTTGGGGTTTGTCGGGTGGGCGATGAAGGACATTCCCGAGGCCCAGAACCGTGGGTCTTCGTCCGCGCCCGGAATTTGGCTGGCGAACTCTTTCGGGAACTCCCCATGGACGGTCGATGTGTGGCAGCCGACTTTCTCGAAAACGCGGCCTGACATCAGGGACATCACGCCGCCGCCGCCTTCCTCGCGCTCCCACGGCGTGCGCACGAAGCGGCCAGCCTCCTTGCCATCGCATCCAGGGGCGCCATCGGCCCCATCCTCGACGGCTTCGAGCGCGGCAAGCATCCTGTCTCGCAGTTCCTCAAACCAGATTTTTGCTTTGTCTTTGTTGGCTTTGAAGCTCTCTAGCGATCCCTGTGCGTCCATGTTTCCCCGCGTGATGAAATTGTTGTTTTGCACAATCCAACTATTGTGTTGTTCCGTTACAGAAATGTGCGTGTAACATCATGTTATTGCCAAGGGCAGTTGGTCCCCGTCGTTCGTCAACATCAGCCTGCGCCGATTTGACCACAGTGGCCGCTGGACAACACCCTGCTGGAATGACAGAAAACCGCCATGAATCGCGTTGCACCGCGCCGCATGGCAGGGCAATAACACTTTCAACGCACGCTACGTGCCTCAATTATTTGCGGCGCGCACCGTGCCCACAATACATTGCGGCACGCATTGTGCTTTAAACAAGAGGGCCGAGAGGCTGGGCTTTTGCTCTCTTCGGCTCCATCAAACTGGGAGCGTTTGGCTTCATGGCCAGTTCAGATACTTCCGCCGATCCTTCTCTCGATCATGAAGAAAATGATCCGTCGCGCCGCGACGTGATGATGATCGCCGCTGGGGCCTTCGCGGCCATCGGCGGCGCGGCCGCGCTGTGGCCGTTGCTCGATCAGATGAACCCTGACGCCTCGACCTTGTCGCTGGCCACGATTGAAGTGGACCTAGCCCCCGTTGAAGAGGGCCAGGCGATTACGGTCATGTGGCGTGGCAAGCCGGTCTTCATCCGGAATCGAACGGCTGAAGAAGTTGAGGAGGCAAGAAACGTCGAGCTCAGCGCCTTGCCTGATCCGCTCGCGCGAAACATGAATTTGGCGGATACGGCGCCCGCGACCGACGAGAACCGCGCGGCTCTAGATAAGGAGCCATGGCTCGTCATGATCGGGGTCTGCACCCATCTCGGCTGCATTCCGCAGGGACAGAGCGTCGGTGCCTATAAGGGAGAGTACGGAGGGTGGTTCTGCCCTTGCCACGGTTCGTCATACGATACCGCGGGGCGCATCCGAAAAGGACCGGCGCCCGAGAATATGTACATCCCGCCTTACGCCTTCACCTCTGACACCAAAATTAAGATCGGATAGCGCAAAGTCATGGCTCATGAATCGACTTACCAGCCTACGTCCGGCTTTGCCCGTTGGTTGGACTCTCGCCTCCCCATTCCGCGGCTCGTTCACGATCAATTCGTGGTCTTTCCTGCGCCGCGCAACCTGAACTACCTCTGGACGTTTGGCGCTATTTTGAGCTTCTTGCTTGTCGCGCAGATTGCCACCGGAATCGTGCTGGCCATGCATTACCAGCCGACCACGGCTGACGCGTTCAACTCGATCGAAAAGATTATGCGCGACGTGAACTGGGGGTGGCTGCTGCGATACGCGCACGCCGTCGGTGCGTCGATGTTCTTCCTCGCCGCCTACATCCATATGTTTCGTGGACTGTATTACGGCTCCTACAAGGCTCCCAGAGAAATTCTATGGATTCTGGGCTGCCTGATCTTTTTGCTTATGATCGCGACAGCCTTCATGGGCTACTCGTTGGTCTGGGGTCAGATGAGCTTCTGGGCCGTGACAGTTATCACGAACCTCTTCTCATCGCTGGACTCTGTGATCCCGGGCTTTGGCACGATGTTGGTGCAATGGATCTGGGGCGGGTTCTCGGTGGGTGAGCCAACGCTGAACAGGCTCTTCTCGCTGCATTACCTCTTCCCCTTCATCATTGCGGGCGTCGTGGTTCTGCACGTTTGGGCGCTTCACATTCCGGGTAGCAACAATCCAACGGGCGTGGATGTGAAGACGTCGTCCGACACGTTGTCGTTCCACCCTTACTTCACGATCAAGGATGGGTTCGCCGCAGTAATGTTCTTCATCCTGTTTGCAGGGTTGGTCTTTTATGCGCCGAACTATCTCGGGCATTCAGACAACTACATTCCCGCCGATCCGTTAGTGACACCGGCACACATTGTGCCCGAATGGTACTTCCTGCCGTTCTACGCGATCTTGCGTGCGATTCCCGACAAGCTGATGGGCGTCATCGCGATGTTTGCCTCGATTGCTGTGCTGTTCGTGATCCCATGGCTCGACACATCACGGATCCGCTCCGTCAGTTATCGGCCCATCTTCAAGTGGTTCTTCTGGCTATTTATTATTTCGTGCATCGCGCTCGGCTATCTTGGAGCGCAGGTCGCGGAAGGCTGGTATGTGTTCTTTAGCCGCGTCTTCACGGCCTACTACTTCGCCTTCTTCCTACTGGTCATGCCCATTGTGGGACTGATCGAGAAGCCAAAGAGGCTGCCTGGCAGCATCACGGAGTCCGTCCTTGGGCCGCAGGCCTCTTCGGCGCCCGTCGCGAAGCCGCCGAAGGACAGTAGCGTCGACGCGATGCCGGGCGGAGCGGTCGCTGCCGCCGCTGCTGAGGGGAGAGCATAATGAGGCTTCTGCGAAGGTCGTTGGCAATTCTCGCACTTTGCGCCTTTTCGGCAGCCGCACTCCCAAGCATCAGTCACGCTGCTGGCGAGGGCCCTGAGATTGCCGCTCAAGAGTGGTCGTGGGCGCCACCTTTCGGCCGTTTCGACCGGGCGCAACTGCAGCGCGGCTACAAGGTCTACCAGCGCGTTTGCGCCAACTGCCACTCGATGAACTTGCTGTCTTATCGAAACCTGGGAGAGCCGGGCGGTCCGCAATTCTCCGAGGCCGCCGTCAGCGCTCTCGCGGCACAAGCGCAGATTACGGACGGTCCCGACGACACGGGCAAAATGTTTCAACGGCCAGGTCGACCGTCGGACCGGTTCCGTGCGCCTTATGCGAATGCTCAGGCCGCCCGTGCCGCGAATGGTGGCGCGTTGCCGCCAGATTTGTCTGTGATGGCGAAGGCACGCCCAAAAGGCCCGGACTATATCTACGCTATGCTGACCGGGTACGAAGACCCGCCGGTAGACTTCAAAATGTCAACCGGTATGCACTACAACGCTGCCTTCCCCGGACATCAGATAGCAATGCCTAATGTGCTTGTGGATGGTGTCGTGGAGTACACGGATGGCACGGAAGCGACCGTGAGCAACTATTCAAAGGATGTTACCGCATTCCTGATGTGGGCGGCAGAGCCCCATCTGGAACAGCGCTACCAGGTCGGCGCACGCATCATGATCTTCCTCATCGTGTTCGCGATTGTCATGTATCTCACCAAGAAAGCGGTGTGGTCGCGAGTGCACAGGCGTGATCACGCGGCGAAGTCCGAAACCTAAATCGCGGCCGATGATGCGAGCCTTCGTCTATATTTGCGTTGCGCTCGTCGGCCTCGCCGCCGCGTCTCCGTGCGCTGCAGTTGCTCAAGATGACGGTGTGCCCGAGCCGGCGGGTATGGTTCTGCTGACCATCGGCGGATTGGTGGGCAAATCGAACCGGGGTGCCTTTGACAGGGATCGCGACAGCGCGCTGGCTGACCTGAAGGTCAGCTTCAACAGCGCCTATGCCTTTGATCGGGAGATGCTTCTCGCACTGCCCCAAGGGACGGTGACGGCGCTCACCGCCGAGCTTGGGGATGAGGCGTTATTCAAAGGGCCGCTTTTGCAAGATGTCTTGGTTGCCGTTGAGGCTGCCAAGGTCAAAACCCGCTTCGTCGCTTCGAATGGATACAGCGGCTACCTCACGCCCGAAGATATTGAAGGGTCTGACTACATCCTGGCGCTGGAGGCCAACGGGAAGCCGCTGGGGCTAAATGGTCGGGGACCGATTTGGCTTATGAATACCCGTAAAGAGGGTGAGACCGTCGGTGAGGACAATCGCCGCAGCCATGTCTGGTCCGTGGTCTATATCCACTTGGGCGACTAGGGGACGCGCCGGACGAAGGCATTTTCTCAAGACCTTCGCGGTTTCGTTCGAGTTGAGGGATGCATGACAAAAGCAGTGCTCGGCATTATTGGCGGGTCCGGTCTCTACGATCTACCGGGCCTCCAAAACGCGCACGAAGAGCGTATCGATAGTCCCTGGGGCGAGCCCTCTGGAGCGCTTCGGTTGGGCGATATCAATGGCCTGCCCATCGTCTTCCTGCCGCGACATGATAAAGGCCATCGGCTCTCACCTTCCGACATCAACTATCGAGCAAACATTGACGTGCTGAAGCGAGCCGGGGTGACTGACCTGATCTCGCTGTCTGCCTGTGGGTCATATAAGGAAGAATTGCCTCCGGGCACGTTTGTAATTGCCGATCAATTTGTAGACCGGACGTACGGCCGTGCCTCATCGTTCTTCGGCACGGGGTGCGTCGCTCACGTATCTATGGCCCACCCTGTCGCGCCGCGCCTGTGTATGCGTATTGCCGAGGCCGCCGAAGCGGAGGCGATCCCATTCGTTCGCGGTGGCACCTATGTGTGCATGGAGGGTCCACAATTCTCCACGCTTGCCGAGAGCCTCACTTATAAGGACTTGGGATATTCCGTGGTTGGAATGACCAATCTGCCTGAGGCAAAACTCGCCCGCGAGGCGGAGCTTTGCTACGCGACCGTTGCCATGGTGACGGACTTCGATTGTTGGCACCCAGACCACGATGCGGTGACAGTGCAAGATATTATCCGTGTACTGACGGCGAATGCCGAGAAAGCGACGCGCCTCGTGGGTAGGCTCGCGCGCGATTTCCCGCATGAGCACGAGCCTTGCCCTTCAGGTTCCGACCGGGCGCTCGACACAGCCATTATCACCGCGCCAGAAGTGCGCGACCCGGAGCTGCTCAAGAAGCTCGACGCGGTCGCTGGCCGGATCCTCAAGGGCTAGGCGCCCCAGTTCTGGTCAGTCAACGCTGGTTCAGCTATCAAAGCGAGTTCTGCCGTCTCTTCCGCCCTTCGAACTGGAGCTTCCAACTGATGACCGCCGATATCGATCTCAAGTCGCTTGTGCGTACGATTCCGGACTACCCGAAGCCCGGCATCATGTTTCGTGACGTAACCACGCTATTCGGTCACGCGTCGGGTTTGCGCGCGTCGGTGGAGCGGCTTCTGGCGCCTTTCCAGGATCAGCGTATCGAGGCTGTCGCGGGGATCGAAGCGCGCGGTTTCATTCTCGGTGGCGCTGCGGCGGATCGCCTGCATTGTGGATTTGTGCCAATCCGCAAGAAGGGCAAGCTGCCGGCCAAAGCCATTGGCCAGGAATACGAACTGGAATATGGCGTCGACGTTATCGAGGTACATGAGGATGCTTTGAGCCCCGGCGAGCCGGTCTTGCTTGTGGACGATCTTATTGCCACGGGTGGTACCGCCGTTGCGGCCGTGGAGCTGCTGCGGCAGCTAAAGGCTGAGGTTGTTGGTGCTGCGTTCGTTATCGATCTGCCTGATCTTGGCGGCTGCGCGCGCTTGGCGGGACTTGGCGTACGATGCCATTCGCTCATAACGTTCGAAGGCGACTAGGGCCGGACGCGACTTGGGTCTCGACTTGGGTCGCTGCTCGGGTCGCCACTTGGGTCTCTACGGACCGAGCCATGTATGCTATGGCGGTCCCATGAATATCGACGGCAAACCTTACCGGACGATCTGGCTTGGGAGCGATGGTGTCTCTGCGGAGATCATCGACCAGACGAAGCTTCCCTTCGCACTGGAGATTGTCACTCTTCGAACGCTTGAAGATGCGGCAAAGGCCATCGCCACCATGCAGGTGCGCGGGGCGCCACTGATCGGCGCCACGGCTGCTTACGGGGTGGCACTTGCCATGCGTGAGGACTCTTCCGATGAGGGGCTCGCAAGTGCTTGCGCGACGCTCGCCGCAGCCAGGCCAACGGCGGTCAACCTTCGTTGGGCGCTCGACGAAATGCGCGCGGTTCTCGAGCCCTTGCCCAAAGAGGAGCGCGTCGCTAACGCGTTTGCGCGTGCTGCGGAGATTTGCGATCAGGACGCGGAGTCCTGTCGCATGATTGGTGAGCATGGCGTCGGCTTGATCGAGGCCCACGCGGAGCGCAAGAAGGGGGAGACCGTCAATATTCTCACCCACTGCAACGCTGGCTGGCTCGCCACGGTGGATTGGGGTACGGCGCTCGCGCCTATCTACAAGGCATTCGACAAAGGTATCTCCGTCCACGTCTGGGTGGATGAGACCCGACCGCGCAATCAGGGAGCGTCCTTGACCGCGTTCGAACTCGGTGCCCATGGTGTGCCGCATACGATCGTCGCCGACAATGCCGGCGGTCATTTGATGCAGGCAGGTCTTGTGGACTTGTGCATCGTGGGGACGGACCGCACCACGGCCAACGGAGACGTAGCCAACAAGATCGGCACCTATTTGAAGGCGCTCGCCGCAAAGGACAACGGCGTCCAGTTCTTTGTCGCACTGCCTCATTCGACCATCGATTGGACGCTCGATGACGGGCAAAGGATACCGATCGAGCAGCGAGACGCGAGCGAAGTGACTCATATGACAGGACAGTTGCCGGACGGAAATGTCGCAACGGTTGAGATTGCTCCGCCCGGCTCTGCAGCGGCGAACTATGCCTTCGATGTAACCCCGGCCCGGCTTGTCACGGGCTTCGTTACCGAGCGTGGCGTGACCCCGGCGTCAGCTGAGGGTCTGTCGCTGCTATACTCCTGACGTAGAGAGGCACAGCTCGCTGGGCCCGCGACGGTCTGGGTTCCGCTGAGGGGAGGGCGGGCCATGGAGCAATACGACCTGACGTCCGATGCGATCCATTTCGGTGTCGCGGCCTTGCTCGGCGCTCTTGTTGGTATTGAGCGGGAGAAGCATCGCCGCGAGCGGCGAGCAAAGACCGAACAATCGGCCGGGTTGCGCACGTTCATCCTTTTGGCGCTGTTCGGGGCGTGCACGGCCTGGCTCGCACGCGCATTCGACTCCTACTGGATCGTAGTGGCCGGACTCCTGATCACGGGCGCCTTCGTGGTCGCAGGCTACGTTGTAACGACGCGGGGCCAGCAACAGTCTTTAGGGCTGACGACTGAGATCGCAGCGATTGTCGTCTTCGTGCTGGGCGCGATTGTGATGTTGGGAGGTGCAGAAATCGCCGTCGCGCTGGCCGTCGTGACCACGGCGGTCCTTGCATACAAGAATCCGATGCACGGCTTTGTGAAGCAGCTCGGCTGGGACGACGTCTATTCCGGTCTTCAGCTGCTGATCGCGACCTTCATCGCGCTGCCTCTTCTTCCCGACAAGCCCATTGACCCATGGGGAGCGATCAACCCTTACGAGCTCTGGCTCTTGGTCGTCCTTATTTCAGGCCTGTCATTGGTCGGTTACGCCCTGACGCGGTGGCTCGGGCCGGGGAAGGGCGCCCTCCTGACAGGTCTTGCCGGTGGCCTTGTTGCATCGACGGCGGTGACGGTTTCCTTTGCGCGGGGGGCTCGTACCAACCCTACGCAAACTATGGCGTTCGCGAGCGGGATCTTGGTCGCTTGGGCGGTCATGTTCGTGCGTGTCTTGGTTGTTGTCGCGGTGGTCAACCGCGTGCTTCTCGGCCCAATCTTCATACCCTTCGCGGCGATGGCTTTGGTCGCGGCAGCGGTAGCGGCCTTGATCTACGTCCGGAGGCATGCGGATGGACCGGAAGTCAGGGCCAAAGAAGATCTGCAGGTGAGCAACCCGTTCAGCGTCACGTCCGCAGCGAAATTCGCGGCTTTCTTTGCTGTCGTATTGGTTGCGGTGAAGATCGCACAGGACAATTTTTCCGACAGTGGTGTCTATGCCGTCGCGGCCATTGCAGGGCTAACGGACGTAGACGCAATAACGCTCTCCATGGCGGAACTCGCGAAGACCGGCGATGCTAATGTCGCGGTAATAGCGATCGTGATTGCGGCCTTGGTGAACACAGCTGTGAAGTGCGGGATCGCCTTTGTGATAGGGGGGGCGAAGCTCGGCAAGCCGCTTCTTTTGACCCTCGCGGCCATGTTAGGGGCCGGCCTTGCAGGGGTGCTGTGGCTTTAGGACCAAAGCCATAAACAAAGAAGCGCGGCGCCCAAGGGACGCCGCGCGTGTTTCCCGAAGCTAAGTTACGGGGCAGCCCGCCTCTAGATGCCTACATAGACACTGACGCGTGGGCGTCCATACCTACGACCGTAGTAGGGGTAACGATAGTAACGGCGTCCGTAGTAGCGGTACGGCCGATAATAGGGCCGGCGGTAATATCTGTAAGGCCGGTAATAGTGCCGTCGATAGTAGTACCGCCGCCTGTAGCGCCGATGGACAGGTACAATTTCCGACACTGTCGCTGGGCTGTATTTGAGTACTGCGGCAGCTGGCGTGGCCGACGCTGTTTTGGGGTTCGCCACAACAAGTGCTGCGATAAGCCCCGCTAGGATCGTGAAGAGAACTGAGCGCATGAGATACCTCTCTTAGCTTTGGACCCTTCCTCGTGATGCTTAACAGTGGAACTCAATGGCCCAAAAGGGAACCCCAGAGCCTTGAATTTCGCGAATCTTTTAAATTGACAGCGTTGTTCGGCAGGCACGATCCCTGCCGCCGCTCATGCGGATTCTGTAAATGCTACGAAAAACGGCTCAGGCCGTCTTCGCTCTATGCCAGCACCATCACAGCCACAAAGCCGAGCGTCACCGCGGCGGCCATCGGCCCCATCCAGCCGATCAGCCGAAAATCTCTCGCCCAACTGCCTTCTTCAGCCGGATTTGGGCCAGAAACAGGTTGCGCTCCAGCGGCGGACAACAGCGAAGTCGTGTGCTTGGCATGCCATTTCGGGCCTGGTCCCCGCATATAATGCCGCTCTGGCTTATATGCGTTCAGGAATCTACCCACAGCGTTGTCTCCCTCGTCCAAAACACCCCTTAGAACGCAATTATCCAAACAAATTTGTTTCGAATCCGTATCTTCCCGAGGCAAAAATGAGAAATGTCTGTCCAAAGAGGGCAGTTTTGGGCTCGGATCCGCGTGGCGTAGGCTTAGCACCGGGAAAAATGCGGCCGCGTCTTGCCGGGGTCGCGGAAACTTGCCACAACCCGCGCCATGAAGAGCCGATGGAATGACGATGATGCGAAGCGCGCAGTCGAGGCCTATGGCGCCGAGGGCGTCAATGAGGACATCGCGCTTAGAGTCTACACCACAAGGCTGATCGGCCGGGATCCGCTGCTCGTTCTGCATGGCGGGGGCAACACGTCCGTGAAGACACGCGCCGTCGATGACCTTGGCCAAGAGCACGACGTGATCGCGGTCAAGGGCTCCGGCGCCGATATGGCGGAAATCGAACCGTGGGGCCTTCCCGAAGTGAAGCTTGGCCCTCTGCGGGAAATGAGAGCGCTCGCCGCTCTTTCCGACGAAGCCATGGTCAACACGCAGCGCCTCAATCTCTTGAACGCCGCTGCGCCCAACCCCTCCGTGGAAACGCTTCTTCATGCGTTTCTGCCGCACAAATTCGTAGACCACGCCCATGCAGCGGCGGTGCTTTCGCTGGTTGATCAGCCCGACGGCACGGATTTGGCCCGCGAGGTCTATAACGGCCGCATGGGCTTTGTCCCTTACATTGCGCCGGGTTTCGATCTCGCAAAGGCAGCCGCCGATGTCTTCGATGAAAAACCCGACGTAGAGGGGCTGATCCTTCATAAGCACGGGATCTTCACATTCGGCGACACGGCGCAGGATGCATATGAGCGCATGATAGAGATGGTCTCGCTCGCCGAGGCCCGTCTGCGCCAAGGCCGTCCAGTTGTTTTCCAGACGGCGCATGTTCCGGCTGAACCAGCGTCCGCCGCGGATA
>JARFRF010000056.1 GCA_029287395.1 Methyloceanibacter sp. | reverse complement strand
TGCACCACAGGCGGATTGCTTCGCGGGATACAGTGATGCCACGTTCAGCGAGCAGATCTTCAATATCCCGATGGCTAAGATTGAATCTATAGTAGAGCCAGACGGCATAAGAAATGATGTCAGGCGGGAATCGGTGGCGTTATAGGTATTCATCCGCCGATTCTACCAAGATTAGCGAGTTTACTTGTTAGTACCCGCCTGACACTTTTGCTGAATTGAGACGCTCCCAACGCGAGCACTTCGGACTAAATCAAGTCGCCGGTTGGTTGATAAAGAGAACACCCGACACGGGCACTATAACGCGTCACATGGCATCATTTATCGCGTCCATCGCCCAGGGGGGGATATCACCTGCATCGGGCGGCGTACTTGACCATGGCTGGGGCTGTTTCGCTAGCGCGCGCCCCGCGTCGAAGGCTGCGCGCATCTGTTTTGGATCAAAGGCAAGCGGGTTGCTTCCTATCTCTACCCCATCCGGTATCGCAACCATTTTGAAGGCGTAACCCAGGAACTGCGCGCCAAAGTAGGACCGCGTCAAGGCAGTTTGCATCGATTGGTCCATCATAACACCAACCGTTGTGGCGGCGACGTCACCGAGAGCCCTGCGTAAAGCCGCAGGCGGATGCTCAAACTTACCGTTAGAAATCAGGTAGAAGTTGCCGGGACCATACAGAGGCGGTTCGGGTTGCTCCGACCCGGCCATGCCAACAACGACTACATTCGAACGGGCGGCCCCATCGACGAAGAGATGGCCATCGATATCTACTGGTGGGAAAACGATCGGGAACGACGCAGAGGCGAGCAAAACCTTGCGATAAAGGTCGATTTCACCGTGCTTCGCAATCAGTGACATATTCCAAATCCAGGTCTGGCCATAATCTACGTTGGTAGTGCCGACCACTAACAGTCGATTGTCATCGGAGGCGGCAGCTACTCGCTGTAAGGTCTCGGCGGTGATGTACTTGGCGATGAGCGATCGCAGCGGCGCGGTATCTCTAATGGAATCGCTTGAAAAGACGTCAAATATCGACCTTTTATCGAAAATATCCTTGTCGGTGATCCCCGTGTACATCTGTTTGAGTATCGCGTCATCAGCTGGAGTGCCCAGAAGAGCGTGCGTCGCCAGTAATGCGCCAGTGCTCACACCGCCGACAAAATCAAACTCTGGACGCCGACCGCTCTCGCGCCATCCGAGCAGGAAACCGGCACCGAAGGCACCGTTCTGACCACCACCTGACAGGGAAAGCATGTTGAGCGCATGACCGCGTTTACGTTCCATTTGACGAGTGAGGTTTTCTTCAACACCGGACGCCGCTGCGGCGTACATGGGTGAAACCTGATCCGGACTCAGCGGATCATTTCCATTCGGCAACGAGGCGTACACTGGCGCCTTTGTGGAAAGCACTCGATTCGGCGGCGCAGACGCGCAGCCGGCCAGGGTCAACGTTACCAAAATGCCTGTTAGCAAAAACCTCGTTCTGTGCCTCATGCCCAAGCCCCCAGCCAGCCAGGTAAATTTCTGTTAGGTCCAGGCCGATTGGCATCTTCGCCAGAGGACTCGTATGGCCTCGGTAACATTACTAAATGTTCCGGGTTTGGCGGGCTGATGGTTGGTTGTATGTTTTGGTTCATGACTAATTCTTCCTTTCTACCTCGGATTTCCGGAGACAGTTACGTCTATATTACAGAAAAGAGCGTCCAGGATACCAGGGGGACGGCCGCCCAGAGGACCGAGGGTTTGAATTGTGCAGGAGAGTTTCAATCGGTCAGGGGTCTTTCAGCGAAATCGTACCATACCCCCTCCGGGACGGGGCGCAAGATCGAAATGGGGGAGAGAATGACTCATCGGGATGACATGGCGAGAAAAATAGTCCACTCTTTCCCCATGAAAAAGCTCGCCATCGGAACCGCCAAACGCGTCGTGAAAGCTCTCGCCTTCGGGACGGTGGGAGCGCTGACCGTATTGCTGCTGGTCGCGGTCATGTATCTGAACGACCAGCCTGACCTGAAAGTCTGGCATGAAGTCCGGTTCGAGAACGAATTCGAGCGGTCCCTGAAACTGAAGACCTTTCAGGAATATCTGGTTCTCGAGGATCGGCTCTTCGAGGAACTCGAGCGGGAAGTTCTCGACAAGCTGGAACCGGAAGATCAATTCGATTTGAATCGGTATCACCGGGGCAGCCTTTCGGATCCGGAAAGATGGCCGACGAACTGGAACCGCACCTTCGTATGGGACGCCGACAAACCGGTCGCCGGAGTTCTGCTGCTGCACGGCATGTCGGATTCGCCCTACAGCCTGCGCACGATAGGGAAAGCGTTTCACGATCAGGGAGCCACGGTGATCGGTCTCCGGATTCCCGGGCACGGAACGGCGCCATCGGGCCTGGTGACGGTGAAGTGGGAGGACATGGCGGCGGCGGTGCGCTTGGCCATGGCTTACCTGCTTGAACAGGTGGAAGAGGCGCCCATCTACATCGTCGGCTATTCGAATGGCGGAGCCCTGGCGGTGGAATACGGGTTGTCTGCGATGTGGGACAAGGAACTCCCCGAGATCGAGGGGGTGATTCTGGTATCTCCGGCCATCGGGGTCAGCCCCATGGCAGCGCTGGCGGTCTGGCAAGGGCGTTTGGGATGGTTGCTGGGGCTCCGGAAACTGGCCTGGAGCTCGGTTCTGATCGAATACGATCCGTTCAAATACAATTCCTTTGCCGTCAATGCCGGCGACCAGGTGCACCGCCTGACCGGGGAGATCCGGGAGCGGATGCGGGGTGCGGAAAACCGCAAGGATGGGCGTCCGTTTCCCCGCTTGCTGGCATTACAATCGGCCGCGGATGCAACGGTGTCGACCAAGTCTCTTGTGCAGGCTCTTTTCGATGGAAATCCGGAAAGAAATCACGAACTGGTGATCTTCGGGATCAACCGAATGGCTGGAGTTGAGCCCCTCCTGGCGAATGATCCCGCCGCTGTGCTGGGGCCGATGCTGAAAAACACGGAGCAGCCCTTCGACCTGTCCTGGGTGACGAATGAGAATCCCGAGAGCCGGGCGGTCGAAGTTCGAAGCCGGGCGACCGGCAGAGAGGAAGTGAAGATCGAGGCTCTCGGGAAAGAGTGGCCCGACGAGGTGTTTTCCCTGTCCCACGTGGCGCTGCCGTTCCGCGGGGATGATCCTCTCTATGGTGGAGACCAGCCGGAAGAAAGTCCTGGCATTCAGCTGGGTAACACTGCATCGAGGGGAGAAAGGGGATTGCTGCGGGTCTCAGGAGATGACATGCTGCGGCTGCGTTGGAATCCGTTTTACGATTACCTGGAGGAGAGGGTTTTGAAGTTTACCGGGTTCTCGGAGAAAAGGAAGAATTGAAAGCAGCCGCAGGCAACTGCCCTGCTCCACTCGCTGAACGCACCTCCTCAAATCCCTATAGTGCTGAGCGCGGACCATGTGCCTTCCCAAGTTGAATAGATTCTGGACTGCAGCATGGGCTGTGACAAACCGCTGGGCCTGCTTCATCGACTTGAACTTCCGCATGCCTCTTTCACGCACCCTGGTTGTTTCGTAAGATTGCTCCACCCGATTATTCTCATACTGTTCAGCGCTATGAATTACATCCGGCATCAGCTCTCGATGAGCGACTGGGGAGCTCCGCAGCTTGTCTGTCACAATTTTCCTGGGCTCGCTGCCATGCCTGCGCAATAACCTCTTGAAGAAGCGCTTGGCTGCCGCGCCGTCTCGCTTTGCTTGAAGATATACATCAACCACTTCACCGTCCTGGTCGACGGCTCTCCACAGGTAATGCTGTTTGCCGTTGATCTTCACAAAGACTTCATCGATGAAGAAAGTATCACCATAGCCGCCATGCCTTCGCTTCAATCGGCGTGTATAGATAGCACCGAATTTGATGCACCACAGGCGGATTGATTCCCGAGTGACGATGATACCGCGTTCGGCCAGGAGATCCTCGATATCGCGATGGCTCAGGTTGAAGCGATAGTAGAGCCAGACTGCGTAACTGATGATGTCCGGCGGGAATCTGTGTCGTTTATAGGTATTCATGGACCGATTCTACCAATTTCGGCCAGTTAACCTGGCAATACC
>JARFRF010000206.1 GCA_029287395.1 Methyloceanibacter sp. | reverse complement strand
GCGCTCGCCCAGCCTCTCATAAGCTTCGGCACACGCCGGCCCGGAAGTAAAATTATCACAAACCCGACAAACGCACATCGAAACCACATGATCACACTAAAGATGAGGCTCAGACTTTTGGCAACCGAACTTGCGCTGTGTTCCACGGCACCGAGCGCTGCTTGCCTCTAAAACGAGAGCGTGTTCCTAAAGCCGACCACTTGCGCATCGTCGGCCTCTGTGCCGCCGCTCGGATGAAAGATGTACTGGAAGTCCGGCTGAAGCGTCCAACCATCCAAAACTTTCATGGTGTAGGCTACTTCGATCAGGGCTTCATAACCCGCGACGATCGGCTCGCCAGCGTCGCGATTGAAGGCCTGCACGTCATCGGAGATGCCGGTATAAGCATAGCCAATGGCTAACGCATCGTCTGGGCGCCCTGGGATCATACCCGTAAAGATCAGACCCACATCGAAGTAGAAGTCTATGAGGTTGCGATCTTCAGGCGCACCGGCAAACCGGGTGAAAAAGCCGATGCCTTGACCCTCCGCGGCCCCCGGTGCAGCCCAAATCAGTTGGTCCAGGACAGTATAAAGAGCGCAGTTGCCTGCGATCGGCTTGCCTCGGTTGTTGGTGATAGCAATCAGCTCTCCCCCGACGTCGATGCGATTGTTCTCGAATGTGCCGAAGTGGCTCCAGACGCCAAACTTTAGGGTTCCGGGAAGTTCACCACCGCGCAAGGCGTAGCTATAGGCAGCTTCCACCATGAGCAGCGGCCGGTCGCGTAAGCCCCAGTCCAAACCATCGGGGGTGCAGCGCTGCGGATTGCCACCGTCCTTGTTGCAGTCCGGCGCGGGGTCGCCGTTGAACACACCGACCATCAGATGAGTCTGTTCTGTTGGCCTCACCGCGACGCGCACGCCGGGCGTAGCCAGCGGATAGGCCGGACCGCCGCGGCGAGCGTTCTCGGCCGCTTTCGACGCCCAACCCCATGTGCCGTTGATCAAATAGCCGGTGCCATCGGACAAGAAAAATTCCTCGTCCGCTGCAAGCTGACCGAAACGGACGGACACCGTTTCGTTGAACAGATACTGCTCGAACCAAAGCTGGAAGAGGCGCGTAGCTGGGACGGCTTCGAAGCTGGTGACGGGCATGAGACCGCCAATATTGGCGGCCGTTATCGAGTTCCCGTGAATTTGAAAGCCGTTCGCGAAGAAGCAGAGACCGTCCCACAGGCCTAGCCTCTCCATATCGGCACTCACATAGATGTCGAGGATACCCTGATACTCACCGCCCTCGTCGAAGGCACCCCAGTTGTAGAAGGGTTCCGAGATATACGCACCGCCGACGTCAATGCCCATCGCATGGAGATCGGACGGCGCATCACCAACAATGCGATCGACGATGGGGAGCCGACCATTAGCCGTCACAAACGGGTCGAGCCGTTCTATAGGCACGTCGCAACTAGCGCTCGCAGCGACAGGAGCCGAGATAAGCGCAAGTGCTCCCAGCGTGGCAGTGCACAACCTCTCGCGAAGCTTGGAAACCATACGGACGCACAGGGCGTCCTGACTCTTCTGAGTGTCGGACATTCTTCCCTCCGAAGCCGAGCGCCTGAACAAACGCGTCAGTGCTCGCGGAGTGGCCCCCATGGAACATCCCGACAATGTGCGAGCAACCCCGTTCGCCCATTAACCCTGGCACGGCTGAAGGCAGGTCTCCTGGCTCGCGGGTCAACGCCGTCTGCCTGACCTTCCCGGTTTCCCAGTGGTCACAATTGGCAGAAAGCTCTCTGCTCACAGTTGCGGGGGCAGCCACGGCATCCGCGCCATCGAGGCGCACACCGTGTTCCCTTTTCATCCCGTCAGAACAGATCCTTAGGGAACCTTCAACGTTGGTAAGCTGTATTACGACGGAAGCATTGTCAATTATGCGACAAGGTTTCCGTATCGGCGCTGCCCGATAGGCCTCGATCCACCGAAAGACAGGAAACCCGCAGGTAGTCAGATCCAGTTTTTCTCCTCGATCGCCGCTTCTGTCGGAGTACCAGAGAGTGCCAGCCTCCTCGTTGCAGCGCGGCTCTCTGCTGAATGCGCCGATGTCTGCTTTGGTTCAAAAACGGACAACCGAATTCCGTCATCGATCCTTGAGTGCGCGGCGTTGAACGTCCAACGCGCCTTCACCGTTGCGAAGGCCGATGTCGGCGCGCCGTACGAGATGTTGTTGTGCGACGAGATCCAGTACTCGGTGTTGAACATGTTCTCGGCATTAACCTGCGCCGACCAATGCTCGTTGAGATCTTGATAGGCGGCACTATCGAAACGCGTATAGCCGGGCAGCCGAATGTCTTGCAATCAACCTATGGCTCCGCCTATCATGAATGACGCAAATAGTTTTCTAGATAATAGTTGAGCATTTTGCATCTTAAGGAAGTCGACGCCAATCTACTGGTTACGCTCGATGCTCTGCTCGTCGATGCAAGCGTGACGCGGGCGGCTGAGAGGCTCGGACGAAGCCCCTCCGCAATCAGCCATGCCTTGGCTAAGTTGCGGGAATTGTTCGACGATGAGCTCTTCGTGCGCGCTGGACAAAGGCTTGTTCCCACCGCCCGAGCACAGGAACTCGCACCGACGGTGCACGTGATCCTTGCCGGCATGGAAAGCCTACTTCGACCCAACAAGCCTTTCGATCCATCACTCACGATGCGCGCGTTTGCCGCGGCGTCGAGCGAAGCCGGCGAGCTGATCCTCATCGAGCCCTTACGCAAGCGTCTGCAAGAAAGCGCGCCGAGCGTTCGGGTCGACTGGGCTCCCTCGCATACGGAGTCCTTGCTCGACGACCTGCGCAACGGTCGCTGCCACTTTGTGATCGACATCACGGGCGAGAGCGCGGAGACGCCAGACATCCGGGCCGCCAAGCTATTCGACGATGAACTCGTGACTTTGGCGCGTCTTGGGCACCCTCTCTTGGAGCAGCGTCCGGATGCGGATGGTTTTGGCGCCGCGGAGCACATCGCCGTACACGGTCTGCCGAGCTTTCACAGCCTGGAAGGCCGACTTGCTCAGTCAGGCCGCGCGATACAGCAAGTATCGCTGGTGTCCTCGGCCCTCGTTGGCGTCATGACAACGTTGGGTAGTAACGCCCTACTCACGCTCCCGGGCTCGCTCGCTCGCCATTTGGAGCGGCAATTCGACCTCGCTAGAATCCCGCAACCTATGGACCCGGTTACGTTTCCCGTACGGCTTTTGTGGCACACGAGCTACGACCGTGATGAATGCCATCAGTGGCTACGCGAGGAATTTGCCAGCCTTGCACAGGGGTCGACGGCTTAAGCACCAGGCCGCGCACTGCCAATATAAGACGATCGTAGTGGCGCCGCCTTGAGCCAGACCCATTGGCGATCGGCGGCTCAATTGTTTCCGTCATGATGGTCAGCTACGATGAACTCGTCTGCTCGCAGCCGAGAGCCGGGCGCTCGGAGGATCTCCATGGTCGTATGGTTCAGCACTCGCGGTGTCGCGGTGCTTTTCGCCTGCCTCTCCTTTCCCGTTATGGCTGCTGACCATCCCTATGAAGACGACGCGCTCGACGTCACATTTCACTGCGATACCCATAGCGGGCGGGCCGTCGCTCTCGAAATGCTGATACGTCCGCAGGCAACCGCCGGTGATCGGTATCCGCCGGATCACAATGTCCGAATAGAAGCGGGCGCAATCACCGTTACGGCGCACTGATGGCTAGCCCGAAGAAACACGACCCGCGCCGTCGCCTGACCTACGCTGTCATCGGACTTCTGTGCTTTGTCGCTATCGCTGCGGGCGCGCTTGTGGGACTCGCCGAGTCGTTCGGACCGCCACCGCTCGGCAAAAACCTCGCCTATTCCAAGACTGTTCTGGGAAGCGACGGCCAACTGTTGCGCGCTCATCTGGCGTCCGACGGACGTTGGCGTCTCCCAGCCTCAAAGGCTGATGTAGACCCACGCTTTCTTGAGGCCCTGCTCGCCTACGAAGACAAGCGCTTCTACGACCATCACGGTGTCGATCCGCTAGCGACGGCACGCGCAGGCCTGCAGCTCGCCGTGCACGGAGAGATCGTGTCTGGGGGCTCGACGATCACAATGCAGGTCGCACGGCTCCTTGAGCCGCGGCGCAAACGCTCGATGTACGCGAAGTACCGCCAGATGGTGCGCGCAATCCAGCTTGAACAGGTCTATCGCAAAGACGAGATCCTCGCTCTCTATCTCACGCTTGCGCCCTATGGCGGCAATCTGGAAGGAATTCGCGCGGCGTCCTTCGCTTACTTCGGCAAGGAACCGAAGCAGCTAACCCTCAGCGAGATTGCGCTGCTGGTCGCTTTGCCGCAATCGCCAGAGCATCGCCGGCCCGACCGCCACCCCGAGCAGGCACGCGCGGCTCGAAACCGCGTGCTCGATCGCATTTCGGATAGCGGCATATTCGGCCCTGAAGAGAGGGAGGCGGCAAAGGCAGACCCCGTCCCAACCGCGCGCAAACCATTGCCGCTCGGCGCGCCGCGCGCCTCAGACGACGCGAAGGCCGCATCTTCGGGTCAATCAGTCATACGTCTGACGATACGAGCCCCTCTGCAGTGATGGCTGGCGCAGCATGGCCGCGATCATGCGGTCGCCTGGGCGAACGGTGTTGATGGCCGTTGTTGAAGATTGAATTGGACGCATGAAACAAACCTTGTTTCTTCTAGGCAGCGCCCTCTTGACGAATGAGGGGACCTTGCCCACAAACAGCTCATGAACAAGGGCCACAAAAAGCTCCACATCAAGACCTTCGGCTGCCAGATGAATGTGTACGACTCGGAGCGCATGGTCGAAGCGCTTGCGCCTGCCGGTTACGACGTGACCGAGGCAATGGACGACGCCGATCTCGTCATCCTTAACACCTGTCACATTCGGGAAAAGGCCGCGGAGAAAGTCTATTCGGAACTCGGTCGCGTGCGGCGGAGCAAAGAGGCGCGGAAGGTGCGTGGTAGTGGCACCATGGTGGCAGTAGCCGGCTGTGTTGCGCAAGCGGAAGGCGAAGAGATGATCGCCCGCGCACCGATTGTCGATATCGTAGTCGGACCCCAGAGCCTGCACAGGATCGCCGACCTTGTCGCCAAGGCCGAGTCAGGGGAACGCTTGGTCGAGACCGAGTTCCCTGTAGACGAGAAATTCGCTGCATTGCCTCAACGCGCAAGCGGCAAGCGACCCGTATCCGCTTTCGTGACGGTGCAGGAAGGCTGCGATAAATTCTGTACGTTCTGCGTCGTGCCTTACACGCGCGGCGCAGAATACTCTCGGTCCGCGTCGGAAATCATTGCCGAGGTGGAACGCCTCGCGTCCACGGGCGTACGTGAGGTCACGCTGCTCGGCCAGAATGTCAACGCCTATCACGGCGTGGGTGAGGACGGCACGACATGGTCGTTGGCGAGGCTGTTGAGGCGGCTCGCGGAGGTGCCAGCTATTGCGCGCATGCGCTTCACCACAAGCCATCCGCGTGACATGGATGACGACCTCATCGCGCTGTTCGGCAACGAAGAGAAGTTGATGCCCTATCTGCATCTTCCCTTTCAGGCAGGGTCTGACCGCATTTTGGCGGCCATGAATCGGAAACATACGGCAGATGAGTATGAGCGTCTGATCGAACGCATTAGGGCGGCGCGTCCTGACATCGCGCTTTCAACCGATATTATCGTGGGCTTCCCGGGTGAGACGGATGCGGACTTCCAGGACACGCTGGTCCTCGCCAAGCGCTTGGGTTTCGCGCAGGCATTTTCGTTTAAGTACAGTGCACGTCCCGGTACGCCAGGAGCTTCGCTCGACAGACAAATCTCGGAAATGGTTAAGAAGGAGCGTCTTTCTATCCTGCAGACGCAGCTCGAGAAAAGCCGCCGCGAGTTCGACCGAGCGATGGTCGGAAGGCGGATTCCGGTGCTCTTTGAGGGCAAAGGGCGTAAACCAGGCCAGATTGCTGGGCGGTCCCCTTACCTTCAGCCTGTGTATCTAGATGGATCGGAACGGTTGATAGGTCACATCGCCGAGGTTGACATCTTGGCTGCGGGGCCGAACAGTCTTACCGGTGTCATGAACGCAGGACTTGAATGGCACGAACCGATTCGAGCAGCTATTTGAGTTGCAAGGTAGTTTTCGGAAACCACATTTGACGCGCGGGCGAGTAGCAACGGCAAAGCGCCTGGAGATGGCGCAAGCAAATGGGGATCAAAGTCCCCTGGTCGTCTATTTTGACGATATGGGCCTCGTGCGCGATCTCCTTGGACACTACGACGCCAATCTCGCTGTGCTTGAGGAAAGGCTTGGTGTCGAGGCTGTCGTCAACGGCACAGCGATTTCACTACGCGGCACGGAAGAAGCCTGCAACGCAGCAAGAACGATCTTGGAGCACCTTTACGGCCGACTCGCCGACGGCGAGACGATCAGTGTCGGCGACGTGGCGGGCGCAATACGTCATGTCACGGCGGCCGATGTGGCCGAGATCGGCTTACGAAACAAGGCGCAGCAGATCAAGACGCGCAAGCGTGTCATTACCGCACGCACGCCAGCGCAGAGTGCTTACCTCACCTGCCTTCAGGATAACGACCTCGTTTTCGCTACAGGGCCCGCCGGTACAGGTAAGACATACTTGGCTGTCGCATTTGCCGCAGCAGCGTTGGAGAGCGGTCTCTGCGAACGCTTGATCCTCTCGCGACCTGCCGTAGAGGCGGGCGAGCGCCTTGGTTTTCTGCCTGGCGACATGCGCGATAAGGTCGACCCATATTTGCGCCCTCTTTATGATGCGCTGTACGATACGCTTGGATCGGAGCGCGTCGAACGCGGCCTCGAGACAGGTATGATCGAAATCGCGCCGCTCGCATTCATGCGCGGTCGAACCCTATCCAACGCCATGGTGATTCTTGACGAGGCGCAAAACTGCACGGCGGTTCAGTTGAAGATGTTTCTCACGCGCCTCGGCGAAGGCAGTAAGATGATCGTGACAGGAGATCCGACCCAGGTCGATTTGCCCAAGGGGCAGGACTCTGGCCTTTTCTCCGCAATCGAGATGCTGCGAGGTATCGACGTGATTGGTCACATTGCCTTTGCCAATACGGACGTTGTACGGCGGGAACTCGTAGGGCGAATCGTGGCAGCTTATGACGCCGCGGACCAGTCGACGCAAGCGCAGGGCGCCTCACAGTCTAAGGAGCTTCTTCCTGAGACGACCACCGACGCTCCTAGCTCCAGTAGAACCTCATGAGCGAAGACGGCCCTAGACCGAGCAATGAACAGACTGTTGCCACGCCCGCGCTGGACACGGAGATTGTACGCCGTGACGACGCCTGGACCGCACACGGCATCAGCGATGCGATGATCGATCTTGCTGCTCACGCTGCACTCGCTGTCGCGCTACCTGCCCGACCGGCACATTGTGAACTATCTGTACTGCTAACCGGCGATATGGAGATCCGCGACCTGAATAAGACATGGCGCGGAAAGGATCAGCCGACCAACGTGCTGTCCTTCCCAGCTGAAGACAACCCGCGCGACATAGGCTTCGTTTCATCACGTGACGTGCACGGTGTTCCCGTCTTTCTTGGTGACATCGTCCTCGCACTAGAGACGGCGATGGCAGAAGCCTCCGAAAAAGAGATTACCCTCTCCGATCACGTGTCGCACCTGGTCGTGCATGGCGTGTTGCATTTACTTGGTTTCGATCATCTCGAGCAGACTGAAGCGGATAGAATGGAGAGCCTGGAACAGCAGGCACTTGCCTCGCTTGGAATTTCTGATCCGTATGCTGACGCTATCTCTTCAGAGAAAGCATTCTTGGGCGTCGCGGAGATCGCAAAATGAGTCCGTCTGCGCCCGAACACGAAACCGAAAGGGAACCGACCCAACCGGCCGAGGACGAGTCTACCTGGTTTGAGCGACTGCTTCAGACATTCGGACTCAGCGACGAGCAGGACTTGCGCACGCTTATCGAGAGCACTCTGATCAAGAGCAAGAGTGACGAGTTGAGTCCGCAGGAACGAAGCATGATGCTCCGTATTCTGCGTTTTGGCACTCTAACGGTGGAAGATGTGATGGTCCCCCGCGCCGATATCGTCGCCGTGGACGATAGCGTAACCATCGAAGATCTCTTGCGCGTGTTTCGGAAATCGGAGCACAGCCGGGTCCCCGTCTACCGTGAAACTTTAGATGATCCGCGCGGCATGATCCATATTCGCGATCTGATGTCTTGGATCACCGAAGAAGCAAATGGCAACGGAAACGACCGCATCGATCTCGGGAAGGTCGATTTGACACGCACTGTGGGCTTGATCGATATCACGCGCGAGCTCATTTACGTTCCACCCTCAATGTCCGTACTCGACCTTTTGCTGAAGATGCAAACAGCGCAGCTACATCTGGCGCTTGTCGTGGATGAGTATGGTGGCACTGACGGCCTTGTTTCCATCGAAGACCTCGTTGAGGAAGTCGTGGGCGATATCGCTGATGAGCACGATGTGGAAGACGAGCCGATGCTGGAAAACGATCAAGCGCTCGGACTTGTAGCGGACGCTCGGCTACCGATTGAGGAACTTGAGGATCAATTGGGAATCGACCTCGTCACCGACGAGCAGGAAGAAGATATCGATACGCTGGGCGGCGTTGTGTTCACACTCGCCGGCAGAATTCCCGCGCGGGGCGAAGTGGTCAGCCATCCCTCCGGCGTTGAGTTTGAGGTACTGGATGCCGATCCGCGCCGCATCAAGCGGCTGCGTATCCACGTGCCTGAGGGGCATGTCGAACCCTCCAACGCGAGTGACGCAGCACCCATCGCATCTTGAGGGGCAATATGATGGCCCCCGCACGAATTGCGGCCTGGACAAGCGAACTGACCGGGGTGAGACGTGCGATCACTGCTGTGCTGCTGGGAGCGCTTTCCCTTCTCGCCTTCGCGCCCTTTCACCTCTGGCCAGCTCTTTTCGTAAGTCTAGGCGGACTCACTTGGCTTCTTGATGGAAGCTATCGCGCTGGACGAACGCTTTTCGTTCGCGTGTCGGGCGCGGCAATCACGGGCTTTTGGTTTGGTTTCGGCTTCTTCTTGACGGGTCTTTACTGGGTCGCCGAAGCTTTCCTTGTCGAGCCTTGGCGCCATGGCTGGCTCATACCCTTTGTAATGACGGCGCTCCCCGCCAGCATGGCCCTTTTCTTTGCGGCAGGTAGTGCAATCACCATGGTGCTTTGGCGCCCCGGCCCGGCACGCGTTTTCGCACTGGGGGTTGGCTTGGGGCTCTCGGAGTTGGCACGCGGCCATGTCCTGACGGGGTTTCCGTGGAACTTAATCGGCTATGGATTGCTCGCAAACGACGCGTTGATGCAGCTCGCCGCACCGTTTGGCGTCTATGCCGTGACGGTTTTCGCCGTGTTGCTCTTTTCGGCGCCGGCGGCCATCTGCAGCGACGGTGACCCGCAAAGCCGAGCAACAGTTCTGCTGACTGCCCTTCTTGTTGGCGTCCTCGGCGCGTCCTTTTTCTGGGGTAGCGCGCGCCTCTCGGGCGCTTATGACACGCCAAGTGATATTCGGCTTCGTCTCGTACAGGCCAATATTAGTCAGGCCGAGAAATGGCAGCCTGAGAATGCCACGCGGATTTTTGAGACCTATTTGGAGATGACTCAGCGACCGGGCATCGAAGAGATCAATATTGTTGTTTGGCCGGAAACGGCTCTACCGTTTCCGCTGGATAAGTCCGAAGATGCGCTTGCGGCAATTGGCGCGGCGTTGCCGTCGAAAACTATTCTGCTCGTCGGCAGCGTTCGTTGGGCTGAGAAGCGCAACGACAAAGGAATTCTCCTTAGCCGAGAGGCCTTCAACAGTCTAATGGCGGTCAACGCCGCGGGTGACGTCTTCACCGTCTTCGACAAGATACATCTCGTTCCTTTCGGCGAGTTCTTGCCGTACCAAAACTTTCTTGAAAGCCTCGGCGTCATGCAAATGACAGGCGTGCGTGGCGGCTTCAACGCTGGCGCGGGACCCCGTTTGCTGACCGTCCCTGGCGCACCTCCCGCATTGCCGTTGATCTGTTATGAGATCATCTTCCCCGAAGAAGTTCGCCCCTCACGGTCGTCACAAGCTGACACCGACCGACCAGGCTGGATGCTCAACGTCACCAACGATGCATGGTTTGGGTCGAGCGCCGGCCCCTATCAGCACTTCTTCCAGGCACGTGTCCGTGCAGCAGAACTCGGACTGCCTTTGGTCCGCGTTGCAAATACAGGCATATCCGCCTTGATTGATCCTTGGGGCCGCGTCGTTGCTGAGATTCCGCTCGATGCTGAAAACATTCTCGACATCTCATTGCCCAATTCGGGACCGCCGACGCTCTATTACAGCTTCGGGTCATGGGCGGACCTGCTTGCTGTCATCGCAGCTCTCTTGGGCTGGTTTGCTTGCGCTATTTCTACCCGACGTCCAAGCTTGACTGGCTGACCGTCGGCAACCTATGAACTTGAGTCACCCGAAAACATATTGCGCTTAATCGCAGTCACACGTTTTGACACAAGACCTTTCGAGACGAAAAAATGGCAGGGAAGAAACCAAATCCCATTGACGCTCATGTCGGCAGCCGGGTCCGACTTCGCCGAATGCTCATGGGAATGAGCCAGGAGCGTCTCGGCGAAAGCATGGGTCTGACCTTCCAGCAAGTACAGAAGTACGAGAAGGGCGCGAACCGGATCGGCGCTAGTCGACTGCACCACATCGCTAAAATACTGGACGTACCGGTCGGGTACTTTTTCGACGAGGCGCCCGTAGTGGAGGAACGGTCGACCACGCCGTGTCTGTCTGAGCCGGAATCCGAAGGGTTCATCCTAGAGTTTCTGAATACGCGCGAAGGACTTGAGCTCAACCGTGCCTTCACCAAGATTTCCAGTGCGAAGGTTCGTAAGTGCGTCGTAGACCTTGTCCGATCTCTGAGCGACCCCAAGAATCCGAAATAGGGTCTTCATCCCACGCCCCAGTAAAGGGCTTGACCTCTGCCCGCCCCGTTGCCAGAACCGAGCCCGCGTTGGTCTGGGAGCCAACGGCCTCACACGAAGGGATGCGACAGTGGCTCGAGTAAACTACCTCTTTACAAGTGAATCCGTCTCGGAAGGTCACCCGGACAAAGTGTGCGATCGCATCTCTGATGCGGTTGTCGATCTATATCTTGCTGCCGACCCTTTCGCACGAGTCGCATGCGAGACGCTTGTCACAACCAACCATATTGTCCTTGCTGGCGAGGTCAGGGGACCAGAAAGTGTGACGCGCGAAGCAATTGAGGCGGCCGCGCGGCGCGCCGTTCGGGAGATTGGCTACGAGCAAGAAGGTTTCCACTGGGACCTCGCATCGTTTGAGAACCACCTTCACGAGCAGTCCGCCGACATTGCCATGGGCGTAGATGCCGATGCCGAGAAGGACAAGGACGAGGGGGCGGGCGACCAAGGGATCATGTTTGGCTACGCGTGCCGCGAGACAGACGCGTTGATGCCTGCGCCGATCTTTTACTCCCATCGCATACTTCACGAGATGGCCAAGGCCCGCCACGCAGGCCGCACACCGGAACTCGGCCCTGACGCCAAGAGTCAGGTTACACTTGTGTACGAAAACGGGATGCCGGTTCGAGCCGATTCCGTTGTGGTCTCCACTCAGCACGACGAGAAGGCGACGACCGAACAGGTTGAAGCGATCGTCCGCAGCGTAGTGGATGAGGTGCTTCCAAAGGGCTGGATCGACGGGAGAACCAAATTCTACGTAAATCCGACCGGCCGATTCGTGATCGGCGGACCAGACGGTGACGCCGGGCTGACTGGCCGGAAGATCATTGTCGATACGTATGGTGGGGCCGCCCCTCATGGCGGCGGTGCCTTTTCCGGCAAGGATCCCACGAAAGTTGACCGGTCCGCAGCCTATGCCTCGCGCTACCTCGCGAAGAATGTCGTTGCGGCGGGTCTCGCTGACAAGTGCACGCTGCAGCTGTCCTATGCCATCGGCGTGTCGCAGCCGCTCTCAGTTTATGCCGACCTCCACGGCACAGGACAGATCGCAGAGGACAAGCTTGAAAACGCTCTTCGGGAAGTCATGGATCTCAGCCCTCGTGGGATCCGCGAACACCTCGGCCTCAGCCGTCCGATCTATGAGCGCACAGCCGCATACGGACATTTCGGCCGGACTCCGGAAAACGACGGCGGCTTTTCATGGGAGCGTGTCGACCTAGCCGACCAGATTCGTGGCGCGCTCAACTAGCCAAGAAACATGGGACTCGCGGACAACATGACCGGGGAGCGTCTCGGCCATGATGGCTCCTGCGCGCATTTATTGGGTGGACACGCAACCCTAGGCTTGGCACGCAGCTTAGATGAACACGGAGATACGAGAGGGAACCAAGGCTCGTCCGTTACGGTCTTATGGGAGGCGCAAGGGGAAGCGGCTCACAGCCCGCAAAGAAAAGCTGATCGCCGATCTCCTGCCTGAACTACGTCCGAATCTGTCGAGGCCTGCGCCAAGAGATGTGGGGGCACTTTTTGGCGGCGCTGTACAGGATGTTTGGCTCGAGGTCGGCTTTGGCGGTGGCGAGCACCTGCTTTGGCAAGCTCGCGCCAACCCGGAGATTGGCATGGTCGGCTGCGAGCCCTTTATCAACGGCGTCGCAAGCCTCCTTGGCGGTATCGACGAACACGGCATCGACAACATCCGTATCCATGACGGCGATGCGCGTGACCTCATCGCATGGTTGCCCCAACACTCAGTCGCACGCGTGTTCATTCTTTTTCCGGACCCCTGGCCGAAAAAGCGGCAGACCAAACGGCGCCTGGTTTCGCCTGAGCTCGTCCATTCACTTTCCCAAGTGCTCGTCAGAGGCGGCGAGCTACGTTTCGCGAGCGACGACATGAACTACGTACGTGTGGTGCTGCGTACGATTCTCAAAAATGATGCCTTTGTTTGGACCGCGCGCCGGGCTGACGACTGGCGCGAGCGCCCGGCAGACTGGCCCGAGACGCGCTATGAGCGAAAGGCGTTGGGCGCCGGCCGTAAGCCCGCCTATCTCTCTTTTCGACGCCGCTGAGTTCGGGGCGTCCATCGACAACGCCTTGTGCGTTGTACCCGCGCTCCTCCGACGGGCGTTTCGGTTGCGCTCTTGCCCAATGCACGCGGCCGATTCATCGCATCTTGGCCGACAGCCTTTTTCACAATAATCAGAAGCCACTGATAAATCGGTGCTTTCTTCGCTGCAGCGTGCTTGAAACGTTCGAAAAAGCCCGTATATTACGGCCAGAAACTCGTGATTGATTTGATCAGGGGTGGGCCTCGGCCCGCTCCTTTTTGTTATGGGCTTCGGCCGCGGATACTGGATCTCACCGTCAAACGTCTCGGGGTCCGGAATTGCCGAAACCTTGGGCGTGGACAGTGATGACGAGGCTTGCTGCAGACGAGGACCGCCGCTTCGTGCGGGAAACCGGTCCAGAGCGCGCGGTGGCGGATCTCGCCGAACCAGTGCTGAACGATCTCGGATTCCGCTTGGTGCGGGTCAAGATCTCGGGGCGGGATGGCGGGACAGTGCAAATCATGGCCGAGCGGCAGGATGGTCAAATGAGTGTGGAGGACTGCGCGACGATCAGCCGGCGCCTATCTCCCGTGCTCGACGCTTATGACCCGATGCCCGGAACGTATCGGCTGGAGATTTCTTCTCCGGGGATCGACCGGCCTCTCGTCCGCCGCAGCGATTTCGCGAAGTGGGTCGGGTACAACGCAAAGGTCGAACTAACAGAGGCCGTCGACGGTCGAAAGCGGTTTAAAGGCCGTATTGAAGACGTGATCGACGAGGAAGTGCAATTGAAGATTGAGCTGGATGGAACCCCCGAGCCGGTGATCATCGGCCTACCTTTTTCGCTCATCGGTGAAGCGAAGCTAACCATGGATGCGGATGTACTCCGCTCTGATTTATCGGGTGGCGAAACAGCTCATTGAGCTTGGAGGCAGTCTTTCTGGGGCTGCCATATACGAACGCAACTTTGTTTGGAGGCCTAAACAATGTCTCAGGCAGGCGTGAGCGCCAATCGGTTGGAGCTCCTGCAGATCGCCGACGCCGTCGCGCGAGAAAAGTCCATCGACCGCCAGGTCGTCATTACCGCAATGGAGGATGCGATCCAAAAAGCGGCCAAGTCGCGCTACGGCAGCGAGAACGAGATCAAAGCCGAAGTCGACCCGAAGACGGGCGAAATTTCTTTGGCGCGCTTGCTGGAAGTGGTGGATGACGTCACGCTCGAGGCTACGCAGATTGCGCTGACCGAGGCTCGGCGGAAAAACCCTGCCGCCCAAGTCGGCGATTTCATCGCCGAGCCGCTGCCCCCGCTAGACTTTGGGCGCGTCGCCGCTCAGAACGCGAAGCAAGTCATCGTGCAGAAGGTACGAGAGGCAGAGCGAGAGCGTCAGTACGACGAGTACAAGGACCGCGTGGGCGAAATCGTCAACGGTATCGTCAAGCGCGTGGAATACGGCAACGTGATCGTGGACCTTGGGCGTGCCGAGGCGGTCGTGCGCCGCGACGAGACCCTGCCCCGCGAAAATTTTCGCTATGGCGATCGCATTCGTGCCTACGTCTACGATGTTCGGCGCGAACAGCGCGGGCCGCAGATCTTTCTGTCGCGCACACATCCGGAATTCATGGCGAAGCTGTTTTCGCAGGAAGTCCCGGAGGTCTATGAGGGCATTGTCACGATCCAATCGGTCGCTCGCGATCCAGGCAGCCGAGCGAAGATCGCGGTCGTCTCGCGCGATAGCTCGATTGATCCCGTCGGCGCCTGTGTCGGTATGCGCGGCTCTCGCGTTCAGGCGGTCGTCAATGAGCTGCAAGGCGAAAAGATCGACATCATCCAGTGGTCGCCGGACGCCGCGACCTTCATCGTGAATGCGCTTGCACCAGCAGAAGTCGTCAAGGTCGTGCTCGACGAAGATGCCGAGCGCATTGAAGTCGTCGTACCTGATCAACAATTGTCGCTTGCCATCGGCCGCAAGGGGCAGAACGTCCGCCTCGCGTCCCAACTGACCGGTTGGGATATCGACATCATGACGGAAGCGTCGGAATCGGAGCGCCGTCAAGCCGAGTTCGCCGAACGCTCCGCCAAATTCATGGAAGCGCTCGATGTGGATGAGGTCATTGCCCAACTGCTGGCCTCGGAAGGATTTACCTCCGTCGAGGAAGTCGCCTTTGTCGACACAGACGAGATTTCCTCAATTGAGGGCTTCGATGAGGAGACGGCTGGCGAGATTCAAACCAGAGCGCGCGAACATCTCGAGAGGCTCGAGGCGGAACTGGACTCCAAGCGCAAGGAACTCGGCGTATCGGACGAGTTGCTTCAGCTCGAAGGGCTGAATACGGCCATGCTTGTCGCTCTTGGCGAGAACGACGTGAAGTCGCTTGAAGACCTGGCCGACTGTGCCACCGACGATCTCGCCGGCTGGATCGAGCGGCAGGACAAGGAAACGACCCGTTTTCCAGGATTTCTCGACGGCTTCGGCATGACGCGCCCGCAGTGCGAAGATCTGATCCTGGCAGCGCGGGTCAAGGCTGGTTGGATTGACGAGGCCGATTTGGTTTCTGAAGAGTCTGATGAGACCGAGGAAGACGGCGCCGAAGGCCCTGGGGGTGATGAGGTGGCGGGAGGCAATGACGAAGCTTCTGGCGAAGACGCAACCGCGTCATGAGCCGGTATAGATATAAGGCAGTTGTAGTTGGAGACGGCGGTGCAGAGCGAGACGCGACAGACGAAGTCGCGGCAGGCCCCTGGGGTTACCCAGCGGCGCTGTGCACTGACACGCGCCCACCGGGCTAAATCTGACCTCATCCGCTTTGTGCTGGGGCCGGATGGCACTGTCGTCCCGGATCTCAAGGAGCGCCTTCCTGGGCGTGGCGCCTGGTTCACCGCGGCCCACGATACGATCTCAGACGCCGCAAAACGCCATGCATTCGGCCGTGCGCTGAAGGCCGATGTCCGGGTCCCGGACGGCCTTGCCAAGCAGGTCGATGGGCTTTTGACCGAGCAGGCCCTTGGCGCATTTGCCCTGGCCAATAAGGCCGGAGAGGCCGTTTTCGGCCGCTCCAAGGTCGAGGAAGCGCTCCAAAAAGGTAGGACTATTGCCTTGGTGCACGCAGCGGACGCGGCCGCGGACGGCTGCCGGAAATTGGACGGCAAAGCCCGCGCCGCTACTGGTGGACAAGGGATCCCGTCGGTCTGCACATTTACCGCAGATCAATTGAGTTTGGCATCGGGCCGGACAAATGTGATACATGCTGCCCTCATCCAGGGCGGTGCGGCTCAAAAGTTCCTGGCGGCAGCCTCGCGTGTCGAGCGTTACCGGCAGGGCATTTCTGCATTCGCAGACAGATACGGATTGGACACGGAACAAGAATGAGCGAGACCAACGAGACTGAAGGCAAGAGCGGCGGGCGCAAGATGACGCTCAATTTGCGCCGAACCGTGGAGTCGGGCCATGTGCGCCAGAGCTTCAGCCATGGGCGCTCCAAATCCGTTCTTGTCGAGAAGAAGAAGCGCCGTTCCATTGGTTCCGGCGGTGCAGCCGCGGCTGCCGAGGACGTCAAAGAAAAGCCGCGCGCTAAGGCCCCCGCCAAAGAGGAGGCGCCGAAGCCCGCAGCGAGCAAGCCGCGCCGATCTGGCGTCGTACTCAAACAGCTTTCCGAAGAGGAGAAGGGTGCGCGCGCAAAGGCGCTTGCCGATGCTCGTGTCCGCGAGGCAGAAGAACGAGAGCGCGCCAAGGAGGACGCCGCAAAGGAGGCCGCCCTTGCCGAACAGCGCGCAAAGGAGGCTGCCGAGGAGGAAGCTCGGAGGCAAGAGGACGAGGCCAAGAAGGCCGCTGAGGCACAGTTAGAAGCTACTGCTAAGCCGAAGGCTAAGGCCGCGCCAAAGAGTTTAGAGTCCCCCCGCCGGCCCATGGAGCCCGAAAAGGAACAGCCGAGGCGGCAGGCGGACGCTCGTCACAAGAAAGGTACGGCCGCGCCACGCCGTGGCGAAGAGCGCCGTGTGCGCGGACGACTTACGATCACGAATGCGCTGGACGAAGAACAGCGGCAGCGGAGCCTTGCCTCGCTTAAGCGCCATCGTGAACGGCAAAAGAAGCAAGGTGCCGGACCTCAGGCGGGACAGAAGATCGCCCGGGAGGTGACCATTCCGGACGTCATCACGATTCAAGAGCTCGCGAACCGCATGGCCGAGCGCGGCGTTGACGTGATCAAGTATCTCATGAAGGACGGCGCGATGCATAAGATCACGGACGTGATCGATGCTGACACCGCCCAGATCATTGCCGAGGAATTCGGCCACACCGTACGCCGTGTGTCGGAAGCGGACGTGGAGGAAGGCTTCATCGGCGAGAAAGACAGCGACGAGGATCTAGAGCCGCGCGCGCCCGTCGTGACGATTATGGGTCATGTCGATCACGGCAAGACCTCACTTCTGGACGCGGTCCGTGCCGCCAATGTTGTCAGCCAAGAAGCCGGCGGCATCACCCAACATATCGGCGCCTACCAGGTGACCGTTCCGTCTGGTCAGAAAATCACATTCATCGATACGCCCGGCCACGCGGCATTTACTGCCATGCGCGCGCGCGGCGCCAAAGTCACGGACATTGTGATCCTTGTCGTGGCCGCCGATGACGGTGTGAAGCCACAAACGATCGAAGCGATCAACCACGCCAAGGCCGCGGACGTCCCGATCATCATCGCGATCAATAAGATCGATAAGCCGGGATCGGACCCGCAGCGGGTTCGCACAGAGCTTCTCAGCCACGAGATCGTGGTCGAGAGTATGGGCGGCGAGACGCTGGAGATCGAGGTCTCGGCAGTCAAGAGAACCAATCTTGATGCCCTGCTCGAAGCCGTCGTCCTACAGGCGGAAGTGTTGGAGCTCAAGGCCAACCCTGACCGAGCGGCAGAGGGCGTAATCGTCGAAGCCAAACTCGAGCGTGGACGCGGCCCTGTCGGCACGGCGTTGGTTCAACGCGGCACGTTGAAGCTTGGTGACATTATTGTTGCCGGTTCCGCCTGGGGTCGCGTGCGCGCTCTGATCAACGATCTTGGTGAGCATACGAAGGCCGCAGGCCCGTCCGTCCCGGTTGAGGTGCTGGGCTTCGACACGGCGCCCGAAGCCGGCGATCAGTTCGCCGTGGTCGAGAACGAAGCGCGCGCCCGCGAGATTACGGAGTACCGCGAGCGAGAGCGGCGCAAGACACTGGCGGTTGCAGGACAGCGCGGCAGCCTTGAGCAGATGATGAACCAGCTTAAGGAAGACGGGATCAAGGAATTCCCGCTGGTCGTCAAAGGCGACGTGCAAGGTTCTATTGAGGCGATTAACGCTGCTCTAGCCCAGCTAGGTTCCGACGAGGTTCGGGCCCGTTTGGTGCATGTGGGCGTCGGCGGCATCACCGAGTCTGATATCTCATTGGCCTCTACCTCCGGTGCCGTAGTGCTGGGCTTTAACGTGCGCGCCAACGCACAGGCGCGCGCGGCCGCGGAGCGGGATGGCATCGAAGTGCGGGACTACGCCGTCATATACGATCTCGTCGACGATATGCGTCAGGCCATGTCGGGACTTCTGGCGCCGACGCGACGCGAGACATTTCTTGGCAATGCGGAAATCTTGGAAGTGTTCAACATTTCCAAAGTTGGCAAGGTGGCCGGCTGCCGCGTAACCGAGGGCAAAGTCGAGCGCGGCGCACATGTCCGCTTGATCCGCGACAACGTCGTCATCCACGAAGGCGAGCTTTCAACGCTCAAGCGCTTCAAGGACGAAGTCAAAGAAGTGGTTGCCGGGCAAGAATGCGGCATGGCGTTTGAGGGCTATCAGGACATGCGCCAAGGCGATGTGATTGAGTGTTTCCAGGTGGAACATATTCAACGCTCGCTATAGTCAGAACGCTTTGCGTGCCCCTCGTTGGGGCGCGACCAAGAGACCGATCCACGAGAGCGACCAATGGTAACGCGAGACAAAGGCGCGCGGGCGCCAAGCCAACGCCAATTGAAGGTTGGCGAGTTGGTTCGCCACGCCCTCGCCGAGATCTTCTCTCGCGGAGAGGTTCTGGACGAGGTCATCGAACGCCACTCGCTGACCGTTCCGGAAGTCCGAATGTCACCCGACCTCAAGGTCGCCACATGCTACGTTATGCCCCTTGGCGGCGGGGAAGCGGTCGCTGTGGTGAAGCATCTGGAACAACACAAGAGGTTCCTGCGCGGCGAGGTCGCCAAGCGGGTCAGCCTAAGATACATGCCCGAACTCCGGTTCCGGGAGGATACCTCGTTCGAAGCCTCCTCTCGGATCGATGAACTGCTCGCCTCGCCCGAAGTGGCGCGCGATCTCGACGACTGATTGGAACGCGAAGAGGGCAATTGAATGGGACGGCAGCGGAAGGGCCAAGCAGTCAATGGCTGGCTTATTCTGGATAAGCCAGAGGGACTGACCTCTACCAAAGCAGTAGGCCGAACGCGCTGGCTCTTCGATGCCGCGAAGGCCGGGCATGCGGGCACACTCGACCCTCTCGCAACGGGCGTCCTGCCAATTGCTTTCGGGGAAGCGACAAAAACCGTTCCGTATGCGGTGGAGGGGTCGAAGGCCTACCGCTTTACGGTCCGTTTTGGAGCAGAGACCGACACCGACGACATTGAGGGCACGGCAACCGCCACCAGCCGGCTGCGCCCTGCCCGCGCCGATATCGAGGCAGCTCTGAAGCAGTTCGTTGGCGAAATAGAGCAGGTCCCGCCCCGCTTCTCTGCGCTCAAGGTCGATGGCGCGCGAGCCTATGATCTTGCGCGTGACAGGTGCGATTTCGACTTACCCGCCCGAACGGTATCGATTCAGCGGCTGACACTCATCGAGCACCCGAGTCCGGACACCTGCGTCTTTGAGACCGAATGCGGCAAGGGCACTTATGTTCGGGCGCTGGCTCGAGATCTGGGCCGTTCGCTTGGGTGCTTGGGCCACATCTCGGCCTTGCGCAGGACTCGTGTCGGCGGTTTCTCACTCGACCACGCCGTGACACTCGAAGCGGTTGAGCAGGCCGCCGAAAGCGGCCAGGAGGCGCTGCGGTCACTGCTCCAGCCCGTCCAGACAGCGCTTACGGAGCTGCCGGCGCTGTCGATTAGCCCATCTGATGCGGCCAATATCCGCCAAGGACGCGCGATTCTTCTGCGGGGGCGTGATGCTCCCATCCTGGCAGGCGCGGCGTATGCCGTCTCTCGGGGAGCGCCGGTGGCCATCGGCGAGGTCGCCCGGGGTGAATTCCACCCCTCCAGGGTCTTTATACTCCCGGATTAGCCCCCAAATAGCGCTGGTCTCGGGGACGATAATCCCTATAGTGCAGCAGTTGCCTGGGGCCCTTGCGACTTTCACGATCCTGCCCCGCAACATATTCGACCGCGCTGGACGACATCCCGGCCCGGCCTTGTCAAACACCTCAAATCGTAAGGAGAACCCGATGTCGATTAGTGCTGAACGCAAACAAGAGCTTATCAAGGAATACGCGACCAAGGCAGACGATACCGGATCCCCGGAAGTTCAGGTCGCCATTCTCACCGAACGCATCAGCAACCTCACTGAGCACTTCAAAACGCACGGTAAGGACAATCATTCGCGTCGCGGGCTGCTGAAAATGGTCAGCCAGCGCCGCCGCCTGCTCGACTACGTCAAAGCGTCAGACGGAGAAAGGTACAAGAAGCTCATCGGCCGGCTCGGCATCCGTCGCTAGCATTTCTGGCGACGCTGGGAGCTTCCTCCACTATGGACGAACCAGTTCCATCGCCACCGGGCGGTGGGATATCCTCATCTTCCCTACCGAATGGGACACACACATGTTCGACAAACACACTGTAGAAATTGAATGGGCACGACGTCCGCTAAAGCTTGAAACGGGGCGTATTGCGCGTCAGGCAGACGGCGCAGTCCTCGCGACTTATGGCGAAACTTGCGTTCTTGCGACGGTCGTCGCCGCGAAAGAACCACGGCCTGGGATCGATTTCTTTCCCTTGACCGTCAACTACCAAGAAAAGACGTTTGCGGCCGGCAAGATTCCCGGTGGCTATTTCAAGCGCGAAGGGCGACCGACCGAGAAGGAAACGCTCACCTCGCGTCTTATTGACCGTCCGATCCGGCCGCTCTTTGCGAAGGGCTTCAAAAACGACACCCAGGTCATCACGACCGTGCTTTCCCACGACATGGAGAACGACCCCGATATCGTGGCGATGGTCGCCGCCTCAGCGGCACTGACGCTCTCCGGCGTACCGTTCCTCGGTCCTATTGGCGCTGCGCGGGTCGGCTACGTCGAAGGCAAATATATCTTGAACCCGATGGTCGACGAGATGCCGGAAACCTCGCTCGATCTCGTGGTTGCCGGAACCAAGGACGCGGTTCTCATGGTGGAATCGGAGGCCAACGAGCTTCCCGAGGCCGTGATGCTCGGCGCCGTGATGTACGGACACGAGCACTTCCAGCCCGTGATAGACGCCATCGTCAAGCTTGCGGAAGTTGCCGCCAAGGAACCGTGGGAACTGAAGACCGAAGACAATTCGGAGATGGTCGCCAAGGTTGGCGAACTCGCCGACGCTGGCTTACGCGACGCCTACGCCATCGTTTCGAAGCAGGAGCGCCGCGACAACATCGCTCAGGTTAAGGAGACCGTTGTTTCCGAATTGGTCCCTGAGGACGATGATGGCTCGGTCGCCGGCAAAGTATCTCATGCATTCAAGGAAGCCGAGAAGGATGTCGTGCGCGGCAGCATTCTCGACACGCGGAAGCGCATTGATGGCCGCGACCTCGTAACCGTTCGCCCCATCGTTTGTGAGGTTGGTGTGCTGCCGCGAACACATGGCAGCGCGCTGTTCACCCGCGGCGAAACCCAAGCTCTAGTCGTGACGACACTGGGTACCGGTGACGATGAGCAGTTCGTCGATGCGCTGCAGGGCACCTACAAAGAGACGTTTCTGCTGCACTATAACTTCCCGCCCTTCTCGGTCGGCGAAACCGGACGCATGGGGTCGCCCGGACGCCGCGAAATCGGTCACGGCAAGCTCGCTTGGCGCGCGGTCCATCCGATTTTGCCGGATCGCGAACAGTTCCCCTACACGCTGCGTGTCGTGTCTGAGGTTACTGAGTCCAACGGCTCTTCGTCCATGGCGACCGTCTGCGGCACTTCGCTGGCGCTGATGGATGCTGGTGTTCCGCTGAAGCGGCCAGTCGCCGGTATTGCCATGGGCCTCATCAAGGAAGGCGAAAAGTTCGCCGTCCTCTCGGACATCTTGGGCGATGAGGACCATCTCGGCGACATGGACTTTAAGGTCGCTGGCACATCCGAGGGCATCACGTCCCTGCAGATGGACATCAAGATCACCGGCATCACAGAAGAGATCATGAAGATCGCTCTGGATCAGGCTAAGGATGGGCGCTTGTACATCCTTGGTGAGATGGATAAGGCGCTCAACGAGGCGCGTCCGGAACTAGGCGAGTACGCCCCGCGCATCGAGACTATCCAAATCCCGACCGACAAGATCCGAGAAGTTATCGGCTCCGGTGGGTCTGTGATCCGCGAGATCGTCGCCGAGTCCGGCGCAAAGATCGACATCTCCGACGACGGAACGGTCAAGATCGCATCCGCAAACGCGGAGTCGATCCGTCAGGCCATCGCACGCATCAAGTCGATCGCAGCCGAGCCTGAAGTCGGTGAGATCTATCAAGGCAAGGTCGTCAAGTGCATGGAGTTTGGCGCGTTCGTGAACTTCTTCGGTCCGCGCGATGGCCTTGTGCATATCTCGCAGCTTGCGGAAGGACG
>JARFRF010000205.1 GCA_029287395.1 Methyloceanibacter sp. | reverse complement strand
CGTCGAGGCCGGATGAATGACGAGGCTGCGTGTGTCGCCAATATTGGCAAGATGGCTAAAGAGTTTCAGCTTTTCTACGAGAGAAATGCCGGCTTCGTAGCCTCCTTCGAGCCCAAAGGTAAAAACTGCTCCAGCGCCCTTTGGCGCATAACGTTGGGCTAGTGCGTAAAACGCGTTGCCCGGATGGCCGGCGTAATTCACCCAGGCAACCTTGTCGTGTCGCGAGAGCCACTCGGCAACGCGCATGGCGTTGTGGCAATGCCGCTGCATGCGTAGGGGCAGGGTCTCAATTCCGTTCAGGATAAGAAATGCATTCATCGGAGCGATCGCGGGCCCAAGATCCCGAAGCCCGAGAACCCGGCACGCGATGGCGAACGCGAAATTGCCGAATGTTTCTCCGAGCTTCATGCCGTGGTAGCTGGCGCAAGGTTCGGAAAGGGAGGGGTATCGGTCAGTCGACATCCAGTCGAACGTACCGCAGTCGACGACCACGCCGCCCACTGAGTTACCATGGCCGCCGAGAAACTTCGTAAGCGAGTGTACGACGATGTCGGCACCGAATTGCTTGGGTTGCATAAGGTATGGCGTTGCCAACGTATTGTCGACGATCAGCGGAACCCCAGCCTCCTTAGCAACGGCCGAGACAGCCTCGAGATCGGTGACGATACCTCCGGGGTTTGCAATCGACTCGACGAATATCGCGCGCGTCTTCGGCGTGACCGCAGCACGGAACGTCTCGGCGTCGGTTGTGTCCGCCCACTTCACATGCCAATCGAACTTCTTGAAGGCTTCGCCGAACTGATTGATTGACCCGCCGTAGAGTTGCCGCGCGGCGATGAACTCGGCGCCCGGTTCCATCAACGTGTGGAAGACGATCGCTTGAGCCGCGTGACCGGAGGCAACGGCAAGGGCTGCGCTCCCTCCTTCGAGAGCGGCCATGCGTTCTTCAAGAACCGCCTGGGTCGGGTTCATGATCCGGGAGTAGATGTTGCCAAAGGCTTCGAGATTAAAAAGCGACGCCGCATGGTCCGCATCGTCAAAGACGTAGGACGTGGTCTGGTAAATTGGCGTCACCCGTGCGCCCGTCGACGCGTCCGGTTGTGCGCCGGCATGAATTGCGAGTGTGCTGAACCCGGGCGTGCGCTCTTCCGACATTGTCTTCCTCCCTTGAGCCGTAATCCATCCCTGTGGACCTATAAGCCCGGCGACCTTAGGGGATCGGAACCTGCGCGTCTTCTGTTTTGAGCGTGTTCGCGCTTGGAGGTTTTGGCCGCTACGTATTGCGCCGCAGGGCTCGCTGTTGACTCCCCCTAGCAGAGAGGATGGGGCGGCGGCTCGACAACGTTCTGGAATTCACTCCTGCCCAGCCAATTTCTCCCGACAGGCGACCGTACTCGATCTTCGGACACCTATTCATCACAACCTTAAGCCCGGCGTCTTCTGCAAGCCGAGCGGCGGCGTCATTGCGAACGCCCAACTGCATCCAGACAACTTTCGCGCCAATGCGAATAGCGTCTTCGGTAATGCCTAGCGCAGCCTCTGAGTTGCGGAAGATGTCGACGACGTCGATCGGCCTTTCGATTTCGATGAGAGAGGCAAAGGCTGTTCTGTCCGCAATGGTCTTGCCGACAAGTCCAGGGTTGATAGGGATTGTGTCGTAGCCCTTGGCCAAAAGGTATTTGAGCACGAAGTAACTCGGTCTTGTGGTTTTGGCGCTCGCGCCAACGACAGCAAAGACCCGACTGGTGAGAAGAATGTCGCGAATGTACGCGTCAGAGTAACTGTCGTGATTCATCCGGGCCGTTTGCCGCAGGTTATCGCGGCCATTGCGGAGCGCGTTTGTCGAGGAAAGCGCCGATGCCTTCTACAGATTCGGAATCGAGCATGTTGTTGACCATGACTTCGGCGGTATAGAGATAGGCCTCATCGAGGGGCATCTCGGCTTGGCGGTAGAAAGCCTCTTTCCCAATCTTGAGCGTGCGGCTCGGCTTGCTCGCAATCGTGCGACCGAATGCGACGGCCTCGTTTAAGACTTGGTCGGCTGGAACGACGCGGTTCAAGAGGCCAAGCTTCAGTGCATCGTCAGCGCTAATCATCTCACCGAGAAGCAGCATCTCCATCGCGGCTTTGCGGGAAACATTGCGGCTGAGCGCCACCATCGGTGTGGAGCAAAACAGGCCGATATTCACGCCAGGGGTTGCGAAGCGGGCATCTGTGGCCGCGACGGCAAGGTCGCAAGTCGCCACGAGCTGGCAACCGGCTGCAGTGGCAATGCCGTTCACGGCGGCGACGACAGGCTTCGGCAGGCGAACAATAGCCAGCATCAGTTCGGCGCACGTTCGCATTGTCTCAGCGTAGAATGCATGTCCCCGATCTGGATCGTTCCGATGCGCCGTGAGTTCCTTAAGGTCGTGACCGGAAGAGAAAGCGGGACCTGCGCCGGTCAGCACCACAGCGCGGACGGACTCATTGTCTTCAGCGTCGGCGACGGCGCTTCGTAGCGACGTCATAAGGTCCATCGAGAGACAGTTGCGGGCTTTTGGACGATTGAGCGTCAAGACCCGAACGGCCTCTTGGTCTTGGGTCAGAAGGACGCTTTCGGTATCGCTCATTCAGGCCTTCTTTCACTAAGTGGCTTCGCTTGGAGATCGGATATACGAATTGACCAGAAAAACACGCAAATTCAGAAAGGTCTCAAGCGGTATTTTATTACCACACACTTACTTCATTGATATTAGGTGATGAATCAAAGTTGCTTGACCAGTAACATTCCAGCCGTTAGAAGCGCCGATCTTTTGGTTGAGACGCAAGAGTGACGCGAACCATGAAAACCTATTCCGCCACGCCCAAAGACATTGAAAAGTCCTGGGTGCTGATCGACGCCAGCGGCCTTGTGGTGGGCCGGCTCGCCTCGCTCATTGCGACGCGGCTGCGCGGCAAGCACAAGCCTGGCTACACGCCCCATATGGACGACGGTGACAACATCATCGTCATCAATGCGGGCAACGTTGTCCTCTCGGGCAATAAGCGCGCCGATAAGACGTACTACTGGCATACAGGCCACCCGGGCGGCATCAAGAGTCGGACTGCCGAGAAGGTTCTTGACGGGAAGCATCCAGAGCGTGTCCTGCAGAAAGCCGTGGAGCGTATGCTCCCGCGCGGTCCGTTGGCCCGTCAGCAGCTGAGGAATCTCAAAGTTTATGCAGGGCCAGAGCATCCCCACGAGGCACAGAACCCCGTGCCGCTAGATGTCGCTAGCCTGAACACGAAAAACGCAAGGAGCGCTTAAGAGCCATGAGCGAAACCAACACGCTAGAAGATCTGGCTCAGCTGCAGAATGAAGGCGATGCCCCGGCGCCAGAGCGACGTGTTTATGAGCGGAAGGTCGACGACCTGGGCCGTGCCTACGCCACCGGAAAGCGGAAGGATGCGGTTGCCCGTGTCTGGGTGAAGCAGGGTCCCGGCAACATCACCGTCAATGGCAAGGACCACGCGGCCTATTTCGCCCGTCCCGTGTTGCAGATGATCCTTAAGCAGCCGATCGTCACTGCCGCGCGCGAGGGTCAGGTCGACGTAATCTGCACTGTCTCGGGCGGCGGTCTTTCCGGCCAGGCGGGCGCTGTTCGTCATGGCATCTCGAAGGCACTCACGCATTTCGAGCCCGAGCTGCGCAGCGTTCTCAAGAAGGCTGGCTTCCTCACGCGGGATGCGCGAACCGTCGAACGTAAGAAGTACGGCAAGGCTAAAGCCCGCCGAAGCTTCCAGTTCTCCAAGCGCTAGTATCTCCTGCGCATGTTTGAATTGTTGCGGGAGAGGGGCGCAGCCTCTCTCCCGTTTTTCGTTTTGAGCCGCAGAACCCCGTCGGAAGCGGGGTAGAATCTCCGGGGTCGGACATGACCAGTACGCAGACGATCCGGGCCGCCGTCCTTGGCGCTTCAGGCTACACAGGCGCTGATCTGATCCGGCTGGCCGCAAGACACCCCAACATCGAAATCACGGCTCTTGTTGCCAAGGCGCATGCGGGTCAGCCGCTTGCGAAGGTCTATCCGCACTTCGCAAGCCTCGATCTTCCGGCGCTCGTGACCGCAGATGAAGTCGACTGGGACCAGGTGGATGTCGCCTTTTGCGGTCTGCCCCACGGCACAGCGCATAGCGAAATCGCCAAACTCCCGGAGAGCACGAAGGTCATCGACATGTCCGCAGACTTCCGGCTGCGCGACCTAGACACCTACGCACAATGGTATGGCGGAGAGCACGGCGCCCCGAAGCTGGCCAGCGGCGCTGTCTACGGGCTGACGGAGCACTATCGCGACGACATCGAAAAGGCGCGTCTCGTCGCGTGCCCGGGATGCTATCCAACAGCAGTGCTGCTCGCATTGCTACCACTCGCGAAGAGCAGCCTCGTCGCGCCCAATGGCGTTATCGTCGACGCCAAGTCCGGTGCCTCCGGTGCGGGCAGATCGCTTAAGCAGAACATATTGTTCTCCGAGGTCGGCGAGGGCTTGTCGCCCTACGGGGTTGGAACCCATCGTCACGTCCCTGAGATTGAACAGGAGCTCGGGCAGGCTTTTCAGCAATCGGTCGTTGTGAATTTCACGCCGCATCTGGTTCCCATGACGAGGGGAGAGCTGTGTACGTGCTATGTCCCGCTGACCAATGGGGCGTCCGCGGAGAACCTGCACGAGGCCCTGCTGGCGGCTTACGCGGATAGCCCATTCGTGCGTGTAGCGGAGCAGGGCACTATTCCAGCAACCCAGCACGTTCGGGGCTCGAACTACTGCCATATTGGCGTCTTCGCCGACCGGATACCTGGACGCGCAATCGTCATCTCGACGATCGACAACCTGGTCAAAGGATCTGCTGGGCAGGCCCTGCAGAACTTTAACGTCATGTTCGGCTTCGACGAGACGACAGCCCTCGAGCAGCTGCCCCTATTTCCCTAAGTGGGGACAGAAGGGCGGGCCCTAATCCTGAGATTTCACAAAACTTCCCGGGGCGTCTTCAATCGGCTTGAATGGACCGGATGCGGGGTCTCGAGCTGGCACTTCTTCGCCCGAGATATCTTTCAGCCAGGCCGCCCAATCAGGCCACCACGATCCGGGAGTTTCGGTGGCTGTCTCAATCCAAGCCTCCAGTGAGTCTGCCGGGGCGCCTGTCCAATACTGATACTTCCTCTTCGCCGGGGGATTTACGACGCCGGCAATGTGACCGGAGCCCGCCATGACGTGGCGTACATCTCCGCCGAAGAGCTTGCTCCCGCGGAAGACCGAAGCTGCGGGAGCGATATGGTCTTCGCGGGTGAAGAGTTCGTAGATTGGGATCTTCACTTTCGAGAGGTCCAATCTGACACCGCCGAGCTCCATCTCACCCTTGCTCAGGCGGTTCTCATGGTAAAACTCTCGCAGATAGAACGCGTGGTTTGCCGCCGGCAGGCGCGTGGAGTCAGCGTTCCAGAACAATAGGTCAAAGGGAAATGGCTTTTTGCCGAGCAGATAATTGTTCACGACATAGGGCCAGATAAGGTCCTTGGGCCGCAGCATGTTGAACACCGCTGCCATGCGCGACCCATCCAAGTAACCCTGCTCGGCCATCATCTCTTCCAGCGACTTCAGCTGTGCATCGTCGATGAACATCAGTAGGTCGCCAGCCTCGGTGAAATCGACCTGTGCAGTCAGGAAGGTCGCCGACGCGATCCGGTCGTCCCTATTTGCCACGCAATAGGCCAAGGTAGAGGCCAGGAGAGTGCCGCCTACGCAATAGCCCATTAGGTTGACGTGATGGAGCCCGAGCTGCCGGTTCACGACCTCCACGGCCTTGAGAATGCCTTCGTGCATGTAGTCTTCGAACGTCTTCTGCGCGAGCTTCTCGTCGGGATTCACCCACGAGATCATGAAGACGGTGAAGCCCTGGTCCACGGCATATTTGACCAGCGACTTCTCTGGTTTGAGATCGAGGATGTAGAATTTATTGATCCAGGGAGGTGCGATGATGAGCGGCGTCTTGCAGACTTGTTCCGTGGACGGCTCATATTGGATCAGCTGAATGAGATCATTCTGGAAGATGACCTTGCCCGGCGTGATCGCCAAGTCTCGGCCGACTTCGAAGGCCGAAAGATCGGTCTGGCTGACGCGCAATAAATCCTTGGACTGGTCTAGGTCCTCAGCCAGCAGCGCCATGCCCTGAACCAGGTTCTCGGCATTGGTGGCAAGGGTGGTCCGCACCACCTCGGGGTTGGTGAATGGATTGTTGGAGGGCGACATCGCGGACAGGACTTGCTCGAGATAGAACATGGCCTTCTTTCTCGTCCGATCGTCCACACCTTCGGTTTTTTCGGTGATGTCCTCCGCCCAACGAGAGGTGATCAGATAGGCCTGCTTCCAAAAGTCGAAATACTGGTTCTCGGACCAGCCCGGATCCTTGAACCGATTGTCTCCTGGCTCGGGTTCTGCGACCGGCTCGACGTCTTCGCCAAGAAATTTGCGTACGGAGCGCCCCCAAAGATCGGCGTAGCTGTGTAGGAGTTCCCCTTGGGCTGCGGCGAGCTTGCTAGGGTTTGTCGCCCAGGCCTGTGCCACCGAGCCGAGCGTCTTTGCAGCTTCACCAACCTCGGAGCTCACGCCATAGGGGCTGTTCCCGTTCGATGCATTGCGTTCAGCCAAGGAGGACGCAACCTTCGTCCCCTGATCGAAAAGCCTAATCATGTTCCGAGCAAACTCGTCGAAGTTCACTGAATCCTGAGAGGCCTTTTCCGTGTTATCGCCTCCCGAGCCCCCCCCCTTGGCCCTCCCAGAACTTGTCTTTCGATCCCGGTTGTCGTCTCGCATTGCAATGTCCTCGATATTTTTCCCTGAGCCCGCATCTCCGTCGTTTTGTCGGAGCGTGGTTCCACCAGCTTTCTCAAAGCTTGTCATTGTGCTATGCAATATAGCGATTTGGCGGCTCAGTGCGCCAGGGGAAACTCCGCTAGAGCAATAGCAAGGTGCTTGATTCGAGATCAGCTTATTGGCTGCTAGGGGCCGTGTCCGTTATCCTTTTGTCCGGATGCGCGACCAATCAGGGCCCTTTACAGCGGTTTGGCGACGCGATCCGTAGCTACGACGACACGCTGACGAAGTCGGAGCGCGAGGAGGCAATTTCGGAGTTAAAGGACGAGAAAGACCGGCAGCAGGCTCAGGTCGACGAAGTGAAAAGCGCCCCAAAAGCGAACTGAAATCAACGCAAACTGCACGAAAGTCCTGCTCTTACGTGCTTGCCCGGCAGACCTATTTTATGGTTCAACGCCGGGCTCTCAATTCTGGAATAATCGGGTGGGAACCGCCGTCCGTGCAAAGCGATTTTCATAGGATAAAGCGCCTGCCGCCGTATGTCTTTGAGCAGGTAAACCGGCTCAAAGCGGAAGCGCGCGCACGCGGCGAGGACATCATTGACTTCGGCATGGGAAATCCCGACATGCCGACGCCAGCTCACATCGTCGATAAGCTCGTCGAGACCGCTCGATCTCCAAAGGCAAACCGCTACTCAGCTTCAAAGGGTGTTCAAGGCCTGCGCAAGGCACAAGCGGCCTATTACGATCGTCGTTTTGGCGTGAAGCTCAATCCCGCCACCCAAGTAGTAGCGACGCTAGGGTCGAAAGAGGGCTTCGCCAACATGGCCCAGGCGATCACCGCCCCGGGCGATGTGATCTTGGTTCCAAACCCTACCTATCCGATCCACGAGTTCGGCTTCATCATGTCTGGAGGTGTGATTCGCCATCTTCCGTCGAGCACGGACTCGCAATTCATGGTGTCTCTCGACAAAGCCATGCGCCACAGCGTGCCGAAGCCTTCAGTCTTGGTGCTGAACTATCCGGCAAACCCGACCGCTGTGGTTGCCAACCGCGACTTCTATGCAGACGTCGTCGCCTACGCCAAGAAGCACGAGCTTATCGTGCTCTCAGACCTCGCCTACGCAGAGATTTACTTTGAGGACGAGCCTCCGGGTTCCTTCCTTGAGATTCCGGGGGCTATGGATATTGCGGTCGAATTCACCTCCGTGTCCAAGACGTACTCCATGCCGGGCTGGCGTATCGGCTTCGCGGTCGGCAACGAGCGCCTGATAGAGGCCTTGACGCGGGTGAAGTCCTATCTCGACTACGGCGCCTTCACGCCGATCCAAGTTGCAGCCGCAGCTGCGTTGAACGGACCACAGGACTGCGTTGACGAGATCCGAGCCGTTTATCGGAGCAGGCGTGACACGCTCGTCGACTCGATAACGCGCGCAGGGTGGCCCATTCCATCGCCGCCCGCCACCATGTTCGCGTGGGCGCCCATTCCAGACATGTTTGCCCACATAGGATCGCTTGAGTTTTCCAAGCTCCTGTTGGAAAGAGCGTCCGTGGCAGTAGCGCCGGGTGTCGGTTTTGGAGAGTACGGCGAGGGCTATGTCCGCATTGCGCTTGTCGAAAATGAACAACGTATCCGTCAAGCCGCGCGTAACATACGCAAATTCCTGACCGAGTCGGCCAGCGAGCTACACAACGTCATTCCCCTGGCCCCCAAGGCCAAGCGCACGCTATAGCTCTTCACATGGCAGAACCTCTGAAGCTTGGACTGGCCGGAATCGGCACCGTCGGCACGGGGCTCGTACAACTGATCGCGGCTGGCGGGGATGAACTCACGGCTAAGACTGGTCGTCCTGCGCAAATTGTTGCGTACTCCGCGCGCCAGAAGCGTAAGAAGCGCAGCGTCGACGTATCGAAGATGCGGTTTGTCGCCAATCCTGTAGCGCTCGCAACGGACCCCGAGATCGATGTGTTTGTCGAGCTTATTGGCGGCGAGGAGGGCCCTGCAAAAGAAGCGGTGGAGGCAGCGCTGCGGGCAGGCAAGCACGTTGTCACGGCGAACAAGGCGCTCTTGGCCCATCATGGGGCCGCCCTAGCAGCGCTTGCGGAGAAAATCGGCGTCGCGCTGAATTTCGAGGGCGCGGTCGCTGGCGGCATCCCGGCTGTGAAAGCTATGCGGGAGGGCCTACAGGGCAACGACATCAGCCGCGTGTTCGGAATTTTGAACGGGACTTGCAATTACATCCTGACAAAGATGGAGCGGGAAGGCCGTCACTTCGCCGACGTCTTACAGGAGGCACAGGAACAGGGTTACGCCGAAGCCGACCCCGCATTCGACGTCGGCGGTTTTGACACCGCACACAAGCTCGCACTGCTGACAAGCTTGGCTTTTGGCACCCGCACGCGCTTCGATGCCATCTATGTAGAGGGGATTGAAACAATTACCCTCACTGATATCGAGGCAGCCACCGATCTCGGCTACCGCATAAAGTTGCTTGGTGTCGCTCTTAGAACCGATAGTGGGATAGAGCAGCGGGTCCATCCCACCATGGTGCCAAGGGATACAGCCATCGCAAATGTCGATGGCGTCTCCAATTGCGTCGCCATCGATGGCGATTTCATTGGTGACGTCATGCTGATTGGTCCAGGCGCCGGTGGTGGGCCGACAGCCTCTGCAGTGATGAGCGATATTATCGACATCGCTCGGGGCGTCGTTCTTCGGCCCTTCGGCATCAAAGCCAAGCACATGAAGGCCTACAAAAAGGCTGCCATGCGGACACACGAGGGCGGCTACTATATCCGTCTCTCCGTATACGATCGCACCGGCGCATTCGCCGCGATTGCCCAACGCATGGCAACGCAGGGAATCTCACTTGAGAGTATTGTTCAGCGCCGTTCGGATAGTGAGCGTCCGGGTCAAGGCCGGAGCACACGCAAGAAGGGTGAGCCCCAAGCCAGCGTCGTGATGGTAACGCACGAGACTACAGAAGCCGCCGTTCGAAAGGCGCTTGCGGCCATTGAACGGGACGGGCATGTGGACTCCAAGCCGCAAATGATAAGAATCGAAAAACTTTAACGGTCATTACGCTGATGGTCGACGGCCTGCTTTAGCACGAGGGAGGTTTTGGCGTGTCGGAGGCAGTTGAGGGAACAGAGCTCGACCGAGCCTTGGCGCTCGATATTGTCCGGGTAACAGAAGCGACGGCCGTGGCTGCAGCTCAGTGGCTTGGTCGTGGTGACGAAGCCTCGGCTGACGCTGCCGCTGCTGCTGCTATGCATCGCGAAGTAGCCCGGCTGCCATTTGAGGGTGTGGTCGTCGTCGGCGAAGGCGAGGAGGGCGACTGCCCCGTCTTCTATTTGGGCGAGAAGATTGGCGCGGGCTCGCCCTCAGGCGCGGCTCTTGATTTGGCCGTCGATCCAATCGAAGGATCCACCCTCTGTGCAAAGGCCCTTCCCAACGCCATGTCCGTCCTGGTTGTTGCGGAGCGAGGAAGTCTCCTCAAGGTCCCACCGATCTACATGGAGAAAGTCGCAGTCGGGCCAGGCTATCCTGAGGGCATTGTACGCGTTGCCGCCACACCGACGGAAAACCTCAATGCTCTGGCAAAGGCCAAGGGCGTGCGAGTACAGGATCTGACGGTTTGTGTTCTCGACCGGCCGCGTCACGGGTACCTCATTGAGGAGATCCGAACCGCTGGGGCAGCTTTGCGCCTGATCGGCGATGGCGACATTGCAGGCGTAATCCACGTTACGAATCCATCACAGACCGGTATCGACATGTATCTGGGGATTGGCGGTGCGGCCGAGGGCGTTTTGGCCGCTGCTGCGTTGGCTTGCATCGGCGGCCAGATGGAAGGACGCCTCGTTGCCCTCAATAAGGAGCATCGTGCGTGGGCAAAGCTGGCAGGGATCACCGACCTGACCAAGACCTACGGGCTTGAGGATATGGTCGCTGGGGACCTCAGCTTTGCGGCGACGGGGATCACGGACGGCTCAATGATGGCTGGCGTTCATCACAGTCCAACAACGATCACCACGGAAAGCGTCGTGATGCGAGCTTCCACGCATACACGGCGCTGGATAAGAACAGACCACGCCGATCCTAGAAAATTTGACTGAATCGGGAACAGCGTCGAATCGGCTACTCTGGGCGCTCACTTGAAACTATCGCCCGCGCCCTCGAAAACACGTCGTAGTCCAACCGTGACCGCATCTTTGAAACGCCAAGACGAAAACGCGAGCTCGGAAAAACCCACAATGCTTGCCGTGGAGCGCTCTGCGCGCGGTCAACGCTGGATAGAACGACTAGATCCAGCGCGCGCGCATATTGCGACGGCCATTGCGCAGGCCAATGCTTTACCGGACCTGATTGGCCGAGTCCTTGCGGCACGCGGAGCCGATATGCAAACCGCCGAGCGCTTCCTGGATCCCTCGCTCAGGACATTGATGCCGGACCCTTTGCGCCTTCGTGACATGAACGCCGCGGCTGATCGCATGGCCGCGGCCATCATGAGAAAAGAAACTATCGCGATCTTCGGAGACTACGATGTCGATGGAGCGTCCTCTGTTGCTCTCATCGAGCGCTTCTTGAGGGCCCATGGGCAAGCATGCCTGACCTACATTCCTGACCGCTTGACCGAGGGTTATGGCCCGTCACCTGAGGCCCTTTGTGGGCTCGTCGACGAGGGCGCCAAGCTCATCCTGACCGTGGATTGCGGAACGGCAGGTGCAACAGCGATTTCAGCCGCCAATGATTCAGGTGCCGATGTAATCGTTCTAGATCACCACCAGACGGGCGAAAATCTCCCGCCCGCGCTTGCTGTCATAAATCCGAACCGGCAGGACGACGTGTCGGGCCAGGGGCATCTGGCTGCGGCTGGCGTCGTATTCCTGTTCCTCGTTGCCACGTCTGCCGCTTTAAGACGCTTGGGGGCCTATAAGAATCAGCCTTCTCCGGATCTACTGGGGCTTCTCGACCTCGTCGCCCTCGCGACAGTCTGCGACGTAGTGCCCTTCGAGGACGTGAACCGCGCCTTCATCGCAAAGGGTCTGAAAGTCCTGCGACTTCGGCACAATGTGGGCCTCCGGGCGCTTGCCGACGAAGCCAGGCTTACCGAAGCACCGTCGACCTACAGCCTCGGATTTGTATTGGGTCCGCGGATCAACGCCGGCGGTCGGGTAGGTGCGTCAGGCCTCGGCGCGAGGCTCCTTGCCACGGAAGACGAAAATGAAGCCGCAACGATTGCCGCGCGACTAGAAGCGCTTAACAGCCAGCGCAAGGCCATCGAGCACCATATGCTCGAGGGGGCGACTGCCTTGGGCGAACAGACTGTCGAGGCGGACCCAAAAGCACCGTTTCTGTTCCTCGGAGACGCCGAATGGCACAGGGGTCTCGTTGGTCTCGTGGCAGGCCGGCTCACGGAGCGCTTTCACCGTCCGTCCTTCGTGATGACGATAAACAGCGACGGCGTCGCCACGGGATCCGCCCGCTCCATCTCATCTGTGGATCTCGGCTCGGTCGTACGGGATGCGGTGGAGGAGGGGCTGTTTCTCAAAGGCGGCGGACACAGCATGGCTGCTGGCTTCACTCTAGATTGGAGCAAGCGAACAGAGGCCGCCGCGTTTATCAGTCAGCGCCTCACTGAACCTGTTGCCCATTCCTCAGCAAACCGTACGCTCTACCTTGATGGCGCATTGTCAGCCGGTGGCGTCACACCGGACTTGCTCAACCATCTCGAAAGGGCGGGCCCTTATGGCCCTGGTTATCCGAGGCCGCGCTTTGTCTTTCCGGCACATCGACTGATGCGGCTGCGCACCTTTGGCAATGGGCACATGCGCTGCACCCTTAGAGCCGCCGACGGTAGTCGCATCGATGCAGTCGCGTTCCGTGTCGACGGGTCGCCGCTCGGAGAGACTTTGATAAACGGGGACGGGCAACAGCTACACATCGCCGGCCATCTGCGACGGTCGAGCTGGCAGGGGCGGGAGCGCATCGAGCTGATGATCGAAGACGCTGCTGAAAAACCGGAGTCCGCGGGCTAGGGGCTTGCGGGGATGAGGCGCGGCGTCTTAGACAGCGCTCTTGCTAGACGTCGCAAAGCTATCTATATCAGCGGTCTCGCGACCGGCACGCTCCCTTCGTCTATCGGTTAGGACGCCAGGTTTTCAACCTGGAAAGAGGGGTTCGATTCCCCTAGGGAGTGCCATTCGAGACCCAGCACTAAGCAATCGTTTGCGGGTTATCGCGGGCCGATACGTGACCCAAAAAAGCGCGTCGTCGATCAATGCCTTCCAGCTTAGACTATTGGGGGATGGGCAGTTTCTCGCGCCACTCGGCAGGAAGCAAATAGATCGGGTCCGGCAACTCGATCACACCTGCAAGTCGCAGGATAACGACGACGAGCCAATAAGCCACAAGGAGCGTGACAAGTATCAGAGGAATGCCGATGGCGTACGCAGCCACTTTCCCGACCAAGTCACCAAACTCATCAAACGTCATATCGAACTCTCTCTCCCCGACACGCGATATAGGGCCGATGGGCGCTCCTTCGCCCGAAGTGCCAGTTAGGCGAAAGCTGGTGCAATGTCACGGGAGCTTACTCCGAAGGCGGTTTTTGGCTCACAAATTTTCCGCGGTTAAATCCCATTGGACAGACGGCCCTTTCCCATGAGGAGAACGTCCACAGCTACCCAAATAAGAGCGGTGGCGGATGCCCGCAACCCAACGGAGTCTCGGCGGTATGCATGGGGACCGTCGGGTTTCCTTGCGAGCCATCGCGGTGAGAATCCTTCTGTTCCGACAACCGCGGTGCTCACTGGCCCCGGCGTTTAGACTCCCTGGGCGCCGGGGTCATGTCGTCCAGCGGTTTGAGAGCGCAACCCAGAGACCGCGGCATCTGGCCCGAAACACCCATGTTCTGAGTGGGTTAGCGAAGGCCGGCCAGCACTTGCCAGGTCGGAGTACAGCCATTCGTCTTGACTTGTCTCGCTGATAAGCCAGTAAGCGTGCTCTGTCTCGTTGACAGACGGCAATCATGCCGGCGCCACGAACAGATCTCGCTCTAGCAATTTCTCCGTCTCGCTCTGCTACCAAGTTCCCGTGTTGGGCATCGACGCCCAGGGTTCCTGTTGAGGCAGACGACCTCCCTTTTGCAACAACTCGATCGAGATGTTGTCTGGTGAACGAATAAAGGCCATGTGGCCATCCCGCGGTGGACGGTTGATGGTGACACCAGCATCCATGAGCCGCTGGCATGTCTCGTAGATGTCGTCGACTGCATAAGCGAGATGTCCGAAGTGTCGTCCTTCATCGTACGGTTCGGGATCCCAATTGTAGGTGAGTTCGAGTTCTGCATCTTCGTCGCCTGGCGCGGCCAAGTAGATGAGCGTGAAGCGGCCTTGCTCGCTGTCCATCCTACGGGTCTCTTTCAGTCCGAGCTTGTTGCAGTAGAAATCAAGCGACTCATCAATGTCCGAGACGCGAACCATGGTGTGGAGATACTTCATCGACAGCGTCCTTCCTCCGCCAGCAAGCGCGGTTGGGTTGGCTCTGAGGCTGACCCTAAAGCCCTTAAGAGGATGATGGCAAGATAACGAATACCTCTTCTGGCAAGCGCTGAATGCAATTTTTATTTCATATGTTGCATCGCGCCCACAGCGCGCGGTCCGATATGACGAAATCCCAATTTTGTTTGATACAAGAAAAGTTTGCATGCGCTTCACCGAGATTTTGCGTCTCAAGCGGCGAATAGACACTCAACGCTCGACGGCCTTCGGTTTCTCTTATCGATCAGGAGGTTGCGCGTGCGCTCGTCTCATAATGACAACTTCGCACCCGCACTGTGGAGAAGAGTATGCAAGCAGCAAAAATCATCTGGCTGTTGAAACAGCCGATGTTATCCTAATGGAAACGCACTATTTGATTCGTATATCGCGGCATCGAGTCGATCTTACTTTGTTCAGCGGGGGAATGCGGCATGGCGGCGAAAGCATCGCCACTTGAGGAGGAACTTACCCAACACACCGAAGAGGCCGCTATCGACGATGCCACTGTCGATGTCTTCGAGGTCTCCGGCGCAATCAAGTGGTTCGACGCGTCGAAGGGATATGGGTTCATTGTCCCCGACGACGACCTTCCCGATGTCCTGTTGCACGTTACGTGCTTGCGGCGCGATGGTCACCAGACTGCCTACGAAGGCGCACGAGTCGTTTGCGAAGTTCTTCGTCGTCCAAAGGGACTGCAAGCATTTCGTATTTTGGAAATCGACGATACAACAGCCGTCCACCCCTCTCAGCTGCCCCAGCGAACGCATGTGGTGGTCGTTCCCGAAAGCGACTGGGAACGGGTTATGGTTAAATGGTTTAATCGGATCCGCGGTTTTGGCTTCCTAACGAGAGGCCCCTCGACGCCGGATATCTTTGTACACATGGAGACGCTGCGGCGGTGCGGATTTACGGAACTTCGTCCGGGTCAATCTCTTCTCGTTCGGTTCGGGAAAGGCCCCAAAGGCTTGATGGCCGCGGAAATCAAGCCGGATGGCGCCAACGGCCCGGCCTCCCACTGATCGCTGGATCTATTCGCAGAAATCTCACGTTTTTGTGGCTCACGGCGGCACTTATTTTGGTGCCGCTCGCGTCTAGTTCTGCCAAAGGGACCGGCACAGTGGTGCTTGAGACAGGCACAGGTAAGCATAGTTACACTGTCGAGGTTGCCGATACCCCTCAGGAGAAAGCCCGGGGCCTTATGTTCCGTCGGTCGATGCCACGAGATCACGGCATGATCTTTCTCCATGACCCACCTCGACGCGCAACCATGTGGATGCGAAACACCTATATCGCCCTCGACATGATTTTCATTTCCGAGCAGGGAACCGTTCTACGCATTGAGGCCAACACCGAGCCGTTCTCCACGGACGTCATCGACTCGGGAGGGATCGCTGAGGCGGTTCTGGAACTGAATGCAGGAGAAGCGGCTCGGATTGGCTTGAAGCCGGGCGATCGCGTGGTGTTCCCAGGTCTTGGGCAGTCGCCTGCCAAAGAGGCGGAACAATCCGGAACCTGGTGACAGTGGCCTACCGTCGCGGGGCTAGCGTCAAGCCACTGATCTGAGTATGAAGTGACCCGTGAAGCGTTTCTTGTGTTAAGAGGCTTGCCTGCGCCGGATTTGGCTGTCATGTCCGTGCCGTGTGGTCTTAACGGGGCATAGCGCAGTCTGGTAGCGCACCTGCTTTGGGAGCAGGGGGTCGCAAGTTCGAATCTTGCTGCCCCGACCACTCACTGTTCTGATTGGACGGCTGTCCAGTTGATGGGAAAAAAGCTGCTTTAGGTGGACACTCAATGACGGCCCGGATTTATAAACCCGCCCAAAATGTCATGCAGCAGGGCAAGGGAGCGACCCGCGATTGGGTCTTGGAGTACGTCCCCGACCAGCCACGCCAAATCGAGCCGTTAATGGGCTGGACAAGTTCATCCGACACCAAGCGACAAATCAGGCTGAGCTTTGCAACAAAGGACGAGGCCATCGCTTACGCGAAGGAAAACGGCATTGCCTTTCGCTTGGAAGAGCCGCCGGCCTCAAAGATCCGCCCGAAGTCTTACGCAGAGAACTTCAAGTACGGCCGCCCCGACAGCTGGACACACTGAATTCAGGCGAGTCGGGCTATACTCTGCGCTTGTGTGGTCCCGTAGCTCAACCGGATAGAGCACCTGCCTTCTAAGCAGGGGGTTGCAGGTTCGAGTCCTGCCGGGATCGCCAGTTTAGATTGGGCATCTGACCCCTCGCTTAGACTAGTCGTCAGAGCCGCTCGTCAGGCTTTGGTAGAGCTCCCAGGCGCTTCGCTCCACCCAGTTGTGGGCCAGTTTCGGCCCGTCCTCAGTCCAACGAATCTCCCAGATCGCAATGCCGGTAAAAGAGATAGGGCGCCCGTCAGGCTCCGTCCCGAGAACCCGGTTGTTAAGTCCAGTTGCCTGCCAGCGCGATGTCACGCGCTTTGCGTCCGCGTTGGCGAAGGTCTCCAGGGCCTATAGCCGAACATCCTTGGCCTTCTCCTGAAATGCCTCAACCCATGTTTTCAAGTTGTCGCGCCCCTCGATTTCGCGACCCGCACTGGTCAACCCGAAGTCGACCACGACCAGTTCGTCGATCGCGCGCAAGTCAGCAGGCGCAGACCAAACACGGTCCCAGAACTCTGTGACAACTCGCTCAGCCTGTTCGCGCTTCTCCGCATTGTCGGCGACAGCGGGCAGCGTCAAGGTCGTGAACACGATAGCAAGTGCCAATAGCTGGAAGCATGACTTCATGCCACTTACCTTCAAACCCGCTTTTGGCAGTTTGAGGGCGTCAATGCCGAGCGAGGAGCATGTTTGGTTCCGATCCAAAGACAAATATTTTGTGCCGTCTCGATAGTCTCGCCGGATAGCGGCAAGCGGACACGAAATTTCGGACAAGTAGCATCGTAAGGTCCGTGTTCGCTTGAATACGTCGACCCATGCTTGATGAAAGGTTTCTACTGGAAAGCGGTAGCACTCTCGCTATCTGCTAAACTCCGGTTTCTTGGACGGAGGCACTAAAGCTCATATGCCTGTATTCGAGCGGCTCTGGAGTCTTTTCGGCCCGCCTGACCTGGGACCGGTTGACTTTGATGCTTTGGAGCGCCGCAGCACTCCCAATGACGCCCTGGCGTGCCCACGAGGCTTTCGCAAGGCCAGGAGCGACCTCACCACGCCCGAGTTCGCAGTTGATGTGGCTACTCTTCAGGCGGCGATGGCCAAAGTCATAGCATCCGAGCCAAGGACATTCCTTGTCGATCGCAACGATGCCACGCTGACTGAGCGCTATATGCAGCGAAGCGAAGTTCTAAAATTTCCCGACACGATAGTCGTTCGCTACATCGAGAAACCTGACGGCGCTAGCTTGGCGATGTACTCACGCTCGCAGCTCGGCTATAGCGATCTCGGCGCCAATCTCTCGCGGCTTCGGCGTTGGCTCAATAAGTTGGAGCAATACGTCGCGCCGGCTGCGGTTAAATTGGACGACTGATTCCCGAAGCTAACAAATTTCACTTTGCAGCATCGACCACTGGACGTACTCCGCTAGAACCGACTTGGGTACTTCAGGCCTAAGGCAGATCCAAACATCGGCCGACTTGCCCAGTGCCCGCGCAAGGCTTGCGCACGAGATGATTGACAGTGCTCATCGACATCAAGCTAGTAGCATGCCCGCGCCTTATCCAACGGTGTCTCAACCCCCAGATTGCGGTGCAAGCCCTTGTTCCCTATCTCCGACGACAATCCTCGCAGAAGTAACCCGATCGTAACGTGGTCCATTATTGGCGTTTGCGTTCTCGTTTTCTTTTGGCAGCTTTCTTTGGGGGCTAACGCCAGCAGAGTCGCTTTCTACGAATACGGCATGATTCCTGCGCGCCTGTTCGGGACAGCCGATCTTCAAGCAAACACTGCTGCTGTTCCCGCATGGTTCACGGTGTTCACGTCCATGTTCATGCACGGCGGCTGGATGCACCTTGGCTCCAACATGCTGTTTTTATGGATTTTCGGGGACAACGTCGAAGATTCCATGGGCCACGTTCGCTACCTTGCGTTCTATCTCGTCTGCGGTATCGCCGCCGCATTCGCTCAGGCCCTTGTTAATCCCGACTCCATCGTGCCCATGGTGGGCGCGAGCGGCGCAATTTCGGGCGTGCTGGGTGCCTATGTGCTCCTTCATCCGCACGCCACCGTGCGAACGGTGATCTTCTTTGGCTTCTTCTTCACGATTGTGTATCTGCCGGCACTGATCGTATTGGGGCTCTGGCTGTTGCTACAGCTCGTGAGCGGATTCCTCTCAAGTGCAGGCGAACCCGGGGTTGCTTTTTGGGCTCATGTCGGTGGGTTTGTCGCGGGGATGGTGCTCGTACCGTTCTTCAAAAAAAGCAATGTGCCACTCTTCCAGCCATCCCATCACCGTCCATTTCAAGTCGAACGTCGGCGGGGCCCATGGGGATAGTCTGTTTCAATCATCACCGCGCTGACCGGCATCTGCGGTGACAATCCGCCAGAGATGCCGACCTATCTACTTCTCGATGGCGTCGCGAAACCGATACCAACGCTCCACGAATGGGACCGCGAGTTGCGCGGCATCGCGCACAGGGAAGGGCGGGAAGGCCAGGTCATCGAACGGTGTCTTCCCATCAGGATCGTTGGTCATTTGCAGCGCAATCTTGTGCCCGAAATAGGTGGCGCGCGACACGCCCGTGCCGCAATAGCCGGCAGCGAAAAAGATGCCATCGCGTGTGCAACCGAGATGGGGGAGCGCATCATATGTGTAACCGATGCTCCCATCCCAGACATGGGAGACACCGACGTTGCCGAGATCGGGGAGCACCGAGAGAAGTTCGTCAGCGAGATGGCGATAGGCCTTGAGGCCGCTAAGCCGTGCCGCCCGTCCGCCCCAAACGAGCCGGTTCTGATCCGGCGCGGCTCGAAAGTAATAGAACACCCTGTTGGTGTTGCCATAGACGCGCCGTGCCGGCATGAGCTGGTCGATCAAGCCCGGTTCAAGAGACTCAGTGGCAATCAAGGCCGAATGAACACTAATTATCCGTCGCCGAAGGTGTCCAACTAGATGATCTGTATACCCATTCGTCGCAATGAGGATCTGACTGCAGTCGATCTTGCCGACTTCGGTGGCAACACGGTATCCGGCTTCTTCGCGTTGAACTGCCTTCGCGCTGGCGAGGCCTACGATTGCGCCGCCCCGCGCAGTAACGCGCGCCATAAGGCCGGAGTGGTACAGCCCTGGATGAAGTGAGGCGTCCTCGGGCAGCACCGATCCGCCATAGAAGCGGTCGGTTCGGATCTCGGCGTGCTGCTCCGATCGTGGGACCATGAAGCTCTCCACACCGGCGATGCGCTTCAGGTCTTCCATATCGCGCGCCATGGCCTCGTAATGCGCCGGCCTCATTGCTCCACGGAAGCGTCCACATCGTTGGAAGAAGCAGTCGATGCGTTCTTTGGCAATCAGGGCGCCGATATAGTCGAGCATGCGTGTGCCTTCGCGAAGAAGCGCGGTTGCCTTAACCTCTCCGCGTGATGCTACCAGGTCCCGCACGCGGAATTTCTGGTTGCCACTCCCAATCTGACCGCCGTTGCGTGTGCTCGCCCCGAATCCCGGCACGCCTCTGTCGAGAACAACAACGCTTCGCCCCTTGTCGAGCATGGTTAGCGCCGCGGACAGTCCTGTGAAACCGGATCCAACAATCACCACGTCGGCACGCATTGGAAGGGTCGGGCGCTCAACTTCTTTTAGTGGCGCCGCATCCCACCAGTACGGCTCGTGTATCGGCGACGTTCCGGTATCGACACGGCCCGAGGCGAGATCGGCTAATGTCAAAGCAGCGGATGCCATTCACACGCTCCTTTTAACTGGGCCTATCGACAATACGCTTTCCGTATCGCTTTTGTCTCTGGACCAGCTTGGCTGCGCAATAGCAAAAACTCGATTGCGCCAGTTGTCAGACCCACCCAGTTCAAACGCCGCCGAAAGCCGGGTAGGTTAGGTCCGGTCAAGTTAGGGTTGCCATGCAGCGGTGGCGACCGAGTAGATGAGCATCGGTTTGCACATTAGGGATCCCTGAATGATGAGCGTTCATCTAATCCGGTTGGCGAGGCGTTTCGTTGCGGCAACAGCAATAGGCGCCAGCAGACGCGTGAGTACGACCGCCGCTTCGGGTCTCTCGAAAGTGGGGCGTTTGGTTACGTTCATCCTTGTTGCCTCAGGCTCTTGGTCCTTGCAGCCTCCATTGGCGATTGCTCAGGCGCCGACACTTGCTTGGGAGGCCAAGGGCCTGGCGCGCCCAGAATCTGTGCTTCACGACCCGGTCACAGACGTCCTCTTCGTTTCCAACATCAACGGCCCCGTTATGCAGAAGGACGGGAATGGCTTCATCTCACGTCTGAAGCCAGACGGGACGATCCTTGAGCGGAGGTGGGCCAAGGGCCTTAATGCCCCGACGGGAATGGGATTAAGCGAACGGACGCTCTACGTCGCCGATGTGGATGCGCTCGTTGCGATCAATGCTGCTTCGGGGAGCATCGAGAGGACCCATAAGGCCAACGGAGCCATTTTTCTGAACGACGTTGCCGTCGGTGACGACGGCACAGTGTACGTCTCGGACACGCCAATGAATACTATTTGGCGTCTCAAAGACGGCGTCTTCGAGCCCTGGCTTACCGATGACGCCCTGAACGGGCCCAATGGACTCTTGTTCAGGGAAGGGCGTCTCATTGTTGCATCCTTCGGGCGGCCCAAAAGTGTTGGCCAGGAGCAAGAAGTTGCCGGCCTGTTTGCAATTAATGTCGAGGAAAAGTCTGTTTCCCCGCTTGGGGAGCCCTTTGGCAACCTCGATGGGATCGACGAACTCCAGCCCGGAACCTATCTTGTGACCGACTGGGCTGAGGGCAGCCTATACACCATTGCTGTAAAGGGTAAGAAGGCGCGGGTACGTCAGCTGTTAGACCTAAACCAGGCCAGCGCCGACCTGATCTATATGCCCGACGAAAGGCTTGTTCTCATTCCGATGATGTTGGACAACACTTTGGCTGCCTATAAGCTCGACGCTCCAAAGTCCAACTAGGTCTGAGATGGCCAGAAAAACAACGAATAACCACAGCACCAAACTACAAAAGATACTTCCGGGGCAAAGGCGCTAGAGCCGTTATCGTCCAAACGTCCAGTTAGCAATGAGACCGTCCGCTTGATCTCCGCACTTGCGCAGCTCCCATTACCCGCGACCCTGGCTGCTTTCGTGGTGGCGGCAATCGGTGTGTGGCTCGCGGGGACGAGGCTAGCGGTCTTTGCCGATGCCATTGCCGCGCGGAAACGCATCGGACAAGCCTTTATGGGGCTCATATTCGTTGCGGCGGCCACCTCTCTGCCCGAGCTGGTGACTACGCTCTATGGCGCCTATGTCGGGCAGGCTCAGCTCGTTCTTGGCAATATGTTCGGCGGCATCACCATGCAGACGGCAATCCTCGCCCTGGTCGATCTGCTCATCGTATCCTACGCCCTGACATCCTATCCAAGCGGCCCTACTTCAGCGCTCGAGGCAACATTGCTGATCGCGCTGCTCGCAATGCTCTTGGGTCTGCATTCTGTCGGAGAATTAGCGCTGCCATTCGGGGTTGGCTTAGGCACCGTTCTGCTTGGCCTCGCCTATGTGGGTATCGTGGCTATGCTGCGCCACTACGATGGGGTTCAGTCTTGGATCCCCGTTGAGAGTGTCGATGCGGCCTTGCCGCGCAAAGTTCAAGAAGAGAACGGAGGCAGCGCCACCGACGGTATGAGTACGGCGGGCCTTGTTATTGGTTTCGCCTTGATGGGCTTGGCAATCCTTCTGTGCGGACTTGTGCTTATTGCAAGCTCCGCGGCGATCGCGGAGCAAACGGGTCTAGGCTCCAGCTTCATTGGAATGACGTTGCTAGCAACTGCAACATCGCTTCCAGAGGTCAGCACAACGATTTCGGCCGTTCGGATCGGCGCTTACAGTATGGCGATCTCGAATATTTTCGGTAGCAACCTTCTGATGGTAGCCATGGTCCTGCCGGCCGATATCGTCTATGGCGGTGCCCCGATCCTAGGGGCAATCGATCAGGGTACGGCCTTTGCAATCATTTCAGGTATACTTGTTACCTCCGTCTATCTCGCCGGGCTCATCATCCGGTCGAGGCGCACAGTGCTCCGGATGGGCGTCGACTCCGCTCTCGTACTGTTGATTTACGCAATCACAGTCGCCGTGTTTTACCATTTCAGCGGGGCGTCATAACGATGGCGTCTGCCAGCACGATCGGAAGACCCGCAAGATGGACACGGAAACGCCGCCAGACATAACGCCAGTCGTCCGGACGATTGCCATGCCTGCCGATACGAATCCCGCAGGCGACATTTTTGGTGGCTGGCTAATGGCTCAGATGGATCTTGCCGCCGGCAATGTTGCGGCACGGCGAGCCCGCGGGCGCTGTGCAACGATTGCTGTCGACGCGCTGACTTTCGTTTCGCCTGTCCAAGTAGGGGACGAGGTCAGCTTGTACGCAAGCCTCGTCAAAACCGGGCGAAGCTCTATGCGGATTCATGTCGAAGCTTGGCGCCGACCCCGCCATAGCGAAGAGTCCAGAAAAGTCACCGAGGCCGATTTTACGTTTGTCGCAATCGGCGAAGACGGCAAATCACGCCCGCTGCCGGATGCCACGGGTTAGCGGCAAGAGCTGCCGCGTCAACGCGTATCGCTTAGTCTGCGAAATCCGGCTTCCAGGTCGGCCTTAAGATCTTCAATGTCCTCCAAGCCGGCGTGAAGACGCAAAGAAGGTCCCTCAGCGTCCCATACGGTCGCACTGCGATACCCGCGCGGATCGAAGGGGAGGATGAGGCTTTCATACCCGCCCCATGAATAGCCCATACCGAAGAGCGACAGGCCGTCTAGCATCGCAGCCAAGGCAGGGCGCGGTACGGGCTTCAGAACAATAGCAAATAGGCCCGAGGCTCCGGTGAAGTCCCGCTTCCAGAGAGCGTGACCGGGGTGATCCGTCCGGGCAGGGTGGATCACCTTCGACACCTCGGGCCTTTCGGCAAGCCACGCAGCAAGTGCCAGTCCCGTCTCTTCGTGACGCTGGAGCCGCACGTCCAATGTCCGTAGACCTCGTAAGGTCAGGTACACATCTTCGGGACCCGGGCACAGCCCAAGAATGTCGTGCGTCTTCACGACCGGAGCGGTCGCAGACTCGGACATGGTGATGACGCCAAGCATGGCGTCGGCGTGGCCGACGAGATACTTCGTGGCTGCGTGCACCACGACATCCACACCGTGCTGGAAGGGCTTGAAATACAGCGGTGTCGCCCAGGTGTTGTCCATCATCACCTCGGCGCCAACGGCGTGGGCCGCCGTCGCGATTGCCGGAATATCCTGTATCTCGAACGTTTGTGAACCGGGCGACTCCGTGAACACGAGCTTCGTACGCTCCGTCAGGAGTTCTGAGATTCCGGCGCCGATCAGAGGATCGTAGTACGTCGTTGTTACGCCCAGTCTTGAGAGCACCGTATCGCAGAAGCGCCGCGTAGGCCGGTACACGCTGTCGGACACCAGAATATGGTCGCCGCTCGAGACGAAGCTCACAATTGCAGTCGTGATCGCTGAAAGCCCCGATGGCGTCAAAAGGCTCGCATGCCCGCCCTCCATCTCGGCAAGAGCATCTTGGAGCGCCCGAACCGTCGGAGTGCCCAGCCGACCGTAGCTATAATCCTGATCGTCAGCGAGGAGGCTGTCATATGAGGGGTAGAGGACCGTCGAACCACGATAGAGGGGTGCATTGACGAACCCATGGAAGCCTGCCGGATCACGGCCAGAGTGCGCCAACTGCGTCGCATGCTTCCCGGACTTTTGCGTCTTGGTCATGAACGCCTCTCAGCGAGAGGGGGAGTGCCGCACGTCACTCAGCTTGTCTCGATCGGCAAGCGTTCATCGCCGCCCCATTCGGCCCAGGAGCCGTCATAGACCGCCGTCCTTAAATGCCCGGCTTGGCCGAGCGCCAGGGCAAGAACACATGCAGTGATACCTGATCCGCACGTCGTCACGACAGGCTTGTGGGGGTCGACACCCGCATTCAAAAAAATTTCCTTCAATTCATCGACGGATTTGAATGTGCCATCTGCATTAAGAACTTGCTTGTACGGCACATTGATGGCGCCTGGGATGTGTCCGGCTCGCAAACCAAGCCGTGGCTCTGGTGCACTACCGGCAAAGCGTTCCGCTGATCGAGCATCGACAATCTCTGACGACTTTTCATCGATAGCCTTCACCATGTCGTCGACATCACGTACCAAATCGAGATTGTGCCTGGCTGTGAAGTGTCGGGGTGTTCGAGGATTAGGCTCACCCATCATCATCGGCCGACCCTCGGCTTTCCACTTCAGCAGCCCGCCATTAAGCACGCTGACGTCCTCGGCCCCCATAACGCGGAACGCCCACCAGACGCGCGGAGCGCTAAACGTTCCTTGCCGGTCGTACACGACCACGCGCTGGCCGTCGCCGATACCCATCTTGCGCATACGCGATGAGAACTTCTCAGGCGACGGCAACATGTGCCCTGTTTTTGCCTTCTCATCGGCAATCTCATCGATATCGAAAAAAACCGCGCCCGGAATGTGCTCGGAGAGATAGTCTTCACGCGCATTCTTCGCCTCACCCGGGAGGTACCAAGTCGCGTCAATAACGACCGTATCGGGCGCATCCAATTCGCGCTCAAGCTCGGCGGTCTCAATCAGCCATGTCTTCGGCGTCATAAAGCTGCGGTCTCCAGTTCTTGTCTAGACAAACACGTTGGGCGCGGCGGGCTTGGACTCCACGAGCCAGTTGGGCACCGGCAGCCCCTTCTCGCGCAGGAACTCGGGGTTGAACAGCCTGCTCTGGTAACGAGTGCCGTAATCGCAAAGCACCGTGACAATGGTGTGGCCCGGACCCAGCTCCTTGGCAAGACGAATTGCGCCCGCGACATTAATGCCGCTCGATCCGCCGAGGCACAGGCCTTCCTCACTCAGCAGCCCAAAGACGATGTTCAGAGCCTCCGCGTCAGGGATCTGGAATGCCTTGTCGATCACAGCGCCTTCCAAGTTCGCGGTAATCCGACCTTGCCCGATGCCTTCGGTGATGGAACTGCCCTCGGCTTTCAACTCTCCATGCTCATAGTAGTTGTAAAGCGCAGCACCCATCGGATCGGCAAGACCTATCGTGACGTTCGGGTTCAGCGCCTTCAGACCCATGGAAACGCCGGCAAGCGTTCCTCCGGTACCGACGGCGCAGATAAAGGCGTCTAGCTTGCCGTCAGTGTCACGCCAAAGCTCCTGAGCGGTCGTTTCAATGTGGCCCTGTCGATTGGCTACATTGTCGAACTGGTTCGCCCAGATCGCTCCGTTGGGTTCGGTTTTAGCGAGCGCTTCAGCAAGCCGACCCGAGTACTTCACGTAGTTGTTGTCGTTCCGATAGGGAACAGCAGGCACTTCAATGAGCTGTGCGCCCGCCAGCCGAAGCATCTCCTTCTTCTCGTCCGATTGCGTCTCCGGAATTACAATGACGGTCTTGAGCCCCAAGGCATCGCCGACAAGCGCGAGGCCGATCCCGGTATTACCGGCCGTGCCTTCCACAACCGTCCCGCCCGGTTTCAGCCGACCCGAGTCCAACGCATCGCGAATGATGAAAAGGGCGGCGCGATCCTTGACCGACTGGCCGGGGTTCATGAATTCCGCTTTACCGAGAATCGTGCAGCCTGTTTCTTCGGACGCGCGTTTGAGCTTGATGAGCGGCGTGTTGCCGATCGCCTCAAGAATGCCGTTGCTGTAGGTCACGGGAGAGCCTTTGGGGATTCTGTTTGTTCCGCAACCTAATGAGCGCTCGCGCCCACCGCAAGTCGCAGAAATCCCGCGAATAAGATCCAATTTGGTATCTTGTTCCGGGCGATAGCCACGCGTGAGCATGGACGCCTACCGCATGGGGATTATCTGGCGGCTCAGCCGAGTAGCTGGAGCGACTTTGGGGCCTAGCAGCCAGCGAGGTGCCTGTGTATATAGAGCCGCCAACTGGTCTTGCGCCCGGGTCGTCCGGGCCAAGCTCCCTCGTTTGCGGGCGTGGTGGAATTGGTAGACACGCCAGATTTAGGTTCTGGTGGCTTCGGCCGTGGGGGTTCAAGTCCCTCCGCCCGCACCAACCAACGCGTTGACTCAACGACTTCGTTGGACGGCATCACATAGAAGAAGGCGCTACCGTTGCGCCGCAAGGACAGTGGATTGACGGAATGAACGTCACGGAGACGAATGCAGAAGGCCTGCACCGCGAGCTGAGAGTCGTGGTCGGGGCCGACGAACTTGAGGAGAAGCTCTCCTCGCGGCTTGAGGAGCTCAAGTCAAAGGCTCGGATCAAAGGGTTCCGCCCAGGCCGTGTACCGAAAGAGCATCTGCGCAAGATCTATGGCCGCTCGGTCATGGCAGAGGTTGTGCAACAGGCCGTCCAAGAGACGAGCGAGAAGGCAATCTCAGACCGCGAGGAACGTCCTGCGTTTCAGCCGCAGCTGAAGCTTCCAGAGGACGAGGCTGAGATTAATCAGATTTTCGACGGCAAAGGCGACCTAGCGTACACCATGACGTTCGAGGTGCTTCCGAAGGTCGAGGTCATGGACCTCGCCACGATTGCGCTTGAGCGACCCACGACGCCGGTCTCCGACAAGGACATCGACGAGGCGGTCGACCGCATAATCGCAACCAACCCGAACTACACGCCGAAGGATGGACCCGCTAAGACAGGAGATCGCGTCACGATCGATTTCGTCGGCAAGCTGAATGGTGAGCCGTTTGAGGGCGGCACCGCGACAGATGCACCAATCACACTGGGCGCGGGCGGCTTTATTCCCGGCTTCGAAGACGGCTTGGAGGGCGTCTCGGCCGGTGAGGAAAAGGTCATCGATGCGACCTTCCCTGAGGCCTATGGCGAACCGAAGCTGGCCGGTAAGGCGGTCAAATTCGATGTGACCGTAAAGGAAGTCGCCACCCCAGAAAAGCCGACCCTTGACGACGAGTTCGCGAAGAGCCTCGGTGCCGAGTCGGTGGGAAAAATGCGCGAGACAGTTAAGGGCCGGCTGGAGTTCGATCGCAACATGGCCTCCCGCCTCAAAATGAAAAGAGCATTGCTGGACGCACTAAGCGACGGACATGACTTCGAACTGCCTCCGACGCTGGTAGACAATGAATTCAATGCCATCTGGGACCAGGTTCTCAAAGACCAAGAGCAGTCGAAGAAGACCTTCGAAGACGAAGGCACGACTGAGGAGAAGGCGAAAGGAGAGTATCGAGACATCGCCTCGAGGCGTGTGCGTCTGGGGCTTCTGCTGTCCGAAATCGGGTCGCGCAACGAGATCACCGTCTCGGACGACGAGGTCAACAAAGCCCTTATCGAACGCATTCGTCAGTTCCCTGGTCAGGAGCGGCAGGTCTACGATTTCTACCGCAACACGCCTGAAGCGCTGGCTGAGCTTCGCGCCCCAATCTACGAAGACAAAGTCGTGGACTATGTGCTCGAATTGGCCAAGGTGACAGACAAGAACGTGAGCCTAGAGGAGCTTTACAAAGACCTAGACGACGGCCAGAGCAGCGATGGCAAAAATGAAGAGGACTAGGGTCACAGCCAATCGTCTCTTGGCTCAACAAGCGCAGCAGTTGAGGAAGGGGCCTCCAGCCTCTTCCGTTTCCGCCCCCGAGCACATATTTTGAGGCATCTCTTACTGGACGAATCAGGGATCGGGACCGGGTCCGTCCAATAGCCTCCTACAAACAGGACACCCATGCATAAGCCGGCCGATACATACATGAGCACGCTCGTTCCTATGGTGGTCGAGCAGACCAATCGCGGCGAGCGCGCCTACGACATTTACTCGCGTCTGCTCAAAGAGCGCATCATCTTCGTGACGGGCATGATTGAGGACCACATGGCCTCGCTCATCACCGCTCAGCTCCTTTTCTTGGAAGCAGAAAACCCCAAGAAGGAGATTTCGATGTACATCAATTCGCCGGGCGGAGTGGTGACATCGGGCATGGCCATCTACGACACGATGCAGTTCATTCGGCCACCCGTTTCAACGTTGTGTATTGGCCAAGCGGCGTCCATGGGATCGTTGCTGCTTTGTGCCGGTGAGAAGGGCATGCGATACGCTGTTCCCAACGCCCGGGTCATGCTGCATCAGCCCTCGGGTGGTTTCCAGGGGCAGGCGAGCGACATCGAACGCCATGCTGAGGACATCATCAAGATCAAGCGCCGTTTGAATGAGATCTATGTTCAACATACGGGTCAGGACTACGAAACCGTCGAGCAGACGTTGGACCGCGACTTCTTCCTGACGGCCGATGAGGCGCAGAAATTCGGGCTGATCGACGAGGTGGTCGTAGAGCGCCAAGGAGACGCCCCGTCCAAAGATGAACCGTCGTCAGCCTCCTAGAATGGCGTTTTGGCTCTGAGGCCCGTTAAGCTACCGGACTTGTTTCCGGCTCTAGGCCTTGGCGGTGCCGCATAGTTCGTGCGACCATAGCGATTCTCGAGCTCTAAAAAGTCCACGGGGGTAGGGTCCGCATCGGTGATTTACGGGATTAAACAATCCTTGATCAGTGCCCCCTCAACATGGTCAGATTAAAAATCTGACGAGTTGCGAGACAGAGTCGCAGGGACGGTTGCGGGGGCGGCCAACAGCCAATTTTGGCGCTTGGGTCAAAGCACGCATGATGCAGCAACTAAAAAAATTGGAAGCTAAGGAATGAGCAAGGTGAGCGGAACAGACTCGAAAAATACCCTCTACTGCTCTTTCTGCGGCAAGAGCCAGCACGAAGTTCGTAAGCTGATCGCAGGGCCAACCGTGTTCATCTGTGATGAATGCGTCGAGCTTTGCATGGATATTATTCGCGAGGAGAACAAAAGTTCCCTTGTGAAGTCTCGCGATGGCGTGCCGACGCCTCAGGAAATCTGCCAAGTCCTAGACGATTACGTCATAGGTCAGGATTACGCCAAACGCGTGCTATCCGTTGCCGTCCACAACCACTACAAGCGGCTGAACCACTCGGGCAAGAATTCCGACGTCGAATTGGCGAAATCGAACATTTTGCTCATCGGGCCAACAGGCTGCGGCAAGACTCTGCTTGCGCAAACCCTCGCTCGCATTCTCGACGTGCCGTTTACCATGGCGGACGCGACAACCCTGACCGAGGCGGGGTATGTCGGCGAAGATGTCGAGAACATTATTCTAAAGCTGCTCCAGGCCGCCGACTACAACGTCGAAAGAGCCCAACGCGGCATCGTATACATCGACGAAGTCGACAAAATCAGCCGCAAGTCGGATAACCCGTCGATTACGCGCGACGTGTCGGGCGAGGGTGTTCAGCAAGCCCTCCTGAAAATCATGGAAGGCACGGTCGCTTCCGTGCCGCCGCAGGGTGGGCGCAAGCATCCCCAGCAGGAGTTCTTGCAGGTAGACACCACGAATATCCTGTTTGTGTGCGGTGGCGCCTTTGCAGGCCTGGAGAAGATCATTTCGGCGCGCGGCCGGTCGACGTCCATCGGTTTTGGCGCTCGGGTTGAAATGGTCGACGAACGGCGAACCGGCGATATCTTGCGTGGTATTGAGCCAGAGGACCTCCTGCGCTTTGGCCTAATCCCGGAATTCATCGGACGTGTTCCGGTGATCGCCACCCTCGACGACCTCGACGAGAACGCTTTGATCAGGATCCTCACCGAGCCCAAGAACGCGCTCGTCCGCCAGTATCAGCGACTGTTTGAGATGGAGGACGTTCAGCTGTCGTTCGCGGACGAAGCCCTGCTTGCGATTGCAAAGAAGGCGATCGAACGCAAGACAGGTGCCCGCGGCCTTCGTTCCATTATGGAGGGGATTCTACTCGACACGATGTTCGAGCTTCCTAGCATGCGTGGTGTGGAGGAAGTCGTGATCAGCGCCGAGGTGGTCGACGGGAAAGCGCGCCCCTTGCGGATCTACTCCGACCGGCAAGAGGAAGTCGGAACTAGCGCTTGAACTTTTCCACATGATTGTCGGCTTGAAGGGGCCTGCGAATCCGACTCTCATTGGGTTGGGCAGCAGGGAGCCCCTAGGCTCTCTCGCCCTTGACGCTGGGTCCGACGACAGCCATTTTCCGGGGTGGGCGAGCTAAAGTGACGCAGTAGCCCCCTGGCGGGTGCCAGGAGCCTATACTCCAACAGGTGAATTAAGCCGAATGTGGGGGCGCTGGGACCGGTTTCGCGAAGCGACTTTCGGCCAAAAACTGGGCTGGCCAGGACTATTAAGAAGGCGACCGAAAAATTATGACTGACACAAACCCGTCCGAGACAATGGCAGGCACCCCAGAACTCTACCCGGTTCTCCCCCTCCGCGACATTGTGGTCTTCCCATACATGATCGTGCCGCTTTTCGTCGGCCGGGAAAAATCCATCGCCGCTCTCGAAGAAGTGATGCGCGCTGACAAGCAAATCCTGCTGGTCGCTCAAAAGAATGCTTCGGACGATGAACCTACAGCCGAGGGCATCTACGAGATGGGCACGCTCGCCTCTGTCCTTCAGTTGCTGAAGCTGCCGGATGGCACCGTGAAAGTCCTGGTCGAAGGCTCGCGCCGTGCGATCATTAAGAATTACACCAATAACGAAAATTACTTCGAAGCCGAGGTTGCCTCCGTGGAGGAATCGCCCGGCGAGGAAACCGAGATTGAGGCTCTTGCGCGATCAGTCGTGTCTCAGTTCGAGAGCTACGTGAAGCTCAACAAGAAGATTTCGCCCGAAGTACTCGGATCGACGAGTCACATTGAGGATCACTCGAAGCTCGCTGACACGATTGCCTCGCACCTCGCCATAAAGATCGGCGAGAAGCAGCAAATTCTTGAGATTACGTCTGTGACCGAACGGCTGGAGCGCGTATTCACGCTGATGGAAAGTGAGATTTCCGTCCTGCAAGTCGAGCGCAAGATCAGGAGCCGCGTGAAGCGTCAGATGGAGAAGACGCAGCGCGAATACTACCTGAACGAACAGATGAAGGCCATCCAGAAGGAGCTGGGTGACAGTGAAGAGGGCCGCGACGACCTCGCCGAGCTTGAGCAGAAGATCGAGAAGACCAAGCTGACTCGCGAGGCTCGCGAGAAGGCCATGGGCGAGCTGAAAAAGCTGCGCCAGATGAGTCCGATGTCCGCCGAGGCGACCGTTGTCCGGAACTACCTGGACTGGCTGCTTTCAATCCCGTGGGGTTCGAAAAGCAAGGTCAAGCGGGACCTGGACGACGCGCAAAAGGTTCTCGACCATGACCATTACGGGTTGGAGAAAGTCAAGGATCGCATCGTCGAGTATCTAGCGGTGCAGAACCGGACCAATATGCTCAAGGGACCAATCCTGTGCCTCGTTGGTCCGCCCGGTGTGGGTAAGACCTCTCTCGGGAAGTCGATCGCAAAATCCACCGGCCGCGAATTCGTGCGCATGAGCCTTGGCGGCGTTCGGGACGAAGCTGAAATCCGCGGGCACCGTCGCACCTATATTGGCTCGATGCCCGGTAAAGTCATTCAGTCGATGCGGAAGGCTAAGAAGGTCAATCCGCTGTTCCTCTTGGATGAGATCGACAAGATGGGCGCCGACTTCCGCGGCGATCCCGCGTCTGCCCTCCTTGAGGTGCTGGACCCAGAGCAGAACAACACCTTTAACGACCACTATCTCGAGGTGGACTACGATCTCTCGAACGTCATGTTCGTGACAACGGCGAATACGTTGAACATTCCGCCGGCCCTAATGGACCGGATGGAGATCATTCGTATCGCCGGTTACACAGAGGACGAGAAGGTCGAGATTGCGCGGCGCCACTTGATCCCTGAGCAGATCAAGAACCACGGCTTAGAAACGGAAGAGTTCACGCTTGAGGACGGCGCTCTACAAGAGCTGATCCGCCGTTACACGCGCGAAGCTGGCGTTCGCAGCTTGGAGCGCGAGTTGGCTAAGTTGGCCCGTAAGGCGGTCAAGGAGCTTTTGACCACAGACCACACCACAGTGACGGTCACCGAAGACAATTTGGCCGACTATCTCGGCGTGCCGAAGTACCGCTATGGCGAGGCAGAGCTGGAAGACCAAGTTGGGGTTGTGACCGGGCTTGCTTGGACTGAAGTCGGTGGCGAGATCCTCACCGTCGAGGGCGTCATGATGCCGGGTAAGGGTAAGATGACGGTCACCGGCAATCTCCGGGATGTCATGAAAGAATCGATTCAGGCCGCAAGCGCGTATGTGCGCTCCCGGGCCGTGGATTTCGGCATCGAGCCGCCACTGTTCGAGCGGCGGGATATCCACGTTCATGTTCCTGAGGGGGCGACCCCCAAGGACGGGCCGTCCGCAGGCGTAGCCATGGCTACCGCGATTATCTCGCTCATGACTGGTATACCGGTTCGGCGTGACGTGGCAATGACTGGCGAAATAACGCTTCGTGGCCGGGTGCTTCCCATCGGTGGCCTCAAAGAGAAAATGCTCGCAGCGCTGCGCGCCGGCATTAAGACCGTGATCATCCCAGAAGAAAACGTCAAAGATCTGGCAGAGATACCGGACAAACTTAAGAACGAGCTTGAGATAATGCCGGTCTCCCGCGTGGAGGAAGTCTTGAAGATTGCCTTCACCCGAGCGCCTCAGCCCATCGTTTGGGAGGAGGAAGGAGAGGGATCATCGCAGGTGGTCCCCAACAAGGACGAGTCTGGAAGAGGCGTCACAGCCCACTGATCCAGTCGCCGCTCATTTTCGTCGCCGCTAAACCTGTCTCTTATACACATCTCCGAGCCCACGAGACCAACGACCTAATCTCGTAT
>JARFRF010000169.1 GCA_029287395.1 Methyloceanibacter sp. | reverse complement strand
CGGCAGCGTCAGATGTGTATAAGAGACAGACCTGATAGTCGGCAGGCGGCAGCAAACGATCTACTCCGTCTATGCGGAATGATCGACAGAAAGTAACGGTCTTGCTGCTTGTCCGTATTGTCATCGAAATGGAACCTCATTCGAGCCGGTGGGGCGGTAGCAACTTGCGGAGTAGACCCTAAATTCACTCTGCGCAGCTCATCCACGCCGCGCATCACCTGTGCCTTGATCTGCGCGGCCATCGGCGGTCATCTTCGTCGATAGCGCGCTGACTTCTTCGGCCTCCGTCGTCAGTATGCCGAACCGCTTGCGCCAATAAGCCGCCTGATGCTCCACGATCTCGACGAGGTTCTTGGCGACCGCCAGGCTCGTGGCCAAGTCGAAGCTCACATCGACATCGCGTTTGACGATTTCGACGATCTTACGATTGAACGCTGTAGCTTCTTGGCCGGCGGCGGCGAAGGACCTTTCGAACGTCGTCACCGATGCATCTAAAGGATCCCAGGAGCGGTCGTAAGCCTTGCGCTTCTGTGCCACAGACTTCTCGGCAAGGGCTTGCACGCCCTTAGGAACGGCGGTGTCGAGACCGAGGTAACCGAGCTGGTCTGTCGTGTAGCGATAGGCGGCGCGGGCTTGGTCAGTGGCAGCTTTATGGGCGTAGCTCATGGATTGCCTCTTTCGAAGGCTGGAACGCCGCGGGGACTCGAGCATGAAGGCTGCTCGGCGTGCTGAGATTCTTCGGAAAAGGGGGCGTGCACGGAGTTGGCACGGTTGTCTTTACCGTCAGCGCCTAGGTACGGCGTGCCAGTGGTACGACCGTAGGCCTTATCCAAACCTAATGCAAGTTCCGCATGATGAGCATTCATTGTGCCTGCACAAGTTGAGGCGGCTTCGATGATTGAAGGGACCGCTTCGGGTCATTAGGCGACATCGGAGCGCGGCCTAGGGACGGCCGGTTTACACCCGTAAGCAGACATTCTCCGTGTCGAAATCAAGGTCTGCTATGTGCCAATAGCGGACATCGAGCGACGCCGCGGGAAGATACCGCCAATTGGCTTTGCGCCCTGGTTTTTCCTCAAGCGAAGGCCCAGGCTGGCTACTGGTGACTCCCACCTGATGGACCTATTTCATTAGAGCTTGACTTCTCCGAGCCCTACGCTTCCCCTATAAGCATGGGTACCCAAGTACGCCTCTGTTTGACCCGGCTCCTGGCCGCGGCCTTCGTGGTCGCGAGCAGCCTGAACGGCTACGTCGCCTTTGCGGCGCATGATGGTCATGTCGGGGTCGCTCACGCCCTTGGGATTGGTGCTGGTGCGCACGAGCACACTCATGATCATGCCCATGATCACGCCTCTGGCGACCGGAGCATCGTCTTGCTCTGTCATTCCGAGGCGCCGTGTCAGGAGGAGCCTGGGAACGCAGCCAGTCACGTTCATGTTGGTTGTTGCGTATCGGTTGCAATCGCGACCGCTGACTTCGTGATGGAGCGTGTTACAGTGCATGGCAACCTTGGCGTAGACCAAGGCTCGGCCTCTCCTCCCGTTCAGCTATCTTACCCTCTGCTCCGGCCCCCGCGCGTATCCGCATGACTCTCGCGGTGCGTCTTCTAAACGGCCCGCACGCGCGACTGCAGCGATAAACCGACGGGCTCTCTCTTGTTGACATAGGGGACTGCTAGTCCCCGGCACCCGTTCCGGTCATTCGCCGCTACTGCTGTCTCTTCAAAGACTGCGAGCTGGGCATGACTCGAATTCTTACGGTTATTTGTACCGTCCTCTTTTTAGTTGCCGTCTGGGCGCCACCCATATGGGCCGGACCCGGCCACGATCATGGCGTGGATCACGACGATGAAATGAGCTCTCCAATGGAGGTTCCCCGCCTCGAAAGCGTCGGGACCGAACTGGAGCTCGTTGCCGTTGTCATCGACGGCGAATTGACCATTTATGTCGACGAGAGCGCAACGAATACGCCTGTTGATGATGCCACCATCGAGATTTCGGGCGACGAAGTACCGCCATCCATTGCCACACAGACGGATAGCGGGACCTACGCGCTCAACGCTGATTGGGTTTTGGGCTCCGGCACAAAAGCTCTGACCTTCGTTGTCACAGCGGGTGATCGTGTCGAACTGCTGAATGGCGTCCTCGATCTGGGAGCAGCTCGCGAACACGACGATGCGCAGAGCAACTCGCTACTTGCCCGGCCGATGGTCTGGGTCATATCAGGCCTCGCCGCACTGTTGGGCTTTCTCTTGGCTTTTGCCGTCCGACCGCATGCCCCTCCGCAAGGCCGTAGGGAGGACGAGTCTACGGATGAGTTTCGCCCCAAGTTGGACGCGGTAACCAAGGCCAAGCACGCCGCGCAGTTCATCTTCGTCGCGTTCGGACTCGCGGCCATGCTTCCCTCGGTCGCTATCGGTGGCGCGGGCCACGATCATGGTACTGACGGTCATGCTGAACCAGAGGGCGCGGGCGGCTATGTCCCGCATAAGCTCCCAAACGGTGAAGTCTTTATGCCGAAGCCGTCGCAGCGGCTACTGAATGTACGCACGATAGTTGCAAAGACGACGAAGACACAAATCGGCGAAGAGCTGTTGGGCGCCGTTATCGCTGACCCGGCGTCCGAAGGTCGGGTTCAAGCGCCAATGGATGGCGAAATTGAACTCGTAGGCAAGGGCGT
>JARFRF010000146.1 GCA_029287395.1 Methyloceanibacter sp. | reverse complement strand
ACCGAGGGCCAGATCCTAGCCGTCCTGTCCTTCTTCGTGATCGGCGCTGTCCTGCTCCCCGCGGGCTTGCCAAACGTGACATGGGCCATGGTTGCCCTTGTATTGGCGAGTCTGTTTCTTGTGCGCCCAGCTGCGATCTGGTTGTCACTACTTGGTGCCGGGGTCCGCCCAGGAGAGAAGCTGTTTTACGGGTGGTTCGGCCCACGCGGGCTGGCCACTGCACTATTTGCGCTTCTGGTCCTTGATGCCTTCGACCTCCTGCAGATACGCGACGAGATCTTGGCTATTGCCGCATTGGCCGTGTTGTTCAGTTCCGTCCTCCATGGATTGACAGCAGCACCTGCCGCGAGGCTGTTCGACAAAAAAGCTGGCGCCGGGGATGTGGCGCCTTAGAGCTCCCTCACAGACACGTGATTGCTTCACGGTGATCTGCCGAATGCGACATTTCCGTTAGCGCAGTGTACCTAACAACATCTCTCAACGGAGACTTCTATGAAAGTTTTGCGCTTAATCGCCGTTCTTACCCTGACGCTTTTCACGGCTTCAGCCGCCAGCGCTGCGGAGAAGGACATTGTAGACACAGCGGCCGGTGCCGGTCAGTTTGAAACGCTTGTTGCCGCAGTTAAGGCGGCCGATCTCGTCGATACGCTCAAGGGCAAAGGCCCCTTCACCGTATTTGCGCCGAATGACGAAGCGTTCAAAAAGCTTCCCGCCGGAACCGTCGAGGATCTGCTGAAGCCGGAAAACAAGGACAAGCTGGTTTCCATCCTGACCTACCACGTCGTACCCGGAAAGATCATGTCGGGCGACATCGCCGGCAAGGAAACTGAGGTTAAGACCGTTCAGGGTGACAAGCTCAGCGTTAATGCCAAGGACGGTGTGATGGTCGACAAGGCCAAAGTCGTAAAGGCTGATATCGTTACATCGAACGGTGTCATCCACGTCATCGACACGGTCGTAATGCCGAGCTTAGTCCGGCTAACAATCGATGAATGAAGCGGGCTGCGGCTTATCGCCGGAGCCCGTTTCTTTTTTACCAGCGCCAAGGACGGGTCACCCGCCGCCACGTTCGTCGAACTGGACGACGCACCGACCGGCGTACGACGCGGCGATTAACAACTCGGGCACGGCGCCAGCGCACTTTCTTCGACAAGAGGCGCAGGTGCGGCCGCTGGCACGGCAGCCGACGCAACGGCCGCTCCAGCAGATGCCGCCTCAGCCCTATTGGGGGCAACGGCCGCCGCAACCAGAAACCCAAATCCAACAAGGCCAATAGTCAATTTTCGCATCTTGTCCCCCCAACACTTGGTCAATCTATCTAACGTCCGCTCGACAGCTTCAGGAAAAGCGTGCCTTCATACATGTTGGCACTCTTTCACGGATTCTCGAGATCAGCAGACTTGCCGGTGCCTTCGGCGTCGGCTTCCGAACCCATCCGAGCGGCGCCACTAGCCGTCACGCTTCCGCAGCTCATCCACGCTCCACGGTCCGCCGCCTGCGAAGGCGATATAAAGAAAGATGAAGCAGTAGAGGATGGCGGCATCGCCCCCGTTTTGCAGCGGATAGATGCTCTGGGGTGCATGGAACTGCCAGTAGGCCACTGCCATCATGCCAGAAAGGATGAAGGCCGTGGGCCGCGTGAAGAGGCCGAGGACGAGCAAGATACCGCCGATGATCTCCAACCACCCGCCGATCCACATCTGAGACATAAACTCAGGTGCCCCGCGTTCTGTCGCCGGAAAATTGAAAATCTTGGCCGTCCCGTGCGCCATGAAGATCAGCGCGGAGACAATGCGCACGATGCTTAGAATGCGCGGAGCCCACTCAGTTTGAAGTTTGTCGGCCATATTAGCGTTCCCTCCCAAGAATTACATGCGAACTCCTGCGAGCTTAGCCCGCAGAAGTCAGTCCGTCATGTCATGAGGGTATGAGAAGTTGGCAACCCAGAATATGAAAAAAGGGGAGCTCAAAGGGCTCCCCTTTCACATTTGTTCGTGTCGCCGCGCGTTTCGCGCGACCGCCCGCGGTGCTAGGCGGCTGCCGTCACGCGTGTCGGAACTTCGGCGACGGTCTTGAGGATCTGAGACGCAATGGCGTAGGGATCGCCCTGCGAATTCGGACGACGATCCTCCAGATAGCCTCTATAGCCGTTCCTGACGAAACTATGCGGCACGCGGATGGAAGCGCCACGGTCGGCAACGCCATAGGAAAACTTGTTCCATGGTGCGGTCTCGTGCTTGCCAGTCAGACGCATATGGTTGTCTGGACCGTAAACGGCGATGTGGTCCTCAAGGTTCTTCTCAAACTGAGCCATGAGCGCCTTGAAGTACTCTTCGCCGCCAACTTCACGCAGATAGGCGGTGGAGAAGTTCGCGTGCATTCCTGAGCCGTTCCAGTCAGTGTCGCCGAGCGGTTTACAGTGATACTCGATATCGACACCGTATTTCTCAGTCAGGCGCTCGAGTAGGTAGCGCGCCATCCACATTTCATCGGCAGCTTTTTTGGAGCCCTTGCCGAAGATCTGGAACTCCCACTGGCCTTTGGCCACTTCGGCATTGATGCCCTCGTGGTTGATGCCGCACTCGAGGCACAGATCGAGATGCTCCTCAACGATCTGGCGCGCGATCGAACCGACCTGGCTGTGGCCGACACCGGTGTAGTATTTGCCCTGCGGCTCCGGAAAACCGTTATCAGGGAAGCCGAGCGGGCGGCCTTCTTTGTAGAAGAAGTACTCCTGCTCGAAACCGAACCACGCGCCTTCATCGTCAAGAATGGTCGCGCGCTTGTTCGACTCGTGCGGCGTGCCGTCCGGGTTCATCACCTCGCACAGAACAAGTGCGCCATTGGTACGAGATGGATCTTCGAAAATGCGTACTGGCTTCAAGACGCAATCGGAGTTGCTGCCATCGGCCTGCAACGTTGAGCTGCCATCAAAGCCCCATTCCGGGAGCTGCTCCAGTGTTGGAAAGCTATCGTACTCTTTGATCTGGGTCTTGCCGCGCAGGTTAGGCACGGGCGTATAGCCATCCAGCCAAATGTACTCGAGCTTAAACTTGGTCATTGTGAGTCCTTCTGAGTTAATCGACAGTTCGGATGAATCCCACCATGGCCGCGAGAGGCTAGCGGCCGTTAGTACTCAAAAGCACTTTTTGTGCCAGTGCGAACGTCGTGCGCACGCGCAACGGATCAGACCGCCGTGCAAGCCGAAGGTGCGCGACTCTAGATCTTTTTATGTATCCTTATCAGCTGCTTAGTAACGCGCCGCCTGCTGACTCTTTTCTGCATCGGTTCAGCAAGCAGAGGGTTGGCTCGATGGTGCGAGCTCATGCCACGCAATAGAGCAGAAGCGGCGCTGCTCAAATGTTCGCCACTTCGCGATTATTTTGTGCAAGCCACGCCACGGTTTCGATATAGGTGAGCCAAGGTGTGTCGCGGCGATTCTTCCGCAAGGCATACATGACAATGGAGGAAACCATGACGGCAAACGCGCACGGGAGGACGGCAAAAATTATTCCCTTTCCGAAAGGTGGCCGCTCGGGATTGAGTGGCGAGCAGCAGGGCGTTCACGCGGCTGAGGATCTTCTGGAGTCAATGCGCGTCGCCTATGTGGACTATGGGAGCGGCTCCTATCACGAGGCGGCCATTCAAGACGCACGGCAGCATTCCCACGAGCAGTGACGGGTAACAATTAGCCCCGTCACTGAGGGAGCCCGCCCAAGACTAGCCGCAGCCGTTTCTTTTGAGGCAAAGGGCCCCATACAGATTGTCGAGACATTCAGATTCTTGCGGAGCGCAAAACGTGCGGTTTACGCGGCTCCATCTGCGCGAACATCGACAGCATGGGTTCGTCGGTCAGCCTTACCTCTTCAAAGTCACCAAAGCCATTGAAGCGGTTTGCGAGCACGCGGCCATACGCGCCGACTTGGCCAATCTCTAGGTAATCACCCTCCCCGACAGCATCAGGCAAAACGAATGGCCCCGGCAGATAATCGGCGCTGTCGCAAGTTGGACCGTAGCAGCTGAAAGCTGTCTCTGCCGCCCCAACATCTTCGCGGTCGGGAGTGACACAGCGGACGGGGAACCGAAAACCAGAATAAGCGGCATCGAACAGAGAGCCAAAGGCGCCATCATTGATATAGAGCGCATTTCCACGGCGCGCATCAACGCGCACAATCACGGCCTCGGCCTCGGCAACTAGCGCGCGCCCCGGCTCGCACAACAATTCGCAAGCGTGCTTGACCACTAACACATTCGCGGCCTTAGCAATCTCGCCGATATAACAATCGAGACCCGGCGGGTCTGAATGTGGATAGCGCGCTGGGAAGCCGCCGCCAAGATTGACTGCATCCACCATGACACCGGACGCGACGATAAGTTGCCCAACTTGGTTCAGCGCTTCCCCAAATGCAGCTGGAACCACAGCCTGCGACCCAACGTGGAAGGCTATGCCAAGGCGTGCTGCATGCTGGCGCGCTCTCAAGAGAAGAGAAGGCACCTCTTCAGCGCTGGCCCCATACTTTCCTTCCAGCGGGATAAGACTGTGTGTGTTGGGATAGGCAATCCGCAAGAAGAGCGTCAAGTCCTCCGCTCCGCCCGTCGCCACGAGTATCTTGCCCAGTTCATCGTGAGAGTCGAAGGCGAAACACCGCGCGCCAAACTCGTAATAGGCCCGCGCGATGGCTCCGCGCGACTTTATTGGGTTCATGTAATAAAGCTCTGCGCCCTCGATGGATTTGACGCGCTCGATCTCGGCGAGCGAGGCGACGTCAAAACCGCGAATGCCGGCTGCAGCCACAGCATCGAGAATAGGTTGCGAGTCATTGGCCTTGGTTGCGTAAAGCACGCGCCCCGGGAAGTTATCGAGAAACCATTTTGTCGCGCGGGTCGCCGCGTGGGGCCTAAACGCCAAGACGGGGCGCTCCGGGCGATGATGCCGAAGATAGTCTTCCGCACAGGAAAACACTTTCATTTGAAAATCTCATCCCGCGAAGGTGCCGGGCCGCCACAGCAAGCGAGCCCTTACCGGATAACCTCTATATGAGGCGCCAGGCCAAGCGCCTTTAGCCCGTCTTCGGGGCCCAAGTCGTCAGGCCAAGCAGCCCTGCGTATTTGGTCCATGCAGCCTTGTAAAGCCGTTTCGGCACCTCACGCCTAGCCTTGCTTAGCGCTGTCGGAGGTACGCTTCGGGGCCTTCAACACGGCCGCTCCAGCACTTGAGAGTTCTGGACTTTGCAGCAGCCCAAATGTCTTCTGCGCGGCGAGGCGCACCATTGCAGCCGTGTAAGCATGGAGTTCGGCGCTATCGACTGCTCCGTCCCCATTGCCGACGGGCGCAAGATCTGCGTTGCCAGAGAGGCCTTCAATCAGATAGCGCGTGAACAGACCAATGTCGTACTCAAGATCTATGAGAGCACGCTGACCGCGATCTGCTGATACCAACACTGTTAGAGGCGACTGGGCCTTCCCAGGAAGCGCGCTGCGCTTTGTCTCCGGAATATTCGGCGGGAGGATATAGTTTCCGTGGTCTCGGCCAAACGAGCTCTCCAGCAGAACGACGACCTGCTCTGCGCCTAACTCTGCGAGGTTGGCGTAGAGAGTTGAAAGCGGATAGCCCCGCCGCTCCTCGCGATAAGCCTCGGCTTCGACGGGTAGCAAATAGGCTTCGTCCTGGGAGGCGTTGACGGCTCCGTGACCCGAAAAATAGACGAAGACCCTCGCGTTAGGACGTGCCTGTACAAGGCGCTTCAGTTCTCCATCCGAACCGGGAACGGGTCCAAACACGCGCTCCAAATCAGCCCGCCCCGCATTTTGCAGATCGATGACTTGGTCCTGTCGGAAACCCATATGCTCGGTGAGAAACAAGTACATCGCACCTGCATCATGCCGTGCAGTACGGGCGGTCGGCAGATTCTCATAGGTGTGGTTGCCAATAACCACCGCGATCGCATTCTCGTCTTCGCGCATCGTCGGCATCGCGCGGTATAGCTCGCGAATGCGGCTAAACGACTTCACCACGTTGCCGCTTAAGCTACCCGGCCGCGGCATTTGGCTTGGCGGCGTGCTGCACAACTGGATATCCCCCTCCTCCTCGATGCGCCACACATCCTTCAAGGGCAGATGCCCAGAGATCTGCACACAAGAACGGCACCAAACAACGCCGTAGCGGCTGTACAGGTCGTCCAACTGTTTTTGACTAAGTCCGTAAGGTGGAGGCAAGCATTCAGGCAGGCAGGCCCTTGCCATCACGGACGGCCCGTGCGCGTCACGCAGCTTCGCCAGCAGATCTTCCGGTAGGCAGTCGATGTCGAGTTGACCCTCTTGTCGAAACGCAGGTGGGGCCAGGGGTGTGGCGGGGTTTTCCGGCACGGCTTCCGCGGCGGGTACCACTGGGGTGTCTACATCGGGCGCCAGATCAGCGATGGTCGTATCTGCTTCAGAACTGATGACGGCCCCTGTTTGAGCTGCGCTATCCCCCATCACTTCCATACCCTGCGCAGCGCCTTGCGAGACGGGCACTGCATACGCGGCGCCTGCAATCGCTGCGGCAACGCAGAAAAACAGCAAACTTTGATTTCTGGAGTTCCCCGCCATCGTAATCCTGAAGCCTTATGTTCGCGAAGCACGCTAGAGCGACCGCGCAAAGTCTTCAAGGCGTCTCTGCCGAATCCGGTCGCGCAGGCAACGTTTTGAGAAAAGCAGCGATAGCCTCCCGGTCGCTAGCGGGCAGCCGCGCCATGTTTTCCTGGACTGGTATCATGGACTCCCCAACCACATCGAAGTCAGGGTCCGACCCTGTCTCAAGGAAGTAGACGATATCCTGCTGGCTCCAGTCCCCTATGCCCTCCGGGCTGGTTGTGATGTTGGGCGCATCGCCCCTGCCCTCCGGACTCTTCGCGCCAGCAAACGCTTCGCGCGCAATAACGCCCCCCAAGGCATTTCGAGGGCTGTGGCACTCCGTGCAATGGCCTGGCCCCAACACCAGGTACCCGCCTCGATTGACGGATTCGGTCGTATCAGGGTCAGGCACAAAAGTTTTCCCGTCTACATAGAGTCGCTGAAAGATACCCACGCCTCGGCGAATGTTGTATGGGAAGCGAAGGTCGTTATCGCGAACCGCGCTTCGCACCGGAGGCAACGTGTCGAGACAGGCCTTGAGGTCAATGAGATCCGAAAAGCGCATGCGTTGATACGATGTATACGGAAATACCAAATACAGATGAACGCCGCCAGGGGCGACGCCGCGTTTCATCGCGTTCACAAAATCCAGCGTGGACCAGCCTCCGATGCCACTCTCTGGATCCGGAGAGATATTCGGCGCATAGAATGTGCCCACATCTGTCCTGAGACAGCGACCGCCGGCAAGCTGCGTCTCGTCCTCGATGTCGAGACTGTCGCAGGCCCCGACGGGCACGGCATGGCACTCCGCGCACCCACCAGCGATGAATAAGTTTTTGCCGTTCGAAACATCCGGTGCGTGATCCGGCAGGTCCGAAGCCGTGAACACAACAGGTATCGTGAGGATGTAGAACGCAGCCCCTGCGGCTGCAACGAACGCTAACCCGAGAACAAGGAGCGTTCGCATCGCCACTCAACCTCCATAAGCCTGCTTTATCGAGTCACGGTAACGGCAACTCTCTTCCGGCGCCCACCACATCCCAACCCCTTTGCACTGCGGGCCGTGCGGCGATGGCATGGTACCATCGCTTGATGTTGGGGTAGTCTTGAACATCCACCGGCTGGATTGGATACCTCGCGATCCAGGGCCAGATCGCTATATCGGCGACAGTATAGTCACCCGCCACGTACTCGACATCGCCCAAACGCTTCTCAAGAACGCCCCAGAGACGACGAGCCTCGGTCGTGTAGCGCTCTTCAGCATACGGGCTTTTGCCTGGGTGATACGAAACGAAGTGATGCACTTGACCTAGAAACGGGCCGGCGCCGCCCATCTGCCACATCAGCCACTCATGCGTCCGCCATTTGCCCTCGAAGTCACTCGGCATGAGCAGGCCTGACTTCTCTGCGAGATAGAGCAATATCGCGCCCGACTCCATTAGCTGCAGTCCGTTGTCGTGATCGACGATAGCTGGGATCTTGTTGTTCGGAGAGATCTTGAGGAATTCGGGATCGAACTGCGCGCCGTTCTCGATGTCAATGCGGTGCACTCTGTACGGCAACTCGATCTCCTCAAGCATGATCGAAGCCTTCTGCCCATTGGGTGTCATCCATGTGTAGAGGTCGATCACGCGCTCAATCCCTTTATACATTCAGGTAACTCTTCGAAATTCCCGGTCTGACTCATTAAGTCTTCACCGCTTCGCCGCGGTATCGCCTGAAACAGGTCGCGTCAAGGTCACAGCGCATGTTTAGCCAATGGAGTATGGCCGAGTGAGCGTGGCGCCAGCTTGAGGGGGATGGGTATGCTCAATCCAACAGAACGGGAGCAACAACAAGGAACAAGCGCCGAGCCGCTCTCAAGCGAACGGACGCTGTTTTCCATTTGCTTCACCTCACGCCCCGGCAGCGCTCTCGCGCAATTCGGCCGCTCCTGGTTTGGTCGGGTAAACGGCGGCGCGACGCTTCAAGCATTCTCCATGTCTGGTCTCGCGGGCGTTGCATCAATCGGCAGTGCGCCGATGCCCGGGCGCCATCTCGGACTACACGCGCCGTTTTTCGCACCCGCGCCGCTTCGAAAAGGTGTGAGGCTCGACGAGGTCACAACGCACCTTGCGAGCTTTGCGGCCAACAGACAGCCGATTGAAACCGGTCCGCTTCAGCTTACACGGACTCACCGTACTTTGACCCTGAGGCCAACTAAGCCACGCCCGGAACTCGACTGGCTGGCGCTGCAGTGTTTCAACGCGTTCGACTCATATGCCGATAGGCCGGAAACGATCGAGGGCGAGCAGCCCCATCTAAATCCTCACCAACGCCTACTCCTCAGGAGTTTTGGTCAGCCAAATGTGATGAGCGAATACCGTTTCTCGCTCACGCTGACCGGACCACTGGAGGAAGATCAAAGTGAGCGTCTCTCAAATGCCCTGCGCCCGTTGGTCTCAGATGTCTGCGACGTTGGCATTCGGGTAGATGGACTTTCATTGATAGGCAGCGTGAAGGAACAGACTGCAGGCCAACCTCTGGCAACCAATTCCGGGAGGCCAGTCCGGCTCCTTGGCCGGTATTCCCTCGCGGGCTGATGTTTTGCTGGGGTCAAGCGGGTCCCGTCACAGCCTCAGTTTTGACACAGGCATCGCCCAGTTTGTGGACATTGGGGGAACAGGGGATTCCAATGCCTAACTACGCTGAAATTCTATCTTTTCTCGCCGAAAATCCTCCACACCAGGAGGGTGAGTGCGAACTTCACGCCTCACTCTTGGAATTGCTGGCGAAGTGCTTGCGGAACGAGCAGGTCGCAACTGATGACGATTTCGCTGATTTTGGGGACATAATCGGGATATCGATCAACTAACCCGGAAACTTAACATTCGACCGCGGCCATCTTGGACGGACTTGAGCCGCATCAACGCCAACCCGCTCTTTTCGCTTGAAGTTCGAATGTGCACCTGCGGTAACTGCTAGGTTCTTATGGCTTATCGCCAATCGACCCGGTTCATTTGCACGCAAGGGACTGAGGGTGCTAATTGAGCAGCTAGATGGGATCGCCTGGGCGCTGTAGAAACCAGCATTTTTCGACCCAATCTCTAGGAGTTGACCGACATTATGAGGGAGAGCGCAGCCTTGAAGCCAGCGGATGTCGAAGCAAAGAGTTCGGCTGAAGACATTATACGCTGCTTCACCGAGAGCATCGCCAATGGCGATCACGACAGCACACCCTATCCGCACTGGGTGCTGAAGAACTGTTTTCCTGAGGACACGATCCAAGACATCCAGAGCCTGCCCTTCCCCGCTCCGTCACTTGATGGCGTATCCGGCAAGCGCGAGCTTCACAACGCGACCCGCAAATACTTCGATATCGAGAACCGTGACAAGCACGACTCCGTGAATGCCATTTCAGAGGCGTTTCAGGACAAGCGGATTACGGACACGATCGAGAAGGTGTTTGGTACCGACTTGGCGGGCACGTATTTGCGTATTGAATTCGCGCAAGATACGGATGGCTTTTGGTTGGAGCCCCATACTGATTTGGGTGTGAAGTCTTTCACAATGCTCCTCTACCTGTCCGACGAAGAAGGGCATGACGATCTCGGAACCGATGTCTACGACGCCAACAAAAAGCATGTTGCCCGCTCACCGTTTGCGCCCAATCTTGCATTTGTCTTCGTGCCTGGCGGCGACACCTATCACGGCTTTGAGCGGCGCCCCATCAAAGGCGTCCGGAAGTCACTGATTATCAACTACGTCACGGATGAATGGCGCGCGCGCGAACAGCTTGCCTTCCCCGAGGCGCCGATTGACTAGGGCGTCCGCGCTAAGACGCGTTACCAATCAGATTAGTAAACGAGAGAATGGCCGGGTTCGTCCCGGCCATTTCCGTTATGGTTCTCGAAAATCGGATTGATCGAGCGACGATGGGGAAAGCCACATGAGTAAAGTAGCGTGGATCGGGCTTGGTGTGATGGGCTACCCGATGGCAGGTCATATCAAGAGCAACGGGCATGATGTCACCGTCTTCAACCGCACCCACGAAAAGGCTGAGAAATGGGTCAAGGAACACGGAGGAGCGCACGCAGCGACACCGGCAGAGGCTGCAGCGGAGGCCGATTTCGTCTTCACCTGCGTTGGAAATGACGACGACCTGAGCTCGGTGACATTGGGCCCAGACGGCTTCTATCGTTGGATGAAGACTGGGGCTGTTCATGTGGATCACACCACCGCTTCGGCGGAAATTGCGCGTGAGCTCCATAAAGTCGCAAAGAGTAGCGGCGCAGGCGCGCTCGATGCGCCGGTGTCTGGCGGTCAGGCGGGGGCGGAGAACGGCACGCTCACCGTCATGACCGGAGGCGATCAAGCAGACTTTGCCGGCGCAAAGCCCGTGATCGAGTCGTTCGCTAAAGCCGTGAATCTGATTGGTCCCTCAGGTGCCGGACAGCTCACCAAGATGGTGAACCAGATATGCATCGGTGGCCTGATTCAGGGGCTAGCAGAGGCGCTAAACTTCGGCATGCGCGCGGGCCTCGACATGGAGAAAGTGGTCGCAACGATCTCTCAAGGCGCCGCACAGTCTTGGCAGATGGACAATCGCTGGAAAACAATGATCGCAGGCGAGTTCGAGTTCGGCTTTGCCGTCGATTGGGTCCGTAAGGACTTTAGCATCTGCCTAGACGAAGCGCGCCACAATGGTGCGACGCTGCCGGTGACGGCGCTCGTCGACCAGTTCTATGCCGATGTTCAGGAAATGGGTGGGCGACGCTGGGATACGTCCAGTCTCATTGCTCGACTCAACCGAGATCTTTCGAAGCCCTAGTCCCACGAGTCGACGTCCACATAGCTCAGACGCAAATCATGTACGCCCCTCTTCGGCGGCGTAGCTGAGCGGCAAGGCCGTCGTGAACTTGATCTGCTCCATGGCAAAGGCCGAGCTCACATCAGTGAGCTCGATTTTGGCGATGAGCCGCTTGTAAAACGAGTCGTAGCGTTCAATGTCGGGAACCACCACACGCAACAAGTAGTCGATCTGGCCACTCATACGGTAGAACTCGACGACCTCCGGGAAATCCGAAAGCGCCGCGTGAAAGCGTTCAAGCCAGTCCTTGGTGTGATTACTGGTGGAGATAAAGACGAACACGGTCACGCCGGCGTTGACCTGCTTGGGATTGAGAAGCGCCACACGACGTTCGATGACGCCTTGCTCTTCCAACTTTTGGATCCGCCGCCAGCATGGGGTTGTGGAGAGCCCGATCCGCTTCCCGATCTCAGCGACCGGTAAGGTGCAATCTTCCTGCAAGATTTCTAGGATCTTGCGGTCCATCCGATCCAACATGTGACCCGTCCGAGAAACTTGCAGCGGTTACCGCCCCGATGGGAACATTGTTCTAAAATTCGGCCTCGTGGGCTGAGAGACTAGATAATTGTTCCAAATCTCACAAGCTGAGTCACACCACTTTGCGCACCTCCCGGCGTAGCACCGGGAGCAACTCGTCTTCGAACCAGGGATTTTTGTTAAGCCATGCATTGTTCCGCCAAGACGGATGCGGCAACGGGAAAACGCGTGGTGTCCGACGCTCCTGAAGATGTGTCCGCCAGGCGAGCATCGTGTCTCGCAACGTCTTCCCCCTATTGTCCCCTAGATGAAATGCTTGGGCGTAGGCTCCAACCGCGAGGATCAACTCGACATTCGGCAACGCCGCAAAGAGGTCGCGATGCCAAAGTCTGGCGCATTCTCGCCGAGGCGGCAGGTCCCCGCCTTTCGAGTCGAGGCCAGGGAAGCAGAAGCCCATAGGGACAATGGCGACCCGGGCCTCATCGTAAAAGGTCTCTGACGTCATATGCAGCCAAGACCGCAGACGATCGCCGGAGGGATCCGTGAAGGGCATCCCGGATAGGTGCACCCGGGTTCCTGGCGCCTGACCGCAAATTGCGAGGCGCGCGGTTGTGCTGGCTCGGAGCACGGGGCGAGGCTCGTGAGGCAACGGCCGACCACTGGGCGTGTCCACGCAAACACGGCATTGCCGAATTGCACTCAACATCGCGTTGAGGTCGGACATAGGACCCTGCCGATTGCGTTTCACGAACCCAGCCACGAATGGCGTTGACAACTAGAGATCGATCCTCATGCCGTCTTCAGCAAGCTCATAGCGCGTGCGGTCGACCTCCGAGAGCTCATCGAGCATCTCCCGCCCCATGTGAGTCAACAAGACCCGCTTAGCCAAGAAGCGATCGTAGTTGGCCTCGATCGTCTTGTAGTCGAGATGCATCGGCATTTTGTGATCGTACTGGAAGCATTCGGAAATGAATAAGTCCGCACCCTCAGACACAGTCGGCAGAACATCGACCCAACCGGTATCGCCAGTGAACGAGACGACCTTGCCGTCAATATCAAAACGCATGGCGTAAGGCGGTGCACCGGAAGGATGGTGGACTTCGAAGGGCGTTACAGAGACACCATTCAATTCGAGAAGCGCTTGCTCTTTGTGTTCGACAAATTCGAGATCGAAGTCGACACCGGTCTCCAAGGTGCCGGGATAAACTGCCTCGGTTAGCTCCGCGAAGCGGGCCTCGATCGTCTTAGGACCTACGATCACAAGGGGCCGCTGGCGTAGACCCACGTACTTCGCGTGAATCAGAAGCCAAGGCAGACCGCCCATGTGATCGCCGTGCAGATGCGACACGAACACCGCATCGATATCGTTTGGCGACAAGCCGACCCTGCCAAGGCCGATCAGCGTTGTCGCGCCACAATCGATGAGAAAAGAAGATGTTTCGGAACGGACGAAAAACGCAGTTTGCAGCCGATTTCCGGCGCCAAAAGCGTCGCCGCATCCGACCACAGTCAGTTGCATGGTACTTCCATTTATTTCCCCCCTGCCCGAGCAATAGGCTCAGGATTCATGTGGTCTCTCGATGTTTGACTTCAAGAGCAGTGTCAGGCCGGAGCGAGAGTAAACGCCTCATTAGGGTTTTCTCTGGATACTTCTTGTTAAGCCTAAATTTGGGGGTCGGGCTTGTCGTTGTCGCGCATCCGCTCGCACCCCGCACAGTGTTCTTTGTCTGCAGTCAGGGTACGGGTTCCATAAAAGATGTTGAGTGGTGCTCCGGCAGAAACCCCTGTGGCAGACACAGGCACGAGAAGCCCACAAGCGCGACGCGCGTTCCGCAGCGTCCAAGATCCACCAGACAGGCTCACCTACAAATCACCCACGAAGTCAGCGTTCAATTACGAACTGCTGACGATGTTCGTCAAAAACGAGCTGTCGGCCGCCATCACAACACCGCTGCTCGCCGTTGTCGTCGCGATGGGCGCCATGTTTTGGTCTCCGCCACACGAGCTACTCATCTGGCTGTGCGGTATCTTCGTGACCAAAGGCATCCTCATTGCGGTTTGCCGTCAATTCGCCAAGGTGCCGCGCGAACAGGCCGACGTCGAGGTGTGGCAGCGTAAGATCACGTCAGCCGAGTTCCTCTACGGACTTACTTGGGCGTCAGTTCTCTTCATCAGCCCACTGAGGGATGAAGTCGCTGGCTATACATTCATCTTCGCGGCGCTGCTTGTTGTCATCTCAATGCGGATGCTCTTCGCCTCGACCGCGATGCCTATCGTATATGCAGGCACCCTGCCGATAACCACTGCGATTGTGATCCGCTTTGTACTGCTCAACGATCCGTTCTATTGGGCTATGGCAATCATGGCCGTGGCTGTGCATCTCTACTTTGTTTGGCTGATGCACGGCTTCAGCACCACAGTGCTGTCCATGCTTGAGTTTCGCGCGGAAAAGGACGCGTTGATTGGAGAACTTGAACAGTCGAAATCCATTTCGGATCAAGCGCGACTCCGGGCAGAAGAGGCAAATCTGGCCAAGTCGCGTTTCTTGGCAACCATGAGCCACGAATTGAGAACACCTCTCAACGCTATTCTCGGTTTCTCCGAAATCATGCGCGACGAGGCTTTTGGTGCTCATGCCAACCCAACCTATAAAGAATATGCGAGAGACATCCATAATAGCGGCAAGCACCTTCTGACTCTGATCGACGAGATTCTTGACATCAGCCGTATTGAGGCCGGGCGCTACGAGCTTCACGATGCCTCTGTGTCGCTCACAGATATCGCGGACGACTGTCATCGCCTGATGCGCGTCCGGGCAGAAAACAAGGGTCTGGAGATTCGCCAAGCCTTTGAGGACAACCTTCCGAATGTGTGGGCCGACGAACGTGCCTTGCGACAAATTTGCCTTAACCTCCTCTCCAACGCGATCAAGTTCACGCCACCTAAAGGCACGATCACGCTCACGACGGCACGAACCGAAGATGGCGGGATCGCTCTGACGATCAAGGACACCGGCCCAGGCATCCCGGGCGATGAGATCCCCCGCGTGCTGAGTAGCTTCGGCCAAGGCTCCTTAGCCCATGAGACGGCCGAGGGGGGTACCGGCCTTGGACTTCCGATCACGAAGGGCTTGATCGAGCTACACGGCGGCAGCTTCGAGCTCAATAGCGAGCTTCGTTGTGGAACGGAAGTCACCATCACGCTTCCGCCCGCACGCGTCATGGAGGACCTCTCCGACGCGACCGAACCCGGCGAAACGGGGCGGGATCGTACTGCCCCAACGCGGGCCAAACGAAGGGCGCATGCGGTCTAAGACACCCACGCGGCCGAACGGCACTCATTGCCCTGCCCTATCCTAGTGATTAAATAAGTGAGGAGAAATCCCAACAAGAGAGGGTCTTTTGGATTCGCCTTGCGTCAATATTTGCATGATCGACGACTTGTCGGGCCTTTGCGTCGGCTGTGGCCGAAGCGGCGACGAAATCGCCGGCTGGGTCGATATGAGTCCGACAGAGCGCCGTTCCATTATGGCTGCGCTGCCCGGACGGCTGCTTGAACTCGAGCGCGAGAGCGGGGCTGGCGGGGCCAAATCATGACCACTTGGGTGGCCCTGTTCGTATTGGCGCTCGGGGGCATGCTTCTTGTCGGCAACGATTCTGGGATGATCGCAGGCGTCGACGAGACCACCTTCGGCTATGGGGTGTTCCTCGTTGCGCTGCTGATCTACCTCGGCGGAAGCGTACTTGGTCGCTACGGCGGTGGCGCAGCGACAATTGCCCGCGACGCAGTCACTTGGCTGGCGATCGGGCTCGGGCTCGTAACGATCTATGCCTACAAAGACGAACTCACACCCATCGCCTCGCGCGTGGCGGGTGAGCTTTTGCCTGGCACCATCATGACCGTTGAGACGAGCACTGGCGGGCTCACGGAAATTAAGCTCAGAAAGCGGCTCAACGGCCATTTCACGGCGAATGTGGCAGTCAACGGCAAGCCGGTCTCGATGCTCGTGGACACCGGCGCCTCGTCGATTGTCCTGAGACCCGAGGATGCCCGCGCAGCAGGGATCAATGTCGAGGAGATGACCTTTCGAGTGCCAGTCTTGACAGCCAATGGTCGAACGATGGCAGCACGCGTTTGGCTCGACGACGTCTCTATCGGCCCGCTGGACCGCTCAAGGGTCGAGGCTCTCATTGCTCAGCCGGGGGCGCTCTCGCAAAGTCTCCTCGGTATGAGTTTCTTGAGCCGCCTACGTTCCTATGAATTCTCCGGAGACTACCTGACATTGCGCGGCTGACATGCGCCGCAAAAACATGGGTCACGCGCCGCACTGCGCGGTCTGCGCGTGGGACGCTTCAAGTTGAGGGAAGCCACGGCCGCTGGCCCGTTAGACCATCAGGGCTAGTGGACGCACTAGAAACTCTGCTATGGGCTTCCTCCGTCCGGCCCGGTCTTCAAATCCGAGCCACTGAACCATCGTTCGCGAGGAGACAGTATGTTCCCGAAGCCACGCCAAGACCTCGTTCCAAATACCGCTGCCTTTGAGCGGCTACCCCTCGTCAAGGCGACGGGCTTTCGCGAATACGATGCGCGCTGGCTTTATCCGGACGAAATTAACCTACTCGGCGTGGAAGCAGTTGGCCTTGGCCTGTCAACGCTAATGCGCGAACGCGGCGTGCCTATGCGGATCGTTGTTGGCCATGACTTCCGGTCTTATTCCTCGGCCATCAAGGCAGCGCTCACGACGGGCTTGCTGGCGGGTGGGGCGGAAGTTCACGACATCGGCCTTGCTTTGTCGCCGATGGCGTATTTCGCGCAGTTTGATCTCGACGTGGAATGCGTTGCAATGGTCACGGCCAGCCACAATGACAATGGCTGGACAGGCATCAAGATGGGGATAGATCGCCCTCTAACATTCTCACCCGATGAGATGAGCCGCCTCAAAGAGATCGTCATGAACGCAGACTTCAGCGACGACCAAGGCGGCGGCCGATTTATCTATGTCCCCGATCTGCCAGAACGCTACATGGCCGATCTGCTGAAACACCCAAAATACGAGCGCAAGATGAAGGTTGTCGTGTCTTGCGGAAACGGCACGGCCGCGGCGTTCGCGCCCCATGTTCTCGCAGAACTTGGCTGCGAGGTGGTTCCGCTCAATTGTGAGCTCGATCATAGCTTTCCGGCACACAACCCAAACCCTGAAGACTTGGCCATGCTGAACGCGACTCGAGATGCGGTCGTGGAGCACAACGCCGATCTTGCTCTCGTCTTCGATGGCGATGGAGACCGGTGCGGAGTCGTCGACAATACGGGCAACGCAATCTTCGCCGACAAGGTCGGTGTTATGCTCGCGCGGGATATATCGGCGCTCTATAAGGACGCCCATTTCGTTGTTGACGTAAAATCTACCGGCCTTTTCCAAACAGACCCTGTTCTAGCTGAGAACGGCGCGCACACCGCCTATTGGAAGACCGGCCACTCCTACATTAAGCGGTATAGCCACGAGAATGGCGCCTTGGTTGGCTTTGAGAAGTCGGGACACTTCTTCTTCAACAAGCCGATAGGGCGTGGCTACGACGACGGGCTCGTCTCAGCCATAGCGGTGCTCGACATGTTGGAGCGCAATCCCACGAAGACACTTGCCGAACTCAAGGACGCTCTGCCGCGGACCTGGCAGTCTCCGACCATGTCGCCGCACTGCGCCGACGAAACCAAGTATGGCGTCGTCGGCGCAGTCGTTAAGCACTTTGAGGGAGTAGCGGAGCGGGGCGAAACGCTAGCTGGGCAGCAAATCCGTGAGCTGATTACGGTGAACGGCATCCGTATTGTGCTTGAAGATGGCACCTGGGGGCTTGTACGCGCCTCATCAAACAAGCCGGAACTCGTGGTCGTGGTCGAAAGCCCCACATCTGAGGCCAATATGCGGGCCATTTTTGCGGTAATTGACGAAGAACTCGCCAAGCATCCCGAAGTTGGCGAGTATAACCAGAAGATCTAGAAAACTGCTGCGCGACAACGCAACAAAACCGTTAGCGTAGTGTCGCAAATCTGCAATTCGAGTCTGGTCTGGTCCGCGATTGACATGGCTGATTTCAGTTACACACACGCCGTTTTCGTGGCGGGTCTCATCGTCGGCATCACGCTGAACGCACTGATGCTGCGGACCTTGTTCTTTCCGCCGTTCCGCATTTGGCCGACGCCCGGTCCCGGGACATGGCAAAGTGTAACGTTCTGGACATTGTTCCGCGCCGGCATGGTTCTAACATTCGTCATGGCGATTTTGGATTGGAATAGCGCTGGCCTGGTCGACCTTAGTCGTCTCATCATTGGCCTTCCGCTGTTCCTTGTTGGTTTCGGCATCACGGTATTCGGCTACTTCAACCTCGGCCTCGGCAACACCTATTGCGGGGAAGACGGCCTCGTGAGCCACGGCCTCTACCGGTTCAGCCGGAACCCTCAATATGCGTCATCGATCTTGGGCCTGATCGGAACGGTGATCATGGCCGACTCTTGGCTCACCGTCCCCTTGGCGTTCTCGGCGAGCTGCGTCTACGTGCTGATGGCACTGACCGAAGAACAATGGCTTGAGGACCGGTACGGCGCGACATACCTCGAGTATAAGAATCGCACGGCGCGATTCTTCGATTTGCAGGGCTTCCTGCAGTACCTGGTAGGAAAGACGCAACCCTCTCGGCGCACAGGCTAGTCCATCTTCGTGAAATAAGGCGGCCCCGGTTCTTCCAAAGGGACGCCCTGTCGCTCCCTTAACGACGCCGGGATCCGGCTGGAAAGCGCATTCCGAACAGCCGCTGCCGCGTTTCCCATCACGTCGACGTGAACAATCTTCAATTGTATTGATGTTCAGCCATAGGAAGCGCGCACCGACCCGATAAAAATTTCCTATGATAGTTGCATAGGAAAAGCAGTACCCTACATGAGCGTATGGAAGGGGATCGTGCCATGCCCACACTGAGACAATTAGAGTATTTGGTCGCTGTGGCTGACAGCCGTCACTTTGGACGGGCTGCAGAACGGGTGAATGTCACACAACCTACGTTAAGTGAACAGCTTCGGACGTTGGAGCAGCGCTTAGGCGTGGAGCTCGTCGAACGGTCTCGCTCGAACGTCGTGGTCACGCCCCTCGGTTTTGAGGTCGTCGAGATCGCGCGACGTATGCTTCGGGACGCCCAGCGCATTGTGGACGTGACCGGACACGTTGGTGCTGGAATTGCTGGCGTCATTCGCCTGGGGCTGCCGCCTACGATTGGGCCGTACCTCTTGCCGCGTGTAATGCCCAGCCTTCACGCCACCTATCCCAAACTAAAGCTCTACGTGCGCGAAGAACTGCCTCACGCTTTGCCCCGCGAGTTGGCTGAGGGTATTCACGACGTGATCATCGCGCCGCTCCCTGTAAATCAGGGCGGATTGAAGGATGCCGTACTGTTTGAGGAGCCGCTCTACCTCGCCGTCCCGACCGACCATGAGTTGGCGGAACGGGCCAGTATCAAGCCATCCGACCTTGAAGGCGTGGATCTGCTTGCCTTGGGCCCTGGGCACCAGCTCCGGGACTTGGTCGTCAATCTGGCCGCTGAGTGCGGCGCCAACCTGCGCTACGACTATGAAGGTACCAGTCTCGATACGCTGCGCGAAATGATGGCCACGGGACTTGGTGTGAGCCTAATGCCTGGACTCTATGCCCGTAGCGTCGTCAGCAAAGATCCACGCTTCAAGACTTTCGATATCGGAACGCGTGGGCTGAGCAGAACAATTGGCATGATTTGGCGCAAGACAAAAAGCGCGCAACATAATTTCGACAATCTCGCCGTAGTGATCCGGGACCTCGTAAGAGGTGAATTTGGCTCCAACCGTGCTAAGACACACGCGGAGCCAGTCGCCTAGCGGCGAAATCACGACTTTCCGGAGTTTCACTTAATGGACTTCATCGACACCCTGGTCATGGGTAAGCCCGTGTGGATGTGGGCTGTCTTCATGACCATCGTGGTCGTCCTGCTCGCACTCGATCTGGGCCTATTTCATCGGAAGTCTCGTGAAATCGGCGTCAGGGAAAGTCTGGTTCTCAGTGCGTTCTACATTGCGATTGGCCTAGGGTTCGGTGCATGGGTCTGGGTCAATGTGGGCCCGACAAGCGGCAAGGAGTATCTCACCGGTTTTCTTGTCGAGAAGACGTTGTCTATGGACAACATCTTCGTTATCTCGCTTGTCTTCTCTTACTTCGGCATCCCTCGGATCTACCAGCACCGCGTGCTGTTCTACGGCATTCTCGGTGTGATCGTGCTGCGTGGCATTGTGATTGCGTTGGGAGCATGGCTCGTGGCCAGTTTCCATTGGGTCCTCTACATCTTCGCGCTCTTGCTCATCTTCACCGGGGTCAAGATGCTGCTCCCCGGCGACGACGAACCGGATATCAAGGACAACCTGGCTCTGAAGATCATGCGGCGCTTCCTGCGCATCACGCCGAAGCTATACGGGCAACGCTTCTTCATCCGTGCGCCAGACGAAAAGATCGGGAAAATTGTTACTTGGGTCACGCCACTCTTTGTGGCCATGATCTTGATCGAGATCGTCGACGTGATCTTCGCACTCGACAGCATCCCCGCCATCTTCGCGATCACCACGGATACGTTCGTCGTCTACACGTCCAATATCTTTGCCATTCTTGGCCTTCGCGCACTCTATTTCGCGCTCGCAGCCATCATTGACCGGTTTGCCTATCTGAAACCCGCGTTGGCAATGATCCTCGTGTTCATTGGTTCCAAGATCTTTGTCGCCGATCTCTTGGGAATGGAGAAGTTTCCAGCAGCGGTGTCGCTAAGCGTCACCGTGTCATTGATCGTCGGCGGCGTTCTTTACTCGCTTTGGAAAACCCAGCGGGACCCGGCTCCTGAAGAGCAAGACGAGAAGGTACAGAACGTAAAATAACGTTTATCGAGGTTGACCGCGCTCTATGCCGCAGTTCGGTTCTCGGCAAATTGATGGTCCGCCGGCACGACGCTCACGATGTCTTGAGCACGCCGAAGCACTTCGATACCAGCTCCAGGCAAATGCGCATTCTCGGCGATGTTCCGCCGAAAGGCCCGCGCTCGTGGCTGACCGTGGAATAGACCGAGAATATGACGAGTCATCGCGGTGAGGCGTGCGCCGCGGTCAAGCTCACTCTCCACGTAGTCAGTATAGCGATCGAGCACCTCAAGGCGCGTAAGCGGCGGCTCAGCTTCGCCATAGAGCATTTGGTCTACACCTGACAAAAGATACGGATCCGCATACACCGCCCGGCCCAACATCACACCGTCGACGTGAACAAGATGCGGCGCGGCGTGGGGCAGCGATGCAAGACCGCCATTCATTACAATCGCCAGTTCACTACGGCGAGTCTTCAGGCGATGGACGCGGTCATAATCGAGCGGCGGAACCTCGCGGTTTTCTTTTGGGCTAAGTCCCTTGAGCCAAGCCTTGCGTGCATGCACGATGAACATCATGCAACCCGCATCCGCTACAGTGTCCACAAAACGATCAAGGCTCTCCTCAATATCTTGATCGTCGATACCGATCCGACATTTGACCGTAACGGGAACGCTGACAGCATCGGCCATGGCCCGGACGCAGTCCGCCACCAAGGCCGGCTCGGCCATGAGGCAAGCTCCAAAGCGGCCGGACTGAACGCGGTCCGAAGGGCAGCCAACGTTCAAGTTGATCTCGTCATAGCCCCATTCGGCGCCGATCCGGGCGGCCTCTGCCAGGCGTGCGGGATCGCAACCGCCCAGCTGCAGGCCGACGGGGTGTTCTGCCGCGTTGAAACCAAGCACGCGAACACGGTCGCCATGGAGCACCGCATCGGCGGTGACCATCTCGGTATAGAGAAAGGCACGCGCTGATATGAGCCGCAAAAAGGTGCGGCAGTGTCGGTCGGTCCATTCCATCATTGGCGCGACGCAGAAACGGTGCGAATTTGGTTTCAAAGACTTATGCTCACTTATCGGAAAGACAGGCTCTAACTGGTGATGCAGTGCGGCAATCGCAAGGCAGCAATTGGCCGTCGAAAGGGCATCTACACAAGCCCACGCAAAGAAGTTGTTAAAGGCTCCGCTGATTCACGCGCCTTGAAAGTGCTTCAGCGCTTTCGACACGCTCGGAGTAGCGATCGACCAGCGGCTCCGAGCGACTACGAACCATGTAGGTAAACTTCACGAGTTCTTCGATGACATCGACCATACGATTGTAATACGCGGATGGTTTCATGCGATCGTTGTCGTCGAACTCAAGAAAGGCCTTTGCCACCGAAGATTGGTTCGGGATCGTTACCATACGCATCCATCGCCCGAGGACACGCATTTGGTTGACCGTGTTGAAACTCTGCGAACCACCACAGACTTGCATCACAGCGAGCGTTTTGCCTTGAGTGGGTCGAACCGCTCCCAGCGCCAAGGGGATCCAATCGATCTGCGCCTTCATGATGCCAGTCATCGCGCCGTGACGTTCCGGCGAAACCCAGACCATCCCCTCCGACCAAGCCGCAAGTTCGCGCAGTTCCTGGACTTTGGGATGGTCTATCTCTTCGGAGTCCGGCAACGGCAAACCGCTCGGGTCGAAAACACGAGTCTCGCAGCTGTGCCATTTCAGTAAGCGTTCGGCTTCGAGAGCCAAAAGTTTTGAAAACGACCTCTCTCGAAGCGAACCGTAGAGTATGAGAATGCGCGGAGGGTGAAGAGGATCGTCCGTACCCGCGTAGTACTCTGCATTCACTGGCTGCATATGCGCGAAGTCGACGTTCGGAAGGTCATGACAGTCCTGGCTCTTTGCCAATGCCTACGCCCTCCCCGTATCAATCATCTCACCGTCTTCTTTTGTGAAAATGCCGAAGTGTGGTTTTTCAAGGAGCTCCAAAACAACTTCGCTCGGCCGGCATAGACGGATACCTTTCGGCGTAACCACGATTGGCCGATTGACGAGAATCGGGTGCTCCAACATCGCATCCAGCAGCGTCTCGTCGGATACAGAAGGGTCAGTTAGCCCAAGCTCCTCGGCAGGCGACTTGCTTGTCCGCAAAGCCAAGCGCGGCGTAAGTTTGGCCCCTGCGAACAGGGCAAGCAATTGCGGCCGTGTCCATCCGGTCTCTAAATACTCAATGACATGCATATCTTCACCCGAGGCCTCGATCATCTTCAGGGTATTACGGGACGTACCGCAATTTGGGTTGTGATGGATAACAGCAGTCACTTTTCTTTTCCTCCGCACTCGCTAATGATCTTAATCGGGGTGATCGAGTGGCGTTTCGCTATGTCCCCGCAGAACGCCGCGATCAAACAACCACTTGGGCCTCGAACAACTTCGAAGCATTTCTGCTTTCGCAACCATTGAATATCAAAGCCGTGCGCACGCGCTCACCCGGATTGGCCAATATTGGGTCCTGCCGTGCGTTCGGTGCCTCTACAGTCTCCCGCGCCTACATACACCGAAGCCAGTCCGAGATCAGGAGACAAAACAATTCGACCGACGCCTCCCGGCCAGGTGCCGAGCCCACCGAGAGAGGGCTATTTCAATTCTATATATCGAGAATAATGGAACTATTACGTAATACAAGGCTGCGCCGAGTAGGCGGGCCGAACGCGATACAGAACTGCCGTGCGTTGCCTAGGGCCCCGCATTGGCGGGCCGCGGCGTCCGGTCGGGAACGAACTCTTGTACCGGTGGCCCGCCAGCAGCATCCGGTGGCGGTGAGACCGGGAGTTCTTCAATGATCATTGGTTCGGCGGGTCCTTGAGCGGGTGCAATGGGCCTTGGGTGCACGATCATGTAAGCGGCAACGTCCCAGGCTTCTTGGACACTCAAGACAGGATTCTCGTGGTCTACGCCGATAGGCATGTTCGCGCGGATGTATGAGGCCGCGTAAGCGATCTGGCCCATTCCCGCACCGCCGTTGAAGCTCGCCTCCCCCCAAAGTGGCGGTACATAATAGCCAATCTCTGGGGGCAACTTCCGCGCGCCTTCCCCATTTTGGCCATGGCAGCTCTGGCAGTGCTGCGCATAGACCGTAACACCGCGCCGTGCGCTTGGGAGTTCGCTGGGCAGCGCGATAGGCATCAGTCCCGAGCCCGGCAATCTAACACCCTCCGGCGTATCCTTGCCGAGGAACTCGATATAGGCGATCAACGCTGCCATCTCGCGACCGTCTTCAGGCAATGGCTTGCCATTCAGCCCGAGCCTCACACACGAATTTATACGGTCGTGCAGCGCGATAGCACGATTGTCCACGAGCATCGGAAATGACGCGGCCGTCGAGACGAATGGGGCAGCGAAGGGACGCAGCCCTCCGTTCAAGTGACAGTTCTGACAAGATAAGTTGTTGCCGCCATAAGCAAGTGCGGGGTTTTGCGCGCCCTTACCGATCAATCGAGGCGTATCCTCCACGAGATCCCGACCGTATCTGATTAAGTCGGTCTTGGGGCCCGGCGGCAACTCGGCGATCTTTTCGGGAACGTTTGAAGGGTAACGCGCCGTAGTACCGCTTTCCGATAACAAGTATCCTGCACCCACGCCCGCGACTGCAGCCAATGCAATGCATAATTCCCAAGCAACTGTTTTCAACCCGGATGGTCCCCTATCACCCTACATAGCGCGTATGACACCCGCTGCTTCGTTCCGCAGATGCGGTTACGCGTACACACGAATATATGAGCCTGACGCGATCACGATCTTGCAAACATGACAGTGAAAAAGCTGACAATTTCAAAGACTGCTCACAACCACGCTGGCTGCACGACCGAAGACCTGCAGGCCAGCGATGATGCGAAGCATGAGGGCAAAGACTATCACTTCTCGTCAGACGCGTGCCCTGAGAAATCTGCAGCGAAACCAAAATCCGATCGACACGCTCTCCTTGTGTCTGACCGGGCACCCGCCAGCGTGCTCTACACATGCCCCATGCACCCAGAGATTGTCCAAGAGGGTCCGGGCGTATGCCCCATATGCGGTATGGCGCTAGAGCCAATGGGCATTCCGGAGGAAGACGCACCCAATCCGGAACTCGTGGACTTCACCCGACGCTTCTGGGTGGCCGCACCGCTTGCGCTCGTCATAGCCGTGATCGAAATGAGCGGACATCTGTTCGGACTCAACCTTCTGCCTTTCCTTTCGCCCAGTGCCAAGCAATGGCTGCTGCTCGTATTCGCTACGCCAGTCGTGCTGTGGTGCGGTTGGCCCTTCTTCAGCCGAGGCGCACACTCCGTGCGTACGGGCAACCTGAATATGTTCACCCTGATCGGTCTGGGGACGGGTGCCGCCTATATTTATAGCGTCGTCGGAACAATCGCGCCGGGTCTCTTCCCGGCGACCATGCTGGATGCTCACGGACTGGTGCCCGTTTACTTCGAAGCGGCGGCGGTCATTATTGCTCTGGTGCTGCTAGGACAAGTTCTGGAGCTGCGTGCCCGGGAAAAGACGGGCGGCGCAATCCGGGCCCTGCTCGACCTGGCACCCAAGACAGCGCTGCGCCTGCGCCCTGATGGCGAGACCGAGACCGTGCCGCTTGGCGATGTAGAGGTCGGCGACGTGCTACGCGTCCGTCCTGGCGATCAGGTGCCAATCGATGGGACCGTTGTCGACGGTCGTAGTCAGGTCGACGAGTCGATGCTGACGGGTGAACCTATTCCCGTGGCTAAATCGCAGAACGATACGGTCACGGGCGGTACGCTGAATGGCACGGGCTCCTTCGACATGCGCGTGGACCGGACCGGCGCCGAGACGACGCTGTCTCAGGTCGTGAACATGGTCGCGGAGGCGCAGCGCTCCCGTGCTCCTATCCAACGTCTCGCGGACAACGTTGCCGGCTACTTCGTCCCAGCGGTCATCGCAATTGCTGTTCTTGCCTTCGTCGCCTGGCTGCTTGTTGGCCCGGCGCCGCAGCTCGCCTATGCACTCGTGGCTGCGGTCAGTGTGCTGATTATCGCATGTCCGTGCGCGCTTGGACTTGCGACCCCGATTTCGATCATGGTAGCGACCGGGCGCGGCGCACAAGCCGGTGTGCTCATTCGCAACGCGGCTGCACTCGAAGGACTAGCCAAAGTCGACACCCTCATCGTTGACAAGACCGGGACGTTGACCGAAGGCAAGCCTACGGTGACCGATGTGGAGGCCGTGAACGGCTACACAGAAAGCCAAGTGCTTGGATTTGCAGCAGCGCTTGAGAGTGGCAGCGAGCATCCGCTAGCTGTCGCTATTCTCAAGGGCGCTGCAGACAAGAAGATCAAGGTGGAGAAAGCGCGGGATTTTGAGTCCGTTACTGGCAAAGGCGTTGTTGGCCGGGTTGGCGGGAGCATTGGCGGTCATGCGGCTCGGCTGGGCAACAGCCTCCTAATGGATGACCACCGCATCAATATTCTCAGCGTGAAGGATTCGGTCGCGCGACTCCGCGGAGAGGGAAAAACCGTGATGTTTCTCGCGGTGGACAATCGGCTCGCGGGAATCGTCGCGGTAGCTGATTCGATCCGGGAGGGCACGTCGGACTCAATATCGATGCTGCATGATTTGGGTCTGCGGGTCGTGATGGCGACGGGCGATAACGCGACGACGGCCAAAACGGTGGCAAGCAAGCTTGGGATCGACGAGGTCCATGCTGGCCTGACGCCGGGCCAGAAGCTGGAACTGGTTGAAGATCTCCAGAAACAAGGCGCAGTCGTCGCCATGGCGGGAGACGGCATCAACGATGCCCCAGCGCTCGCGAAAGCAGATGTGGGCATCGCCATAGGCACAGGCGCCGATGTCGCGGTTGAGAGCGCAGACATCACCCTACTGAGGAGCGATTTGCGCGGTGTCGCACGCGGCACAAAACTGGCTCGAGCTACCATGCGCAACATCAGACAGAATCTCTTCTTTGCATTCGTCTATAATGCAATTGGTGTCCCTATTGCCGCTGGTGTGCTCTACCCTGTCGCCGGCATTGTTTTGTCACCGATGATTGCGGCCGCGGCCATGAGCCTTTCGTCCGTTTCCGTCATCGGGAACGCCCTTCGCCTACGTCGTGTCGAATTGTAACCGGAGGCCCCACGGATGAGCGCCGAGAGTCGCACCACGAAGTTTCTCAAGGACTACGCGCCGCCAGACTACCTGATCAGGGATGTGACCCTCGACGTGCAATTGGCACCAGAGAACACGCGTATCTCATCGAGTCTCGCAATCGAGCCGAATGCGGGAACAGTGGCCGGTACACCGCTCGTCCTGGACGGTGAGGAGCTGACACTCGAGAGCATCGCGGTCAACGGTCAGGCGCTCGAGGCCGGTCGCTATGCACTCTCGTCCGGAAAGCTCACGATACCAAATCCGCCTGTGGAATCATTCACCCTCGACATCACAACGGTGTGCAACCCCGAAGCGAACTTGGAGTTATCGGGCCTCTACCTTTCCAACGGAACGTACTGCACACAGTGTGAACCGGAGGGTTTTCGTCGAATCACATATTTCGTCGATCGTCCGGACGTACTGGCAACTTACACTGTACGCATTGAAGCGGACCGAGATGCGGTCCCGGTATTGCTCTCGAACGGCAATCCAGTCGACGCAGGCGATGTCGCAGGACCTGGCCGGCACTATGCGATCTGGCACGACCCACACCCTAAACCCTCTTACCTTTTTGCGCTCGTCGGCGGTCGGCTTTCGTCGATCCACGATACATTCACAACAGCCTCGGGGCGCGAGGTTGCACTTGGTGTTTATGTGGAGCCCGGCAAGGAAGATCGCTGCGACTGGGCGATGGAGTCCTTGAAGCGCGCCATGCGCTGGGATGAGGAACGGTTCGGTCTCGAATACGATCTCGACGTGTTCAACATCGTTGCCGTCTCCGATTTCAACATGGGAGCGATGGAGAATAAGGGTCTCAACATCTTCAACGATAAGCTCGTACTCGCCCGGCCCGATACAGCGAGCGACGGGGATTATACCTCCATCGAAAGTGTGATCGCACACGAGTACTTTCACAACTGGACCGGCAACCGCGTCACGTGCCGCGACTGGTTTCAGCTTTGCCTTAAAGAGGGACTGACAGTCTTCCGCGATCAGGAGTTCACTGACGATGTCCGCATGGGCCCTGTGATGCGCATTCTTACGGCGCGGTTGCTAAAGGCCCGCCAGTTTCCGGAAGATGCAGGACCACTCTCGCACCCTGTCCGGCCTGCCTCGTACATCGAGATCAACAATTTCTACACGGCGACGGTCTATGAGAAAGGCGCCGAGCTCTGTCGGATGCTACAGACACTTTTGGGCAAGGACGCGTTCCGACAGGGAATCGCTTTGTACTTCGAGCGCAATGACGGAATGGCCGCGACCGTAGAGGACTTCGTCTCCGCCATGTCAGATGCGTCGGGCCGCGATCTCACCCAGTTCATGCGCTGGTACACGCAGAGTGGGACGCCAGAGATCGCTTGCACGCTCGATTACGATGAGTACGGCAAGACGGCGCGGCTGAAGGTAAGCCAGGTAGTCCCGCCAACCCCTGGTCAGGGCAGCAAAGAGCCCATGCACATCCCCCTGAAGGTAGGTCTTATTGGCGCCAATGGCGACGAACTGCCACTCAAGCTAAATGGAGAACTCGTTCCCGACGGCCTATTGGAAGTCACGGATCGAGAGCAAATCTTCGAGTTTGAAGATATTCCTGCCCCGCCAACGCCGTCCATCTTGCGCGATTTCTCTGCGCCCGTGCGGGTAACAACAAGTCTGAAGCCGGAACAGATCGAGTTCCTGATGGTCCACGACAGCGATCCCTTCAATCGCTGGCAGGCGGCTCAGACCTATGCGACAGACTTAATCGCGGCTGCATCAAGAGACGGTCTCGACGCCGAAGCTGTCAGCGGCCCCCAGGCAACACGCCTAGCTCAAGCTCTGGAACCAACGCTCCGTGACGAGACATTAGCGCCAACATACCGTGCCGAGACTTTGAAACTGCCGAGCGAGTCTGACATTGCACGTGAACTTGCGCGCAATGTTGATACGGACGCCATTCTAGTAGCCCGCAACACGCTGCGCGCAACGTTGAGCGCAGGCATGGCCGATACGCTGTCAGACATCTATCAACGCAACGCAACGCAGGGGCCCTACTCGCCGGATCCGGAAAGTGCCGGCCTGCGGGCGCTCCGCAACGCAGCGCTGGATCTCATTGCTGCAACCGGCACGGATGACGCCATAGACCTCGCATTTCAGCACTATCGCAGCGCGACAAACATGACCGACTCCATCATGGCGCTGTCGACGCTCTCACATATACCGTCGGATGCTTGCGACGAGGCGCTCCACGACTTCTACACGCGCTGGGAAAACGATCCGCTCGTGCTCGACAAATGGTTCGCAGTGCAGGCGCGTGCGGGCAGGCCCGACTCGGTCGAAACCGTTCGCCGACTTCTTGGCCATCCAAAGTTCTCGCTGAAAAACCCGAACCGTGTCCGAGCCCTGATCGGGTCCTTTGCCATGGCGAACCCATCTGGCTTCAATCGAGCCGACGGCGCTGGCTATGATTTCTTGGCGGAGCAGGCGCTCGAGATCGACGGTTTCAATCCGCATGTCGCCGCGCGCTTACTGGGCGCCTTCGAAAGCTGGAAAACCCTGGAGCAAGGGCGGCAGTCCCGTGCGAAAAAGGCTCTTCAGAGCCTCTCTTCAGCGAGTTTGTCGACCGACGCTTACGAAATCGTGACGAAAACGTTAGGCGGCAGCTAGAATCACTTCTCTCTGTCAACGAGTTGTTAATCTAATTTCCACAGGTTTTTACTAGACAGATGCTTCAGTCCTCGATTCCATGGACAGAAGTGATTCGGAGATGCGGCAACTTCTCCGAGACGGCGACAGGAGAAGAAAGGGGACCCAATGGCGCGGGCTCGTCCTGCGCGAGGTGCGGGGATCTATTCCATCACAGGGCCACGATGGCAGGACATCCGCGCGCTCGTCGATCAACACCTCCCATCACAGGAGAGGTTGCGCCAACTCGTTCCTATCCTCGTCTTTGGCTTCCTAATCGTCGCAAGCCTCGGCTTTAACTATCAGATCGGTTCCAGTAAGGACGCTCGGATGACCGCCGCTCAGCGGCAGCTGGCTCTGAACGCTGATATTGCCTCTCTGAAACTCCGTGCCGAGGTCCTGGCCTCAGGCACCGATTGGCAAGGTGAACTGGCGCAGAGTCTGCCTCTTCGCGCCGCGCGCGAGGGTCGTGTCGTACTGTTGTCTGATGCCGCAGGCAGCATTCAGGCTCGCGTACCGATCGGCAGCCATTATCAGGGCAATCTGCTGACAGTCCTCGGCCCAGGTCAGCCTTTGACCATTATGGGCGCTGACGCGGGCGTGATGCGCATAGCTTTAAACGACGGCACGGATGCGCTGGTAACGGTACGCAACGTTCCGCGTACCGACGCGCAGTTGACATTCATTCAGCCAGTCGCAAGCGCGCTTGCCGGATGGCGTAGCGGCGCCACAATAGAAGTCTTGCTGCTTATTTGCGGTGGCCTGCTCCTCATGCTGTTCGCAGGGGCATTCTGGTACTTTGCTCCAATTCGAAAGGCGCGAGAGCCCGACGCGCTTACCCGTGAGCTAACAGAAGCCATCCCCGGCTGCGGAGTATGGCGCTGGAACCTGGCACGAGGCCATATCGATTGGTCGCCGCCAATGTACGCGCTGCTCGGCCTACAACCCGACTCATCGATGATGTCCTATGGGACGCTCGCCAGCAAATTGCATCGTGATGACGACCTACGGGCCGAGTTGGACCGCCATCTCCGCGAAGGCCTCAACCTTTTCGATCAATGCTTCCGGCTGCGTCATGCAGACGGTCATTGGGTTACGACTCGCCTGCGCGGACACATTACGCGCGACGCAGATACAGGTGAGCCCTACCTAACGGGGATGGCCGTGATGGCTGACCCCAATGCGGTTCCAGGAGCCGCGGACGCTAACGCCCGACTGCGCGATGCCGTAGAAACCATCTCCGAGGCCTTCGTCCTTTGGGACAATCACAACAGATTGGTGATGTGCAACAGCAAGTATCAGCAGTTTCACGGCCTTGCTGACGACATGGTGCAGCCCGGCAGTTCTTATGACGAAGTCATCGCCGCTGCCTCCGAGCCGATTGTATCCAAGCGCTTTGCTGTAGCGAACAAGAACGACCACCAGTCGCGAACATACGAAGCTCAGCTTGAGGACGGCCGCTGGCTGCACATCAATGAACGTCGTACGCGCGACGGCGGTTACGTGAGTGTTGGCACGGACATCACAGACCTTAAACAAAGCCAGACGAAGAATGCAGAGAGCGAACACCAACTCCGCGCAAGTGTTGCGGAACTCCGATTGTCGCGCCGCGAACTCGAGCATCAAAAACAGCAACTCGTGGACTTGGCTGAAAAGTACGCTTTGGAGAAAAACCGAGCTGAAGCCGCAAACCGTGCCAAGTCTGAATTCCTCGCCAATATCAGCCACGAGCTACGCACACCCCTTAACGCGATTATTGGCTTTTCCGAAGTCATGCAGCAGTCACTCTTCGGTCCGCTCGGTCACGAAAAGTATCAAGAGTATGCGCGGGACATCTATTCCAGCGGCGAGTACCTCCTCGAAGTCATCAATGACATCCTAGACATGTCGAAGATCGAAGCTGGCCGCATGACCCTCGATCTTGGTGACGTAGATGTAGCCGACATTGTCCAAGACAGCATGAAGGTCGTGAGCCAAGCGGCAGCGGAGCGCGGCATCGCACTAGAACGTCAAGGTCCGGAGCATTTCCCCATCCAAGCGGATCGGCGATATCTAAAACAGATCTTCCTCAATCTACTCTCTAACGCTGTGAAATTCTCTCAGGACGGCGGTCGCGTCGATGTTCGGCTCACGCGCAGCAATGGCCAGCTTAAGATCGCCATAAAGGATACGGGTATCGGCATCGCGCAGACCGATATCGCCAAGCTCGGCCGACCTTTTGAACAGGTCGAGAACCAGTTCTCTAAGAGCCATCAGGGGAGCGGTCTAGGCCTTGCCATCTCCCGCGCCTTGGTGGAACTCCACGGGGGGACAATTGAGATCAAGAGTCGCGAAGGTTACGGCACGACGGTGACATGCTCCTTACCTATCCGCACTCCACGTCCGGCCAATGTTGAGGAACCGCTGGCGAAGAGCGCCTGAGCTAACCTCATACAATGAGCCGATCGAAGGCGCTGTGTACGCGCGCCAGCGTCTCTTTCAACGTCGCCTCCAACGTCGCAAAATCAGGCATATCGGCGGACCGAGCCAACAGATCTCGCAGCGCTTGCGGCGCCTCACTGGCCTCGAAACTCTCTTCCAAGCAAAGCCGCAGAACTTGCGTCAACGACTGATACAGCCGCGCGGCAGGTATAAGCAATTCCGCGTCCGCGGGTTCAAGAACATGTGCCGCCGCGAGCTTGGTAAGAGCGACTTCGGTGTTCTGGTTCAGAATATCAGGCTGACGGGCCGCGCTCACAAGCTGGAGGAACTGCGTAATGAACTCCAGATCAACGATCCCGCCACGAACCTGCTTAAGATCCCAAATGTCTCTGGTCCCCTTTTCAACCGCGATCTTTCGGCGCATTTCGTGGACCTCTCCAGCGACGGCGCTACGATCGCGCGGTCGCGTGAGTACATTCCGAGTGGCCGCGTTGATTGCCTCACGCAATGTATCTGGCCCTGAAACCACGCGCGCGCGAGTCAATGCCAAGTGCTCCCAGACCCAGGCGGACCGCTCTTGGTATTCGATGAACCCAGATAGCTTGGTGGCAACCGGTCCCTGGCTGCCCGAGGGGCGGAGCCGCATATCGACTTCGTAAAGCGCACCTTCGGCCGTCTGCGCCGATAAAGCCGCAATCAAGCGCTGCGTAAACCGAGTGTAGTACTGGGGGCCCTGAAGACTCCGCGCACCGTCCGATACCGCATTCTCTCCGATATAGTTATAGACGGTGATCAGATCGAGGTCCGACGCGGCGGTCATCTCTTCACCGCCAAGCTTGCCCATCGCCAATACCGCCGCCATACCACCGGGCAAACGACCGTACTGACTCACCAGCTCCTCACCTACACGGTCGGACAAGGCTTGTATCAAAGTGTCGGCGAGAACCGCATAGGCCTCACCCGCCTGCTCTGCGGAAATCGTTCCTGAAATTACACGAACGCCGATAAGGAAACTCTGTTCGCGGCCAACGATACGAGCACGGTCAAGGGCATCCTGATAGTCTGTCGCACGGGCCAGAGAACTGCCAACCACAGCTGAGAGCTGTTCCTTGGTCGGAACGTCTCCGAAGAAACCGGGGTCCAGTACGGCATCCAATAGACGAGGCCGTCGTCCTAGAATCTTGGCGAGCCGAGGCGCTGTACCCATTATGTCCGCCACCAGCCGAAGCAGACTTGGATTTGCCGATAGAAGTGAAAAAAGCTGCAAGCCTGCAGGCATGTTGGCCATAACCTTGTCGAAGGTTGACAAGGCAAGATCGGGCTGCGCCGTTCGACTGAAGGCTTCGAGAAGATTTGGCAAAAACTCTGTCAGCCGCTCCCGCGCCTTGGCGCTGCGCGTGGCGGGATAACGGCCAGCCTGCCAGGCCTTGATCGCTTCGATCGCGGCACTGGGATTCTCAAAACCAAGGCTCTCAAGGGCCGCGCGGGATTCCGGGTCGAACTCGTCTCCTAAAATAAGACCGGGAACCGAAGACGGAGGCTGAGGGAGCTTTTCGAACAACGCCTCATAGTGCTTCTCGACACACTCAAAACGTGAAGTCAGCGCGTCGCCAAATGCGTCCGTGTCGGAGAAGCCGCAAAGCCGCGCAAGCCGATCCAAGTCACGAGGTTCTGCTGGGACGAGATGCGTTTGCTGGTCCCCTATCATCTGAATACGGTTTTCAACCCGGCGCAAAAACAAATAGGCCTCAGACAGCTCCTCGGCCGCTTCGGATTCTATCCAACCGTCTTCTGCAAGCCGGGCAAGCGTCTTCAAGGTTCCGCGTGTTCGCAGCTCGGGATGACGTCCGCCGGCGATCAATTGCTGCGTTTGAGCAAAGAACTCAATATCGCGAATTCCGCCGCGTCCGAGCTTGATATCGTGACCGCGCACAGCGATCGCGCCGTGGCCCTTATGTGCATGCACGCGGCGCTTCATCGCATGGATGTCAGCCACGGCTGCAAAATCTAGGTACCTTCGCCAGATGAAGGGGGAGAGCTGATCAAGGAAGGAACCTCCGAGCCCCTCATCTCCAGCCACCACGCGCGCCTTGATTAGCGCTGCGCGTTCCCAGTTTTGGCCGAAGCCCTCGTAGTAGATCAGACCCGCCTCGGTCGAGAGCGCAACCTGTGTTGCACCGGGATCCGGCCTCAGTCGCAGATCGGTCCGATACACGTAGCCGTCCTTGGTCTGCTCTTGAAGCAAGCGCACAAGGTCTCGGGTTAGTTTGACAAAGAAGGCCGAGGGCTCCTCGGACTCTGCGAGTCCCGCCCGTTCTGGGTCATAAAAAACGATGATGTCGATATCGGATGAGTAATTCAGCTCCATGGCTCCGAGCTTTCCCATGGCGATGACGAAATATCCATCGACATCGGCCGAAGACAATCGCCCCGCCTCGTGGGCCCTGCGGAACAAATAGCGGACTGCTGTCCGTATCGAGATATTGGCAGCGTAGCTCAAGCCCGAAAGCGTTTCGGCTGTCGTCCAGACACCGCCAAGATCGGCAAGCGCCGTCAATAATGCGCTGCGCTTCTTGAATTCCCGTAAGAGAGCCATGGCGGCTGCTTCAGAAGGCGCCTCGGCAATACTCGCTTCGAGCTTCGCACCTGCCTGCTCCAAATGTGTACTGGGATCCTCGGTCAAGCACGCAGCAAGAAGAGCCGGGCTGCGCTCTGACAAAGCAGCAAGAAAGGGCGAACCAGAGAAGACAGCCGTGAGGAACGAAGCAACCTTCGGCGAATCCAGGAACTCGATCGCGCGCGCAGAGCCAGGATCTTGGACCAAGCCGCCCCGCACGGTCGCCAGCACATCGGCGCCGCGATCGGCGTCGAAAACTTCGGGTGATTCACAGATCTGCTCGGCGAACGCCGTCAAGTCGGCCTCAGCTCTCCTTCTGGCGACGGTTCGTCCGCCGTCTTCGCTTGCTGTGTGTCGTTCTCTAGCGGAAGGCTAAACACGACACAGAGGCCGGGCTCATTGTCCTCAAGCCTCAAGGACCCACCATGCAACCTCGCCACCGCCGCGACAAGGCTCAATCCGAGACCGCTGCCAGGTTCCGAACGGCTAGCTTCAAGACGCACGAAGCGGCTCAGAACACGTTCTCTCTCCGATTCAGGAACCCCGGGGCCGCGATCGCAAACCGCGACCTCGGCAACTCCGTCATGGCTGCAAGTTCGGACGATGACTTCGGATGCATGACCGTTCGCTTGGCTCGCCGGCACCAAGCCGTACTTCAATGCGTTGTCGATGAGATTGGCGATGGCTTGCCCGAGAAGCTGCCGGTTGCCACGCACAGGAATATTGCCCGCAAGATCCACCTTCAGAGCAATACCCCGCTCTTCGGCAAAGGGCTCATAGAGTTCCGCTGCATCGCTGACAAGTGCCGATAGATCGAGATTATCCCGGTCGTCTCCACCGGTCCCAGCTTCGAGCCTCGCAATAGACAAGAGCGCGTTGAATGTCTTCATGAGGCCGTCAGCCTCTTCGATTGTTCGTTCTAGTGCATCGCGATAGGTTGCGGCATCGGAGGGCTCACGCAGTGCCTCCTCCACGCGATTGCGCAGCCTGTTCAGAGGCGTCTTAAGATCATGTGCGATGTTGTCGGAGACTTCGCGCATGCCGGCCATGAGTTGCTCAATACGGCCAAGCATAGAGTTGAGACTTTCCGCCAAACGATCCAATTCATCGCCGGACCCGCTCACTGGGAGCCGCCGGGAAAGATCACCCGCCATGATCGTACGCGTCGTGTCGGAGAGGTCGTCAATTCGGGTCAGCAATCGGCGGCTAACCCAATAGCCTCCGCCAAGGCCCACGAGAGCCATCACGCCAAGTCCCCACAACATCGTGGACCGGATAAGTCTCGAGAGTTCTCGTCGGTCTTCGATGTCACGGCCGACAATCAATCGGTCGCCACCAGGAAGCCTGAAGACATTTGCGAAGGCAAGCCGCTGCTCCATGCCGCCTGGCGCAGGCCGGCTATAGAAGAACTCGACCGGCCCGACGCTGTCCCAGAGCTGAGGTGAGACAGCACTCAGGTTCCCTGCAAGTTGCTTCTCGTTCCCATCCGCGACCAGGTAGAGGCTATTGCCGGGTGTGCGGCTGCGTTGCGCGACGATCCGCACAAGCTGATCACGCCCGCCCGCCCGATACTGCTCTGCTAGTCCCTTGAGCTCCGCATCAATCGTCTGGTTCAACTGGCGGGACAGCAAAACAGTCGTGTTCCAATAAAGGTATACGATTGCCACGATGGCCGCTGCACTGAATAAGGCGAAATACGTCAGTGACAGACGAAAGGTGGTCGTTCGGAATAATTTAGTGAGCGCTGTCACGGATTGTGTAACCGGCACCGCGAACCGTATGGAGGAGCGGCTGTTCGAAGTTCTTATCGATCTTCGACCGGAGCCTCGAAATGTGGACGTCAATAACATTTGTTTGCGGGTCGAAGTGATAGTCCCAGACGTTCTCGAGCAACATTGTGCGTGTAACGACCTGTCCCGCGTGCTTCATCAAGTACTCAAGTAAACGAAATTCTCGCGGCTGCAATAAGATGGACTCGCCCGCTCGTGTCACCTTGTGAGACAGGCGATCTAAGACAAGATCGCCAACCGCGAGCCGGGTGGAACCCTCTTCAGGCGATGTCCGCCGCGCGAGGACCTCAACACGCGCGAGCAATTCGCTGAACGCATACGGCTTCGTGAGGTAATCGTCGCCGCCGGCCCTCAATCCCTTGACCCGATCGTCGACCTCTCCCAATGCCGAGAGGATCAAGGCCGGAGTATGTATTTCATCTGTACGCAGAGCTTTTATGACACCGAGTCCGTCGAGCTTTGGCAACATGCGATCCACGATCAGGACGTCGTACGCATTCGCCTTTGCAAGCTCGAGGCCGGAGTCACCATCGGCAGCGTGCTCGGCAATGTGGCCCGACTCTTTAAGGGCCCGCTTTAGAAACGCTGCCGTTTCGAGATCATCCTCGATTACCAAGACCCGCATATCGCCTCAGCTCACTCTCGCTCTTAGTCTGGACTCTCGAGTCTAATCAATCGAGGGGAAGCAAAAAAGGGCGGGCGGCGCGGTTTGGGGGGGAAAACCGCGCCGCCGTCCAACAGAAGAGAGGCGATTCTAGCCCTTCTTCTGGGAAAGCGCGACGAAGCGCGTTTGGTCGCCGGTCTTGACCTGCATCAACACCTTAACTTCGTCCTTTTCACCTTTGGCCGACTCGGTCGCCTTCTTTAGTCCCTTTGCCACATCGCTCGGATTTGAGACGGCCACGCCGGCGACCTGGAGAATGATGTCACCGGGCTTCAAGCCCTTGTCGGCGGCATCACTTTCGGAGTTAACCTCCAAAATCACTACACCGTCTTCGCCGGCGCCCGGGATCTTACCAGCCGGCGCAAGCGATAGGCCTAGCTTCTCCACTTGCTCGGGCTCGTCAGCGGGCTCTTCGGTCCGTAGCGATGCCAACTTCTTGGCACTTGGGAACGAGCCCAGTGTCATGTTGACTTCGCGCCGGTCGCCATAACGGACAATCGCGAGGTTCACCGTCGTGTCAGGCTCCAGGTCGGCGATCTTACGAGCAAGATCGCGTGAGTCTTTGACCTCATTGCCATTCACCTCAACGATGACATCGCCAGCCTTGATATCCTGGTCGGCGGCAGGGCCATCCTCGGTCACCTTCGTGATCATAGCGCCCTTCGCCTTGGCTAAGCCTACCGAGTCGGCGATATCGTCATTCACGTTTTGAATAACCACACCGAGCCAACCGCGATCGACGCTACCGTCATCTTTCAGATCGGCGATGACTTCCTTGACAAGCGCGGCCGGCACGGCAAACGCGATACCAACATTGCCGCCGGACGGCGAGAAGATCGCCGTGTTGACGCCGACAACATTGCCGTCGAGGTCAAAGCTTGGGCCACCTGAGTTGCCGCGGTTCACCGCAGCATCGATCTGGAGATAGTCATAGGGGCCAGAGCCAATGTCGCGGCTACGCGCCGATACGATGCCGGCTGTAACCGTCCCGCCAAGGCCGAACGGGTTTCCGACCGCGAGCACCCAGTCGCCAACTCGGGGGTACTTCTCCGACATGTTTACGAAGGGGAACTTCTTTCCGTTTCCGTCAGTGACCTTAATGAGCGCGAGGTCCGTGCGTGGATCTGACCCGATCATCTTTGCATCGAACTTCTCGCCATCTTCCATCGTGACGGTGATGTCCTCTGCATCCTCAACGACGTGGTTGTTGGTGACAACGAACCCATCCTCAGAGATGAAGAAGCCGGATCCCTGCGCAAGACTCGGCATGCGCCTCGACGGCCCCTTGGGCTGCCCCTTGAAGAACTTTTCGAAGAAGTCCCGCGGGATGCCTTCCGGCAGGTTTGGCATTCCAGGAATGGGTGAATCGTCGTTGGATGCCGTCTTGGTCTCGCCTTTAACATTGATGCTAACGACTGCTGGCTTCACCTTTTGCACCAGATCTGCGAACGACAGTGGAGCGCGTCCATAGGGCGTCTCGATCGTCTGCTGCATCTGGGCCGTTTCGGCGACGGCCAATGGCACACGCGGGTTGAACGAAAGGCCAATCGCCCCTGCGGCGACCAGCGCCGTAGCGGCAAGGATAACGGGCCTTCGAACCAACTTCCGCGACCGGTTGTTCTCGTTCGCTGCTGGGTTCGTATGAGATGTCATTCGATTCCCCTCTCTTGGGACGGCAAAACCACTCCGGCAGTGCTGCGACAAGCCGGAAATTCATCGTGATCTTAGGAATATAGGGAACCGCCAATTACGCTGCGGTTTCGGCGTCATTAATTTTCAGTAAGGTTGAGCGCGCAATTGTCTTGGGAAAAAGTTGCGATCACATCTTGTCGGCTCCGTTGACGGCCCTCTTGTCAAGCAGTCGGTTTAACTGGGCCTGCTCGCTCTCCGTCAAAGCCGACGGGGTCGCTGTGGCCGTTGCGCGCCGGATGTAGGCGTAAAGTATGCCGCCGATGGCCAGGATTAGCAGAAGCGGGGTCGCCAGCCACAGCACCCACGTATAGGGCGTAAACCTCGGCTTCAGCAGCACAAACTCCCCATAGCGCGAAACCACGAATGCAATGATCTCTTCGTCGTTATCTCCCGCCAAGAGCCGCTCGCGCACAAGAACACGCAAGTCTTTCGCTAGAGGAGCGTCGGAATCGTCGATTGACTGATTTTGACAAACGAGGCAGCGCAATCCCGCAGACAACGCCCGCGCCCGCTCTTCTAGCGCTGGGTCCTTCAACACCTCGTCCGGCTGAACGGCGTGCGCGCTTGGCGCAGCGAGTATGAATGCCGCAAAAACCGCGAGAACCAGCGACAGGCGGTTGCTCATGGTGAGTTGCCCGCCGATAGGGCCGATTGCGTCTTTGGCTTGGCGCGTTTGGGGGCCCCTACCCGCAGTCGACGGTCTGACAGCGACACGCCCCCACCCAAGAACATGAGCAACGCGCCAAGCCAGATGAGCCGTACTAGCGGGTTAAAATAAACCCTCACGCTGTAGCCACCATCTTTCAACGGGTCACCAAGCACGATGTAGAGATCGCCGCGCCAGCTGTTGTAGATCCCGGCCTCGGTGGTCGCACTCTTCTCGACAGAATAGGCACGTTTGGACGGGATCAGCGTGGTAACCGGCTGGCCGGCCCGTGTCACACTAAAGGGGCCGGCCAATTCCTTATAGTTCGGCCCCTGCCTCTCTTTCACACCTTGGAAGGTGAGCTCATAGCCTGCGATATTGACAGTGCCGCCCGGCACAAGGGCCTCAATCCGCTCGCTCCGCCAGGCCGTGGTTCCGACGAGACCCAGCACCATCACGCCAAGTCCCGCATGAGCCAAGGCTGTCCCATAGGCCGCGCGGGGAAGATTGCGCAAGCGCCGCCAGCTTTCCGCCAAGCTCACCTCCGTCAGCTTTGACCGCGTGGCGAGTTCGGTCGCGGCGCCAACGATGAGCCACAAGCCAAGACCGATACCGAGCGGCGCCAGCCATGGGCCACTTTGATGCGTAGCGAGGATGGCAATCATCGCGGCGAGACTCACGACTGCCGCAACCGTCAGGCGCTGCGCGGCCGCGAGTAGATCACCGCGCTTCCAGGCAAGTAGCGGGCCGAATGGTACGGCCATAAGAAGAGGTATCATCAACGGCACAAAAGTGAGGTTGAAGAACGGAGCACCAACCGAGATCTTTTCCCCGCTCACAGCCTCCAAAGCGAGGGGGTAGAGCGTGCCGACGAAGACAGCCGCACACGAGACTGTCAGCAGAAGGTTGTTTAAGACCAGCGCACCCTCGCGGCTGATGGGCGCAAACAAGCCGCCTTGCGACAATGTCGGGGCACGCCAGGCAAACAACGCGAAGGAGCCTCCGATAAAGACAGCCATTATGCCCAGAATGAAGACACCACGTTCGGGATCCACTGCAAAGGCGTGAACGGATGTCAGCACGCCTGAGCGAACCAAAAACGCACCCATCAAACTCAGAGAAAACGTGATGATGGCCAGCAGTACCGTCCAGACCTTTAGTGCGTCCCGCTTCTCCATAACAAGCGCGGAGTGAAGAAGCGCTGTTCCCGCAAGCCAAGGCATGAAGGAGGCATTCTCAACTGGATCCCAGAACCAGAACCCGCCCCAGCCGAGCTCGTAATAGGCCCACCAAGAGCCCATCGCGATTCCAAGTGTCAGAAACATCCACGCCGCGAGCGTCCACGGCCGAACCCAGCGCGCCCAGGCTGCATCGATACGGCCGTCGATAAGTGCGGCAACCGCGAAAGAGAATGCCATGGAGAAGCCGACGTAGCCCGCATAGAGAAATGGCGGATGGAACGCCAGCGCGGGATCTTGAAGGACCGGGTTCAGCCCCTGTCCGTCGAATGGCGCCGGATCGATCCGCAGGAACGGGTTGGACGTCATGACGATAAAGAGCAGAAACGCTACGGCGATAGAGCCCTGAACCGCCAGCACGTTCGCCTGCAGTCGACGGGGAAGGTTGGAGCCGAACGTGGCGACGGCTGCACCGAACAACGCCAGGATCAACACCCAAAGGACCATCGACCCCTCATGGTTTCCCCACACGCCGGAGATCTTATAGATCATCGGCTTGGCCGAATGAGAGTTCTGCCAGACGTTCAGAACAGAGAAGTCGGACGTGACATAGGCGACCGTCAGAGCCACGAAGGCGACACAGACGAGAATGAATTGAAGCTGCGCAGCGGGAATCGAAACGGCCGCTAACCGAGGATCGTTGAGGCGCGTTCCGATAATCGGCAGAACCATCTGAACAATGGCAACACCAAGCGCGAGGATAAGAGCGTAGTGGCCGGTCTCTGCGATCATTGCGTCTTGACCTCCGCGTTAGTGTCGCCGTGGCGCCAGATACCCTGCTCCTTTAGTTTGGCAGCAACTTCGGGCGGCATGTAGTTCTCGTCATGCTTCGCAAGCACGTTATCGGCCTTGAAGGTTCCGTCGGGCATTAATGCGCCTTCTGTCACGACCCCCTGCCCCTCCCGAAATAGATCCGGCAGCACACCGGTAAAGGTGACGGGGAGAACCTCGGCGCCATCCGTTACCGCGAAGCGAACGGTGGTGCCCTCATCTCGTTTCACGCTGCCGGTCTCGACAAGGCCTCCGAGCCGGATTCGCTGTCCCGGCGTAATCTCCATCTTCGCAATGTCGCTAGGGCTGTAGAAGAACACGATGGAGTCGCGCATCGCGTATAAGACGAGTCCAACGGCTACGCCCAAAACAACAAGGCATGTCCCGATCAATACCCCCCTGCGCTGTTTGCGTGTCATGAAGTCAATCCTAAATCTTCCGCAAGGATATCAAGCTCTTCAATTGCCTGCGCGTTCCCCCGGAACTGATCCTTGGCCCGAGCCAATGCCTCCTTAGCATCATTGCTTCTTCCCAGTACTGAGTACGCGCGAACGAGGCGAAGCCAACCTGGCAAATCGTCACCGTTCGTCTCGAGCCTCTCCGCCAGTCTTTGAACCATGTTATCGACCATGGCTTGGCGCTCAGCGGGGCTCATGCTCTGCACCGCGGCGATATCGGCCGCGGACGGGCCCGGTTGAGGGACGGGAGGAGCCACTCCGCTCGGAACCTCTCCCGAGAGTTGTGCTTGTGCCCTCGCGATGCGCCCCTCAATCATCGCAGTCCAGCGCGCATCGTCTTGCCGGAGGTTTAGCAGATCACGCCAGTCCGTCAGCGCGTCTTCGAATTCGCCACCTTGTTCTTTTGCGATGGCCAATAGAATACGCGGCTCAACGAGCGTCTCGTCATACTTGAGCGCCTCCTTAAGCGCTTTGCGTGCTGACTCCGTGACGAGGCCCTGCTGCTCCATCACAAGGGCTTGGCCAAGCCCCGCGAGGCGTTTCGCCGAAGGGCCAAGTAGTCGAATAGCCTGGCGATAGGCATCCGCTGCATCTGCATAGCGCTGACTACCCAAGTAGATTGGTGCAATGGCATCCCACCCAGCACCCTCGTCCGGCTTCGCGCGCAGCCGCGCCTCGACTCGAGCGACGAGAACACCGATGTCTTTTTCGTTTGCGGGATCAGTCAACCGCGCGACCAAAGGCTGATCGGGCAAGCGCGGAGAGCCGTAGAAGAGGTATGCGCTCAACGCCGCAAGCGGCAAGCCAACGGCCACCGCAACAAACGCCACGCGAGGCAGCACGCCGCGTGCAGCGTCGCTCGCAGCTTCCGCACCCTTCTCATCCGCGGCCAGCAAACGTCGGGAGACTTCGAGCCGGGCAGCTTCTGCCTCGGCTTCACCGATTAGTCCACGCGCACGGTCAGTCTCGATTTCGTCGAGCTGATCTCGGTAGACCGCAGCATCAAATGCATTGCGCTCATCGGCGGCTTTTTGGCCGCCAACGAGCGGATAGAGCAGGAAGCACAAGACGGCGGCGGTGAGAGCCGCCAGGATGACCCAAAGCAGCACGAACAGGCCCTAACCTTCAGAGTTCAGACGGGTTTCTTAGGCATAAGACAGGGGTGCTAGCGAGGGCAAGCCGAAGGCCCCGCCGAAAAGATGAAATCGCGGCAATGTTTGGTCGTTAAGTCCTATCCGACTTGGCTCCAGCGCCCATCAGGTTGCCGGCAGGCCGTCCCGTTCGTGGTCTGAGGCGCACCATTGATGAACATGGTATGCGTAAAAGGTCGGCAGAAAGAATCGCCTTTTTTGTAAGGTTGGCCGGGCACGATCTGGCCGTTGTGCTGGTTAGCCGGGTTGCTCCACGACGTCGCCTGCCCTGCCTGGCCAAACTCTAGCGCTTTTTGTTGAGCTTCTGCGGCGAGCTTCTGATCCTGCGCGTCCAATCCCGCAGGGCCGGAATTTCCTGTCATCGAACCCCAAAGGGCATCCGTGCCGAGGTTGCCTCCGGTTCCGCAGGCCGCAAGCCCCAAGGGCAACAAGACAATTGCAAGAATGCTTCTCATCGGTCTTTTCCGAGTTCAGAGGGGCCCAGATGTCCCTCTGCTAAAGGCCGCAATGTTAAGTGTAACCTCTCATCGGAGTGTTAAGAATAGAAAATCGGCCTAAATTAGATTTCGGACCGGTTCTGCAAAAAACTTAGGCAGCAGGAAGATTTAGCCGAGCGCTAAGGCCCCCCTTGGGCCCGTCCTCCAGCACAAATTGCCCTTTGTATAGATGGGCTAAGTCCGCAACGATCGAGAGGCCAAGGCCCGAGCCCGGCTTGCTCTCATCGAGACGCTGACCGCGCTTAACCGCCTTTTCGCGCTCCTCTCGTGTGAGACCTGGACCATCGTCTTCTACCATCACGCAGATGGTGTCGTCCCCCAAGCACCTTGCCGTGACCGCGACAGAGCTTTCAGCCCATTTGCAGGCATTGTCGATGAGGTTTCCTGTCATCTCTTCGAAATCCTGCTTCTCACCTTGAAACTTGAGATCGGGATCGACGAAGACACCCAACCTGATGCCCTTTTCGCCATAGATGCGATCGAGTGCGCGCTTCAGAGCCATCAATGTGGGCTCGACTTCCGTTACACCGCCAATGACCCCAGAGCGTGCCGCGACCCGCGCTCGGTCGAGATGATGCGTAATCTGGGTTCGCATGAGCTCGGCCTGTTCCACGACCTTGTCCGAAAACTGCCCGTCATGCACGCGCGCCTCATTGCTAATCACGCTGAGTGGCGTTTTGAGCGCATGGGCGAGGTTGCCCACATGCGTTCTCGCTCGTTCGACAATGTCACGGTTTGATTGGATGAGTGCATTCAGCTCGGTCTGCAGAGGCTTGATCTCATCGGGAAGCTCACCCTCCAACTGCTCGGCGTCACCTGAGCGGATTGCCGCAAGGTCTTGGCGGATGGCTCGCAGGGGTAGCAGGCCAAACCGAACTTGGAAGAATGTCGCGACAGTAAGGCCCACACCAAGAACGACCAACGCCAACACAAGCATTGTTGTGAACTGCGCGAGATCTTCATCAATCTCGGCAGAGTTCCCAGCAACGGCATAGGAATAGGCTGGCTCTTCTTGGCCTCCGGGCCGAATTTCACGTTCTTCGATACGCAAATTCTCATCGTCTGGCCCCAGCACATAGCTACGCCGAGTCAACGTCTCGTCAGGAAGAATGTCGTCGTCGCTTGGGAGATCGAGCTGCTGGTCTAGCAACGACTCGGATGCGAACAGCAGGCCTTCTTCGTCTTCGTCCAAAGCCTTGATTTGCCAGTACCAGCCAGAGAATGGAATGTCGAAAAGTGGTGCGCCCAAGCTCTCAGGGGATTCCGGTTCGTCACCACCCTCGGCCGTGCTCGCGGCGATCAAGCTTGTCATGTAGACGTCGAGCCGTGCATCAAAATTGCGCTCAATGCTCTGGCGATAGAGCGACGTCAGCAATATCGCCGCAATCGGAATCACCATGAGGACCCACGCGGCTGCGGAGACGAAGAGTCGAAAGGCGAGAGATTTTGGCCCCATCGGGCTAGGCCCCATCGGGATCGTCCGTGAGACGGTAACCTAGGCCGCGCACGGTCTTGATCAGATCCACAGGCAGCTTCTTGCGCAAGCGACCGATGAAGACCTCAACAGTGTTCGAGTCCCGATCGAAGTCTTGCTCATACAAGTGCTCAACCAGCTCGGTGCGGGACACGACCCGGTCGCGCTGCATCATTAGATAGTGCAGCACACGATACTCGTGCGATGTGAGTTTGATCGCTCGACCATCGACTGTAACCCGAGCCGCTTTCGTATCGAGCACCAACGGGCCGCAAGAGAGGTCGTTGCTCGCGTGGCCCGCAGACCGCCTTAAAAGCGCGCGAACTCTGGCCAGTACTTCTTCCATATGGAACGGTTTAGCGACGTAGTCATCAGCGCCGGCATCCATGCCTGCCACCTTGTCGCTCCACCGCTCGCGAGCGGTCAAAATCAGTACGGGCATCTTGCGGTCATCGCGCCGCCATTGCTCGAGGACCGAGAGACCGTCTTTCTTCGGCAGGCCAATGTCGAGGACGACCGCGTCGTAGGGCTCCGTATCGCCGAGGAAGTGACCCTCTTCGCCATCGAACGCCGAATCGACGGCATATCCTGCGTCGCCAAGCGCGGTGACGAGCTGACGATTGAGATCTGGATCGTCCTCTACGACGAGAAGCCTCAAAGAACTGTCCTCCCTTGGCGTCTGGAATTACGGAATTGCTGAAGCATGTGCCTCAGGCTCGTGGCGATTGTTGGAACACATTCGCCCTCGCGCATCGAGCTAAGACCCTACTGTCCTGTTTTGGCATTCACCGTGACATTCTTAACGGCGCCCTGTTTGCCGAGGACGGTGGCACGATAGACAAAATTGTTGCCGTTCTGGCAAAGCACAATCTTGATCACCTTCCCTCCACCCTTGGATTGGGCCTTGTTGACCGCCACTCTTCCGGGAACTAGTCCATTCTTTGAGATGAGGCCGCCGGCAGAGCCCACCGGCATGCACTGCGCGTGAGCCGGCGTTGCCGCCGAAATGGCAGCGAGGCCCACGACCACAATGGCCGCCAACATTCTGAACGCCTCAAAGCTCATACCGGTCCCAAACATCTCATCATGGGCACAAACATAAGGCACCACCCATGAACGGCTCCTGAACGTTTCCGGGGCTGATCTTCGCTGAACACATTGGCCCCAAACGTCTTTTCCAACTTACTCAATATGGTTCGACTCTACCCCGAGCATCGCAACTCATCACCGTCTTTTTCCTCGCGTCCAGACAAACAAAAGGAGCGGCCCCAGGGGACCGCTCCTCGAAATCTCGTGTGTATGCTGTGCGCCAGCGTCAGTTTGCTAGGCGCGCCTCCACCATCTTGCGCAGGACCACACGGTCGCGGGTGGAAACGCCGATGAGTTCGGCGACGCGCCAGACGAGGTTGGATTCAAACTCATCCACAACGCCGTCGGCCATGACGACTTCCCACAGCATCTCAACAATCCGTTTGCGTCCGTCCTGATCCAACTCACGGGTAAGCACCTTTGTGAATCGATAAAGATCCACGGCATTGCGCTCCTCCGCGGTCGCCTCTTGGAACAAGCGCTTGAGCTCGTCCGCCGACAGCTCAAACCGGCGCTGGAGCAACGCCTTGACCTTCTGTCTTTCGTTGCTGTCGAAGTTGCCGTCGATGCTGCCGGCATTGATCAACAACGCGGCCGAAGCGATCCGCAGCTCTTCTTCATGCAGATCCTTCAGGTCCGTCTCATCGTCGACACCCTCGACGAAGTTCACCAGTTTTGTCCAAAGCGACATTCAGACCCCGTCGGTCGGCGTTCCCTCCGAACACCCCTAATAAACAACAAAGGCCGGGACAAGCCCGGCCATTGCAGAAAAAATTCTGTTTTGACGCTTAAGCCGCAGCTTGCTGGAGCGGCTCTGTTACCGCGCGAAACCGCACGATGCCATGCATCGCCTCGCCATCGGGATCAATCCGAGCCTCGGAGAACGCATGGCGTAAGTTGACAAGGTAATGGCCGTCCAAACTCAGTGGCTGATCGTGAAGCAGCGTCCTCACCCCGTCCATGATCTCATGAACGGGATCGTCACTGTCTGCGTTGGTCCATATATGAAGCGTTAGATCGTGCTCGAAACCGTCGTCGGTGCCAGTGCTCCAATCCAGGTTCACTGTCTGCCCAAGCGTGATGTAGGGAAGCGCTTGGGCCTGCGGCGCCTTGTTGTAGATCCGCGCGCCGCCCAGCTGAGTAGTAAGCGCGGACGAGTTGGCAAGCGTCGGAGGGATGCTGGGTAGGGGCGCGCAGCTTGCAGCCGGCATTGCTATCCTGCACGAGGATGGGGGTGAGGCTTGGGGGGTGGCTGGCGCGGGGTACCGGGGGAGGGCTCAGCGGTGCGCCGAACGCGCGGGGGTGGTGGTGGTGGGGTGATGCTGAGGGCGGG
>JARFRF010000074.1 GCA_029287395.1 Methyloceanibacter sp. | reverse complement strand
CGCCTGTCCTGCAGAATGCCCTTGAAGTCGGCGGCGAGTACGCTTTTCGGATTCGCGGCGAGGCTCATTCCTGGCGACCCCAGGTCGTCGCAGATCTTCAGCATGCGGTGCGTGGTAGCCTTCCGGAGAAGTATCGTGCCTACGCCGACGCCGTGAATCAGCAAGACAAAGAGCTTCTGACCTTGCGAGGCATGTTTCGCATTAGGAATGCTGACGAAATCGGCCAAGCGCCGATCCCGCTCGATCAAGTTGAGCCCGCAAGTGAGATTGTGAAGCGTTTTGCAACGGGCGCCATGTCGTTCGGGTCGATCAGCCGCGAAGCCCATACCACGCTTGCAATCGCCATGAACCGCATCGGCGGCCGGTCCAACACGGGTGAAGGGGGCGAGGAAGTGGACCGCTTTAAGCCAATGCCCAATGGCGATTCAATGCGTTCGGCCATCAAGCAGGTCGCCTCGGGCCGTTTTGGCGTCACCACCGAATATCTCGCCAATGCTGACATGATCCAAATTAAAATGGCGCAGGGCGCAAAGCCTGGCGAAGGCGGTCAGCTGCCCGGTCACAAGGTCGACGCGACGATCGCCAAGGTCCGGCACTCCACGCCGGGCGTCGGCCTGATCTCCCCGCCACCTCATCACGACATCTACTCCATCGAGGACCTGAAGCAGCTCATCTACGACCTCAAAAACGTGAACCCCGCTAGCGATGTGTCGGTGAAACTTGTTTCCGAAGTCGGTGTTGGCACGGTTGCTGCTGGCGTGGCGAAAGCCATGGCCGATCACGTAACGATCTCGGGTTTTGAAGGCGGTACGGGTGCCTCTCCGCTAACGTCGATCAAACATGCTGGATCTCCCTGGGAGATTGGGTTGGCGGAGACGCAGCAAACATTGGTGTTGAACCGGCTGCGTGGCCGTATCGCGGTTCAGGTCGATGGCGGGCTTCGCACCGGACGCGACGTGATTGTTGGTGGACTTCTTGGCGCTGACGAATTCGGATTCTCTACCGCCCCCTTGATCGCCGCTGGCTGCATCATGATGCGCAAATGCCATTTGAATACCTGCCCGGTCGGCATTGCCACCCAAGACCCGGTCCTGCGCGCACGCTTCACTGGTGCCCCGGAGCACGTCATCAATTACTTCTTTTACGTTGCCGAAGAAGCGCGCGAATACATGGCCGCGCTCGGCTACCGCACGTTCGAAGAATTGGTGGGGCGTACTGAAGTGCTGGATAAAGAGAACGCGATCGACCATTGGAAAGCGCGCGGGCTCGACTTCACCAAGCTCTTCCACAAACCGGAAAACGCCGCAGAGCACCCCGTCAGCAATACTGAGCGGCAAGACCACGGTTTAGAGACCGTCCTCGACAACCGGCTGATCGAACTGTGCCGACCTGCAATCCAGGAGAGGAAGCCGGTCAAGCTAGATCTATCTATCAAGAATGTGGATCGCTCTACTGGCGCCATGTTGTCGGGCGTGATCGCTAAAAGCTACGGTCATGCCGGTCTCTTGGACGATACGATTTGGATCCGGTTCAACGGTTCAGCCGGCCAAAGCTTTGGCGCGTGGCTCGCCCATGGCGTGACGCTCGACCTCGTCGGCGAAGGCAATGACTATGTCGGCAAAGGCCTTTCAGGCGGGCGCATTATCGTTCGGCCGCCCGAGGAGTCGGGGATCGTCCCCGAGAAGTCGATTATTGTCGGCAACACGGTGCTGTATGGCGCGATTGCGGGCGAGTGCTACTTTCACGGCGTTGGAGGGGAGCGTTTCGGGGTTCGTAATTCCGGCGCAACGGCGGTCGTTGAAGGCACCGGCGACCACGGGTGCGAGTACATGACTGGCGGTATCGTTGTTGTCATCGGCCCGACGGGCCGGAACTTCGCGGCCGGGATGTCTGGAGGCATTGCCTACGTTCTCGATGAGACGGGAGATTTTGAGCGCCGCTGCAATATGGCCATGGTGGAGCTTGAGCCAATTCCGAGCGAAGATGATGCGATGGAGAAGAAGCAGCATCAAGGTGGGGACCTGGAGACGCACGGGCTGGTGGACCTCACCGACATGACGCGTCACGATGCCGTTCGCTTGCGGAAACTGATCGAAAACCATTTGCACTACACCGGTTCGGCGCGCGCGCGCGATATCCTGGACAACTGGTCCAGCTATCTGCCGAAGTTTGTGAAGGTCATGCCTGTAGAGTACCGCCGCGCGTTGCGGGAGATGGCGCGCCAGCAAGCCGCCGACCTAGACGGTCTTGACACGATCGAGATTGGCTTGCGCGGAGACGGGAAATTGTAGGCAACGACGGATTGCAAGAGCCGGCTCTCAGGACGAAGAAGCTCGGTCAAGGATGAGATGAGTTAGGGCGGAGTTCCTAGTCGAATGGGCAAAGTTACAGGTTTTCTAGAGATCGACCGCGAAGACCGGGCCTATCAGCCGGCCGCCGATCGAGTGCGCCACTTCAGAGAGTTCGTGATCGATCCGAGTGATGCGGACATCACGAAGCAGGCGGCCCGTTGTATGGATTGCGGCATCCCGTATTGCCACACAGGCTGTCCGGTCAACAACCAAATCCCGGACTGGAACGACCTCGTCTATCATTCCGACTGGCAGGAAGCCGCGCAGAACCTGCATTCCACGAACAATTTCCCAGAGGTGACCGGCCGCATTTGCCCAGCACCCTGCGAGGCGGCCTGCACGCTGAACATCATTGACGAACCGGTCACGATCAAATCGATTGAGCGTGCAATCGCGGATCGCGCCTTCGAAGAAGGCTGGGTCGTTCCACAGCCGCCCGATCACAAGACCGGAAAACGGATTGCCATCGTTGGGTCGGGGCCCGCCGGCCTCGCCGCGGCGCAGCAGCTTGCACGCGCCGGGCACCACGTTCATGTTTTCGAGAAAAGTGCTTACCCTGGCGGTCTGCTACGCTACGGCATCCCGGACTTTAAGATGGAAAAATCCATCGTGGAGCGCCGTGTCGCACAGATGGAAGCGGAAGGCGTGACGTTCCAATGCAACGTCGAAGTTGGCAAGGACACCAACATCGGCGACCTAGAGCGGGATCACGACGCTGTACTCCTCGCGGGTGGATCCGAGCGTCCGCGCGACCTTGACGTTCCAGGGCGCGAGCTCGACGGCGTCCACTTCGCGATGACCTTTTTGCCTCAACAAAACAAACGCGTTTCAGGTGAACCGTTGGGTGACGTTCAGTCGATTTCCGCCGAAGGCAAGAGTGTCGTTGTGATTGGCGGCGGCGACACCGGCTCGGACTGCATCGGCACCTCATTCCGCCAGGGCGCCACCTCCGTAACGCAGCTAGAGATCATGCCCGAACCGCCGGAGCAGGAAAACAAGGCGCTGACCTGGCCCCATTGGCCACTCAAGTTCCGTACGTCGTCGAGCCAAGCCGAAGGCGCCATTCGGGATTTCAGTGTCGCGACAAACCGTTTTCTCGGCGACGGAAAGGTTGAGCAACTGGAATGTGTACGCCTCGACGAGCAGATGAAGCCGATCGAAGGCAGCGAGTTCACGATCCCCGCGGATCTCGTGTTTCTGGCCATGGGCTTCTTGCACCCGGTCCAGGAGGGCATGATCTCGGATCTCAAATTGCACCTCGACCAGCGCGGAAATGTCAAAGCCAATGACGTCGACTACAAGACCTCGCGCGACAAGATCTTCGTGGCAGGGGATATGCGCCGAGGCCAGTCCCTTGTCGTGTGGGCCATTCGAGAGGGCCGGCAGGCCGCGCACGCCATCGACAAGTATCTGATGGGATCGACCACGCTACCCCGCTAAGCGGCAGGACGCTATTTCAGATCAAATGGCTTAGCTCGGCGGCCAGGTGAAGTCGTCGGCGCGCCCGGATTTCGGCTCCAACTGTTCTCCGCGCACGAGGACGCGATAGTAGGGCCGTTGCGCGAGTGGCAGCTGCGGTCGCGACGAAGAGAGCGTCACATCGGACACCGCCGAGATCGAAGAAATCGCGGTATACCCTCCAGGCAGATTTGACGTGATCACCTGGGGGTCACGCGATCCGCCCGCGCCCGCATTGCCAGCAGCATCTTGTAGGGGAGCAGCAGCACCGCGATTTGGCCGCACAACGCTGACATCACCAACCTGGTCCTCTCGTAGAACATTCTCGGCGCCGCCATCCGCTGACACCCGCGGTACAGCTGGCGGTGGCGCTGAGGTGAGCCCCTTTGCCACCTTTTCTTGTTCCGCAGGATCGCCGGCCAAAGGAATATCGCGTTCCTTCTTTGCAAGGTCGATATCCTTGCGAAGCTCCTTGTTCAACAGCTTTGCCAGCTTCAAATTGCCCCTTGATGTGAAACCGTCGCCATTGCGCATCTGCTGCCGCCGGCCCGATTCATCGACGCCAACAAGCGTGTACTGGCCGTTCTCGTCAGCGAATTCACGCCATGTATCGACGAACTTCGCACCGTTCACAAACGCCTTCTCGCGAAACACTTCGTTGAGCCGCTCCGCTGCGGCTCGATTGCCCGCCGACCGCATCACCGGCAGACCGACCCAATAGACACCCAATCCCGCGTCCCGCAATCGACGGATAAATGTCTCGACGCGGTCGCCGTAAGCATCGCGCCATTCCTCCGTGCCAACTTTGAGAAGCTTTCCGTCTTTTCGGATTGGCTTGTTCTCACCGAGCCCAAAATGAACAACGGCTACGTGGTATGTGCCGTTCTTCAAGATCGGACCAATCTTAGTGTTCCAGTCGAACCGCTTGGGGTCAGTGAAGCCCGTCCATTTCTTGGACTGATTCAGCACGTCGACCGTGGGGTCTGCCTCAAAATCACGGTACAGCCCATTCCACAGTCCCTCGGCCTGTTTATCGCCGAGCACGACCACTCGATAGCGATCACCATTGGGAAACGGTGTGATGTAGCTTCGGTGCGAGAGCGCATCCTGAGCTAGCACGGGCTTTGGGGCCAGCGGAACAACGAGTGCCGCAATCAGCAGAAGGATTGAGCCAACTAAGCGAGGCGTGCGGGTGCAGACATTACCTAAGCAAGACATGTAGCACCCTCTATAGCACTAATTCGCCGGTGCGGGTGGCACGCCGGCTGCGCTGCTTGAATAGGTCTGGCCAGCTGGCGCTGGGCGTGGCTGGATCGGAATGATCGCGTAACCGTATTGCTGACCCGGCGGCGAATACTCGGGCTCAATGGTCTGCGACGGAGTGGACTGAGGTTGCGCGGGGGCCGGCTGCATAGCTGGAGCTTGGTCAGCCCGAGGCTGCACTGCCGGAGGCTGCATGGCTTGAGGTTGAGCAGCCGCCGGTTGCACCGGCGGAAGAAGCTGTGGCGAGGCGGGCGGAATAACGGCTTGATTGGCGGGAACCGCCGCAGAGGGCGCGCCCTGCGGCTGGGCGGTGTTCGCTGGCGCTGCTTGCCCTTGGTCCGTTGGAAGGGCACCTGTCGATTGGGGTGCAGCGGCGGGAGGGATAGCTGGTGCGTCAGCTCTCAACTTCTTCAGAATAGTTTGCGTGGGATAGCCGTCGACGGGCAGGCCCTTCGCGCGTTGATACGAACGCACGCCGCCAAGAGTGCCGCTACCGATAATGCCATCTACCTCGCCCTCCAAATGTCCGAGCGCAATTAGATGACGCTGCAGCTCCATGCGCTGCTCCATTGAGAGACGACGCTCACTGGTCGGCCATGGCTGCACGAAGGGGCCGTAGCCGGCCAGCCGGTCTGCCAGATGACCCACTGCAAGCGCGTAAGAGTCCGCATTGTTGTAGCGAAGCAGTGAGCGAAAATTGTTCAGGACTAGGAACGACGGCCCGTTGCGCCCATCAGGCGATAACAGCTGCGCTTTGTCGCCGGGGCGCGGGAAAGGCTGGCCATTGACCCGCGTGACACCCGCGTTCTGCCACTGTGCCAGGGTCCGTAACTTCCCACGCTTGTATCTTTTTGCCGTGTAGCTCTTCGGCAGCTTCACCTCATAACCCCAGGTCTGCCCGGCACGCCAACCCGACTTTTTCAGATAGGCCGCTGTCGATCCCAGCGCGTCCGGGATTGTATTCCAGATATCGCGGCGTCCGTCTCCATCGAAATCTACGGCATAGGCTGCATAGGTTGTGGGAATAAACTGCGTGTGGCCCATGGCGCCGGCCCATGATCCACCGAAATTGTCGGTGTCCGTATCGCCGTTCTGAATGATCTTGAACGCCGCATTAATCTGCCCACGGGCGAACTTCGACTTGACGCCCGAACACGCGAGGGTCATGAGCGATTGGATAACTTGCTTGTCGCCCTTGTTGGAGCCGTAGTTCGATTCGAGCCCCCAGATCGCCACGACAATATGTTTGTCGACACCATATCTGGCTTCGATTTGTTCGAGTAAGGGACCATATTCTGCGAGCCGCTCCTGTCCCGTTGAGAGCCTTCTCGGCGACACTCCCCGATCAACATACTCACCCATGGGCTTCTTGTACTCGGGTTGATACTTCGCCGACTCGATCACCTCGCTATCGTGGCTGATGCCCGCTGTCGCTTTCTCGAAAGTCTCCCAGCTCACGCCGCCGCGCTTTGCGGCAGGCCAAAAGCTTTTCACGCAACTCTGAAACTTGTCTGCGTGCGCGTCGCCTGGCAACACCACCACTGAGACAGAGGCCAAGCCAGCCGATAAAGCGGCCGATATCAATAGCTTAGGACAATTCATGTATCGCATCCTAGGACGTTATCAAGTGGGGCGGGCAAAACCGTGGCAAACCCACAATTGCGCATCTGCCTAGAATTACAGCGGCTAATTTAGCACCTGGTTAATTAAGGCGTGGCTGGGATAGCAGGTCAGAGGGAGACCCCGCGCCCTTTCTTCCTTGCCGATAGATTGCCGCGTTTTGAAACCGACGAGCCCGTCGACCTTCCCGACATCGTGCCCGCCGGAGACAAGCACCTTTTGGAACGCCAGAATGCGATCTCGGGTGAACCGTTCAACTGGCTGCCATTTGCCGACGAATTGGACCGGCACGTTGTAGGCGATCATATCCGCCACGTGACCGACAAAAATCGCGTAGACGTCCGAGTTATTGTAGAGTTTCAGCACCGAGAAATTAGTTGTTGCCAGAAACGCCGGCCCCTTCATCCCAGCCGGCAAGACGAGGAACGTCCAGTCTCCTAACCGGTCCTCCGGAAAGGGACGGTCCTTGACGCGGCGGACGCCAAGATCGATCCACTCTCTAATCGGGAGCGCTTGGTCAGGCCCCTGCAGCGTGCAATCGAAATTCTTCGGCAGCGTGACCTCGTAGGCCCAAGGCTGCTTGTCATCCCAACCCTGGCTACGCAATGCATTTCCGGCGCTCGCCAGCGCGTCAGGGACCGACCGCCATATGTCCCGCTGCCCGTTGCCGTCGAAATCCACCGCATGTTCTTCAAAGTCACCCGGCAGAAACTGGGTATGCCCCATCGCACCAGCCCACGAGCTCTTCATCATATCCCGGGTCGCGTGCCCTTCTTCGATGATCTTGAGCGCACCAATCAGTTGCGGCCTGAACTCGTCGGCGCGGCGCCCCATGAACGCTTGTGTCGCGATTGCCGTCACCGCATCGTGAGGCAGCGCCGCCCGGCCGTAGGCCGTCTCTCGACCCCAAATCGAAAGCACGACGCTCGCCGGCACGCCAAATTGCTCGTCGATGGCCTTCAGCTCCGGAGCGTACTGCCGATATTTCGCTCGACCCGTCTTGGCCAGAGCGTTCAGGCTACGCGGCTTGAAGTAGTTCTGAGGGACGCCAAACTCGGCCTGCGGCTTCGGCTTAGGCTTCATAGATGCGGGCAAAGCCGGACCGCCGGGATAGGCAGGGTCAGGCGGCGTCAGCTGCGGTAGTGACCAATCAAGCTTGAGCCCCTTCAGTTGCTTGTCGAAGGTCGCGCGGGAGACTCCGGCGGCTTCCGCCTCTGGCCACAGCCCCTCCAACCACTGCTTGAAGCTGGATTCGACTGCACGCCGGTAGTCGGACTCAGGACTGCCCCACCCAATCCCCGGCAAAGATACCAACGAAAGCGCCAACAACACCGCGCACGATAAACACGTCCGTACAAGCCGCATGCCCCTCATGGACGACCCCTCGAGTCTCAAGAACAACTTTTGGCGGATTGTGGCGGGGCTCTATGACTTTCAAAAGGCGCGTTTGCGCCTTGGAAAACAGTGACCGGATTAGCCCTTGTCGCGCTGTGTCTTGAGATGCTGTTCCCAGGCCAACGCATGGCCAACGATTGTGTCGAGACTATTCAGCCGCGGCCTCCATCCGAGTATGTCGCGGATGCGATCGGCGCCAGCGATGAGCTCAGGCGGATCGCCAAGGCGGCGCGGGACTGTTTTCACGGGGAAGTCCACACCTGAGACCCGCTTCACCGCCTCAACAACCTCGAAAACTGAGAAGCCCTGCCCATAACCGCAATTCAGTACTGCGCTCTCAGCGCCGCCCCGTAGATAGCGAAGCGCGTCAAGATGAGCCCGGACCAGATCGGTGACATGGATGTAGTCGCGGACGCAGCTGCCGTCCGGCGTCGGATAATCGGTCCCGTAAATATCGATCCCTCGACGAAGGCCCACAGCCGCCTCGCACGCGACCTTGATCAGATGCGTGGCCCGAGGTGTCGACTGCCCTGTCCGACCTTGCGGATCCGCACCTGCGACATTGAAATAGCGTAAGGCCACATATCGCAATGCATGCGCCTGCGCTGTGTCGGCGAGCATCGTTTCTGTCATTAACTTAGAGCTCCCATAAGGCGAAATGGGCCGTAGCGTCGCATCCTCCGCCGCAGGAGATCGATCCGGCTCGCCGTAAACGGCCGCCGTGGACGAGAAAATGAAATTCGGCACGCCGGCATCGACGGCGCAAGCCAGTAGGTTTCGTGAGTTACACGTATTGTTGGCGTAGTAGCCCAAGGGATCCGTTACCGACTCAGGCACGACAATCGACCCGGCGAAATGCAAGATGGCGTCGATGGGCGTGTCACCCAGAAGCTGCCCCACCAGCGACGTATCGCCAGCGTTTCCCTCCACAAACCGAACTTGTTCCGGCACCGCAGAGCGGAACCCCGTCGTCAAATTATCGATAACAGTAACGTCTTCGCCGGCGTCCAGAAGCTCCCGGACCATGTGGCTCCCGATATACCCCGCCCCGCCTGTAACAAGAACACTCATGGACTAACCCCCCGAAAAACTGCGCTTCACGCCTCGCGTTTTGTGCTATCGCAAGGTGATTTAGGGACTTACAAGTGAGGTCGTTTTTGTAGCGCTTGACGTCCGCTTTCCTGCACCCGAATTCGCTCGGGGTCCACCCTCATATTCGAAAGAAGATTCGATGCCTGCTCGCATTCGCAAAGCCGTGTTTCCAGTCGCCGGACTAGGTACACGCTTTCTACCCGCAACGAAATCGATGCCGAAGGAAATGCTGACAGTGGTGGATCGACCGTTGATCCAGCATGTCGTGGATGAAGCGCGCGAAGCGGGAATCGAGCATCTGATATTCGTTACTGGGCGCAACAAGGGCGTGATCGAGGATCATTTCGATAGGCAGCCAGAGCTTGAAGAAACGCTGGCCGCGCGTGGCAAAACAGCGGCATTGGAGACTCTCGCTGAATGCCTGCCTGAAGCAGGCGCTGCGAGCTTCATCCGCCAGCAAGCACCGCTGGGTCTAGGCCATGCCGTGTGGTGCGCGCGAGAAATCGTTGGGGATGAGCCCTTCGCAGTCATTCTGCCTGATGTTCTTGTACAAGCGCCTGACAAAGGCTGCCTCGCACAGATGCTTGACGTCTATAACAGCCGTGGCGGCAATATCTTGGCGGTCGAACCCGTCCCCGACGACCAGACCCAGAACTACGGGGTGGTCGCGACGGGAGGTGCGGATGGGAATGTCTTCCCCGTCACAGGCATGGTGGAGAAGCCCGAACCGGGGACAGCGCCGTCCAATCTCACAATTCTTGGCCGCTACATTCTCCAGCCAGAGATTTTTGGTTTGCTCTCCGAACAAGGTGCCGGATCAGGCGGGGAAATCCAGCTAACTGATTCCATGCTGACCCTATTGGAGACGCAGCATTTTTTCGCGGTAGAGTACGAAGGACGTGCGTTTGATTGCGGATCGAAGGCCGGTTTCCTGGCAGCAAATGTCGCCTTCGCGATCGATCGAGCCGACTTGCGCGACACAGTCGTCGCCGAAATCAAGAAGCTGCTTTAGCCAAAAACTCCAGTCTGGTGCTGCCCGACGGCGGGTTCGGACCCCAGTGGATCGTACTATCTTTGCTGGCCCCAAGAATAAGGTCGCGAAGCGTCAGGGCGAGGCTGGCCGAGGACTTCGAGAGACTTTTGCAGGGGCTCCCAAGGGCGAGAGGCAAGCGCACGCTTGGCTTGACCTTTCAGTGCCTTATTCAATAGTAGAATTGGGTGCCGAAGAGGGGAAAATACTGCCGATGTCCGCCGAGTTGAAACGGGATCCATCCATTATCGAAGACCACAGGGCGGCCGTCGCCTCGGCTACGCGCACGTTACAGCTCGAAGCGCAAGGCATAAGCGCGCTGCAGGAAGCGCTCGCGGCCGAACTCTCGGAGAGCTTTGCCGCCGCGCTCGGAATTTTGAGGGGCTGTCGCGGGCGGGTAATCGTTACGGGCATGGGCAAGAGCGGCCATGTGGGCGTGAAGGTTTCCGCCACCCTGGCCTCTACGGGAACGCCGGCTTACTTCGTCCACCCGAGTGAGGCGAGTCACGGCGACCTTGGCATGATTACCCCGGATGACGCGATCTTGGCATTTTCCTGGTCCGGAGAGACGGTCGAATTAGAGAATATCCTGTCTTATTCGCGCCGCTTCGCTGTCCCGCTGGTAGCGGTTACTTCGAACGCGCAATCCACTCTGGCTAAGGCCGCAGAAGTTGTCTTGGCTCTGCCTCGATCGAAGGAAGCCTGCCCGCACGGGCTTGCCCCAACAACATCAACCATGATGCAGCTGGCCTTAGGCGACTCGATAGCGATCGCTCTCTTGGAGAGCAAGGGTTTCACAGCTATCGACTTCGGCGTTTTGCATCCCGGCGGCCAGCTCGGCGCTCGCTTAAAGTTCGTGGACGACTTGATGCATCGCGATGCGGACCTCCCGCTAACGCAGACCGACTCGGTTATGTCAGAAGCCATCGTTGTAATGACCGAGAAAGCTCTAGGGTGCCTTGGCGTAGTAGATCAGGACGGTCTTTTGCGGGGCATCATTACCGATGGCGATCTGCGGCGGCATATGGGGGACAGCCTGTTGGATCGGCGCGCGGCGGAAATCATGACACCAGCGCCAAAAACCGTGACGCGCGGCGTCATGGCGAGCGCGGCTCTTGAGATCATCAATGCGTCGGCCATCACAGCCCTGTTCGTCGTGGAGGATGGCCGGCCTGTGGGGCTCGTTCATATCCACGACTTGCTCCGCGCGGGCGTTGCTTAGGCTGTTTGAGGCGCAGGGCTCGCTAATGCTAAGCAGCAATCGGTTCTTTCGACTTCTTATCAGGCGAAGCATCGATCTTGCGCGACCGAGAGAACGGCTTGCCCGCGTCTGACATCGCACCCGTTACGGGGTCGACATCCGCAATTGCCCGGACAAGCTCTGCATAGTGATAGTGCGTCGCCACCTTTAGTGCGTAGATAAAGAGAATATGGGGCTCGCGCCAACGGGCCTTGACAATGCGATTGAGTTGTTGGCGATAACGATCTCGCAGGACAGTGTCCCTCACCAGAGCCAAGAGCCGGGAACTCACGACGCCGAAGCGCACGTAGTTCAAAAAGCTGCGCTTCGCCCAGGCCATGCGCCAGCTCGACCAGTAGGGTAGCTGATGCAGAGTAAACTTAAAGTTCTGATCGAAGAACTGCGCGTCCAAGCGCTCGAAATAAGCGTCCAGATCATAGCAAGACTGCATCGTCTCGATGAAGCCTTCCCTCAGCTCTTCTGACGTCATGCCCAGTGGAATGACATTCGTACCATAACGGTCATGGTCTTGCTCATCATTGAGACGCCCCGCCTCCTTAAGCCGCTTGAAAAGCGGCGTCGTGGGGATGGCATGCAAGAGACCTACGAGCGCGGTCGATATTCTTGCCCTCGTCAGAAACTCGGGCACAGCCTTGAAAATCGTGGGGTCATCATGATCGAAGCCCACAATCATACCGCACCACACATCGATGCCGTGATCCTGGATACGATGCACACGGTCGATTAGCGAGCCGGCATTGGGCCGAACATTCTGTAGTTTCTTGGTCTCGCGAAGCGAATCTTCGTTGGGCGTTTCGATCCCAATAAAGACGTTCTGGAAGTTTGCCAGCCCCATGAGCTCCATCAGCTCCTCGTCCTCGGCGAGATCGAGAGAGGCCTCAGTGAACAGGGTCAGCGGATATGCGCGTGCTTGCTGCCATTTGATAATGTCGCGCAGCACGGCTTTGATGGCCTTTTTGTTGCCAATGAGGTTGTCGTCAACCACGAAGACCATTTTGAACCCTGCCTGCAAGAAGTCCTCGAGTTCGGCGATAACTTGCTCGCTGGTCTTGAGGCGTGGACGACGGCCAAACGTGACGATGATGTCGCAAAATTCACATGTGAATGGACAACCGCGCGAAATCTGCATGCTGCCGAACATGTATCTGTTGATCTTCAACAAGTCCGTACGTGGTACGGGCAGCTTCGTGACGTCGGTCTTCTCTCCTTGCTCATAACGAGACTTATGCTGACCTTTTTCCCAAGCAGCCAAAAACTCAGGCCAAGTCTCGTCTGCTTCTCCGACGAACAACACATCCGCCAGCTCTTCAAGCGCCTCCGGCTCGACCGTGGCCATAGGGCCGCCCACGACTGTCATGACACCGCGTGCGCGCACTTCCTCTAAAATCTCGATGAGGCGGCGCCCCTGTATGTTCATGCCGGTAACGCAGACCATGTCCGCACGCCCGAGACGATCGAAGTCGATCTCCTCAACGTTCTCATCAATGAGTGTCACGTCATGATGATCTGGTACGAGAGCAGCCAAGAGGCCGAGACAGGCGACAGGGAGATTGGCCTGCTTTCCGAACAGGGGCATACAGTGTTCAAGCCCCCAAAAGGAGATCTCGAAACGCGGATTGACGATGACAATATCGGCCATGTTGTCCTTCTTATGCGAGCGATTCTCTATGCAATTCCTGGAAAACTAGTGCTACGGAGTAAAGACGGCCACCCCCACAGCCAAGCCCACCGAAGCAAGTCTAACCGATTTTCGGCAGAGGCGCTGGCTCAAACTGAGATCAAGATGGATGCCCGCTAATTCGGTCGATATTTTGGTGGTGGGCGGAGGAATCCATGGCGCCGCGATAGCACGGGACGCAGCGGGGCGTGGTCTGAAAGTCATGCTGGCCGAAAAAGAAGACTATGCCAGCTTCACCTCCTCGGCTTCATCCAAGTTGGCCCATGGTGGGTTGCGCTATTTGGAGCACATGGAATTCGGACTCGTCCGAGAGTCCCTCTCTGAGCGTGCCGGCCTGTTGAGGACCGCACCGCATCTGGTCTCCCCACTAAAGTTTCTGCTTCCCATTTTTGCCTGGCAGAAGCGCAGTGCCTGGTTTGTGCACACAGGCTTGGCGCTTTATGACCTTCTCTCGCTTGGAGGTGAAATGCCGGGAAGCGGGCGCCTAGCCCAGAGTGAAATCGACGCTCTTCCCTATCTTCGTCACGACCATCTCAAAGCAGTGTTGCACTACCATGATGCCCATGCTGATGATGCCCGGCTGACTCTGAGCGCTGCTCTGGATGCGCGCGGCCGCGGCGCCGATATCGCTAATCGCCGAACGGTGACGGCGATTGTACCGCTTGCGAATGGGTACACGGCAACGATAGTCGAGCGGGGCGGAACCAACGAAGTCGAAGCCCGTTTCATCGTCAACACGGCGGGCCCGTTTGTGGGCCAGCTGGATGCCATGATCCCGCATGGGCCCTCCCCTCAAAACATCCGCTTCGTGCGCGGCAGCCATATCGTTGTGCCGATGCCAGAGCCAGCAGAGACCTGCGCCTACACGTTGCAGGACGAAGGCGAGCGCATAATCTTCTCAATTCCCTGGCTTGGTGGAAATTTTCTGATGATTGGGACGACCGACATTCCTCAAACCGGGGCTCCGGGCCATGCTGTCTGCAGCAACCAGGAGAAGGCCTACCTGCTCGATGCCTATAATCGCTATTTCTCTCGCTCCGGCGGACCGGTTGCCGATAGCGATATCGTTTTCGATTGGGCGGGCTTGCGAACGTTGCATGGCAGTCCAGACAAGGCCGCGAGTCGCATAAGCCGCGAAGTGACTCTTGAAACGAGCACGCAAGGTAACGGCGGATTTTTGTCGCTTGTTGGGGGCAAGCTAACTACTCACCGCGCGACAGCAGAACAAGTGTTGGCTCGGCTCCGCTCCATGGGCCTTGAGATGGGACCGGCCTGGACGAGGAATACTCCGCAGTATGGCGGCACTCTCGATCGAAAGACGTTGTTCGCTCGGGCAGCAGAGGGGCCCGCCGTCGTTTCGCAGCATACACGGCAGCGCTGGGCCTTCACGTATGGCGACAAAATCGAAACGCTTTACGGTCAGCTCCAGACCGATCCAGGCCTTGCAGAGGAAATTGCTCCTGGCGTCCCTCGTGTGGAACTCGAGCACGTCGCGTCGGTAGAGGATGCAGGCACCTCGGAGGATTTTCTTATGCGTCGAACCAAGCTGCAACTGTTCCTCGACGAGGCAGGTCGCGAAATGATTGAAGACTGGTTCGCCAAGAACTAAGTGAGTGGTCAGGACTTGGCCATTCTCAACACTAAAATTCGGAGATCAAATGGCTGACTTTACGGTGGAAAAGGGCAAGCGCTATCGGGCGACGATCACACTTGGTATGCTTCAGAGCATGGCGTCAAACGAAACGGTCGCCCAAAAGTTGACCGAAGCAGGTTTTACGGACGTAAGCGTCACGGGTTCAGGACGTACACGGACGGCCACAGGACAGTGGGCGAAAGACACCGTTTCGGGCGCAATCCCCCAGGAGATCTCCGGAATATCGCAACTGGCCTAGGTGCAGATCGCCTAAGAACCGCCGTTTGCCGCCTCCTACGGCTTCACCATAGATGGTGGGGCGCGAGGCGGTTTTGAGGTGTCGTTCGAAGAGACGACAGCGGGTCTCAGAAAAGGACGGCCGCCACGGTCACTGCGGGATGTACTGCATGATGTCTTGTGCAGCCGCAGCAGCGGCGGCCTCGGCGGCGGGCCCCCAACGCCTGTTGAGCGACCCTTTCGGAATCACATTGGTCTGCGTCACGTTACCGAGATGTAGGCCCTCAGGACCGAAGACGGTCCAATCGATCCGTATCGTCTGCTCACCGCGTCCTGCCGGGAACAGACGCACCATGCCTTGTATCTCGTAAGCTTGCGCGGCTGGTGTGCCCGTGACGGCGAAGCCACGATTCAAAAGCTGATCTGAGAGGGCGTTCTCCAAAGCCTCTTCGCCATCGCCAGGCGCGCCGACGACGTCAATATAGGCCCACCGCTCTTGAACCAGGCGCTCTTGGGCTACGGCAGCAGACGGAATCATCGCCCAGGTGCTTGGAAGTATCGTCAGCAGAAGCCCCAAAAAGGCAGAACGCAGCATTGGCTATGGCTCCAAAGTCAGTCGATCCATCCCTTCAACTCGCGTTCGACGAGATGAAGCAAGACGCGAATACCGCCTTCCGAGTCATTGAGGCAAGGAATAAAGCTGAACTTCTCACCGCCGTGCTCAAGAAAGATTTCTTGCGCTTCCCCATCGATCTCTTCCAAGGTCTCGACGCAATCAGCAGCGAAACCCGGCGTCAGAATAACCATGCTTTTGACGCCTTCGCGGGCGAGCGCTTCAACAGTTTTGTCCGTATAGGGTTGCAACCACTCCGCCCGCCCGAAACGGGACTGAAATGTCGTCATAAGCTTGTCTCCGAGCGGACCGAGCGCTGCCCGAAGCGCGTCACTCGTATCCAGGCACTGGCACTGATAGGGATCGCCCTTGGTCACATACTCCTTCGGAAGACCGTGGTAGGAGACAAGAATGACCTCGGGGTCGAAATCGAGCGTCGAGAGGTGATGCCGAATCGAGTCCGCAATGGCCTCGATATACACAGGGTCGGACGCATACGGCGGAACCGTGCGGAGTGCCGGCTGCCAACGCATCGATTTGAGCTTATCGAAAACAGTGTCGTTGACCGTAGCGGTGGTTGCAGCAGCATATTGCGGATAAAGCGGAAACACCAACAGCCTCTCGCAGCCTTGTTCGACAA
>JARFRF010000051.1 GCA_029287395.1 Methyloceanibacter sp. | reverse complement strand
GTTTGCGGATAGCCCACACAGAGATAGCCGATGAAGATCCAGTCTTCTGGCACATCCAGTGCCGTCGTGACGCCTTTGGGATCGATGATCGAGACCCAGCCGACGCCAATACCCTCCGCCCGCGCCGCGAGCCAGAATGTGTGCACCGCCGTTACCACCGAGTAGTCGATGGTCTCGGGCATGGTCATGCGGCCAAGCCCATAGCCCTGTACGGTCTCGCGATCCGCATAGACCGCGATCTGCACCGGCGCCTCGTCCATGCCTTGCAGCTTCAGCCGCGCATATAGCGCTGCCCGGTCAGGTGCCTGCTGGGAGAGCGCCTCGGCGTTGCAGGCTTCAAAGTTCGCGCGGATCGCGGCGCGGCGCGAAGGATCTTCCACCAGAACAAAACGCCACGGCTCGCTGAGTCCCACAGAAGGCGCAAGGTAAGCGAGCCCCAGAAGGCGCTCGATCGTGCCATCGGGGAGCGGCTCGCGCTTAAAGCGGCGCACGTCCCGTCGCCAGCGCAGCAGATCGTAGAGCCTCGCGCGGAATGCTTCGTCAAAGTCAGGTGCAAGCTCACGCGCACTTTCGCCCCCTGTGGGCTCGGGCCGATCCGGCTCCTTGGCCTCACGCTGCTGAAACTGTTCGCCGAACGCTTTCATGGGACGCGAACCCTAGCACGCTTGCGCGCAAAGAAAGGGCTTCTGTCGGCTCCTTGCGCGGTGAAATCTGCGTCGACGCAGCGGCACCGAAAGTCGTCGGGTGCCCTCTCCTGACCCGACACTATGGCGGCTTGCTAGCATAGGCTTTTATTCCTAGATTGTTAATAGCCTAATCTGGCGTCCCCTGCATTCGGGACCGCGTACAACCGCGCCTCTGCTCTTGAGTAATGTGCATGTATTTTCCTGCAAACAATTCACTAAGTGCATGTTTCAGAAACAGCTAGAAGTTGCTCATGACGTTCGGCCGCCCAGCCCGAATGTCAGAAGCGTCCTTGCCCCAGCCTGGATGCTTCCTCATCTCAGCCTTGCGGCGGTTCTCCGGTCCATGCCGGGAGCCGCCGCATTTTTTTGGCGAGTACCTGCCGCACCAATGCGCCAGCGAAGCGGATCGGTCTTTCAGTTTTGCTGAGACTGAAGAATAGGTCGTTGCGGTGGCTAGCCCGCAGCAGCGATATCTTTCGCTGGCCGCACGAGCGCCGCGTAGTCCGCCATGAGGGTGCGCGTGATTTCGCCGGGTGCAAAGTGGTAGTCCCCGATGGAACCGACCGGCATAACTTCCGCCGCAGTGCCGGTCACGAAACACTCGGTGAAGTCCGCAAGCTCTTCGGGAAGAATGCGCTTCTCGACCACATCACAACCGCGCTGCTTGGCAAGCGCCATGACCGTGCGGCGGGTGATGCCGTCGAGGAAACAATCCGCGATTGGCGTATAGATCACGTTGTCTTTCACGAAGAACATGTTCGCTCCTGTGCACTCGGCAACGTAGCCGCGCCAATCCAACATGACCGCGTCCGCGAAGCCGGCATTCTCTGCGCGGTGCTTCTCGACGGTGCAAATCATATAAAGGCCCGCGGCCTTGCTGTGTACGGGAGCCGTGGCGGGGTCAGGGCGACGGTACTTGGCGAAACAGAGCTTCATGCCTTTCTCGATCGCGGCCGGATCGAAATAGGCGCCCCACTGCCAAGCGGCTATGGCCACGTTGATCTTCGTCTTTTGGGCGGAAACGCCCATCTGCTCACTGCCGCGCCAAGCCAGAGGACGGACATAGGCATCAGAAAGCTTATTTGCGACGATGACCTCACGCGCCGCCTTGTCGAGTTCAGCGACGGTATAGGGCACTTCGAAATCGAGAATCTCGGCTGACTCCCGCAGACGCTGATTGTGCTCTGTCAGCTTGAAGATCTCGCCGTCATAGGCACGCATGCCTTCGAATACAGCGCTGCCATAGTGCAAAGCGTGGGTCAGGACGTGCACTCGCGCGTCGGTCCAGGGGATCATCTCTCCATTGAACCAAATGAGGCCGTCGCGCTCATCAAAGCCCGGCATGAGTTTTCTCCACTGACTGGGGCGCGCCCTTTGTCCCGCGAGCGTCTTCGCGCACAAGACATGCCCCGAACGAACGAACCACACGACCCCTGTTCGGAGCAATTGCGCGAGGGCCCGCCGGGGCGTATCAAGGAGCATTAAGTCAACATGGCTGACATAATCCAAGCCCAAATATGTGTCAACATGACTGACCTAAATGCACCTTTTTCTCTCGACCATTAGAGGCCGAGAACTAGACACATCGGGCTTCGCGCGAACGGCATGGTTGTGACCGACACGGAGACACAGAAAAACACGACCGAAGACTCGGCCATAAAGGAACTGGCCGATGAAGACTTCGGTATCGAAGACCTCGCCGCCGAGGCTCTGGCTACGGAACAGCTGCATGGGTTTGCGGAGCTTCTCTTCTTCGCCTATCGCGACTTCACCGGCGACCCGGATGCGATCCTTGCCGATTTCGGATTTGGCCGGGCGCACCATCGCGTCCTGCATTTTGTGAACCGAAACTCCGGCCTTCGCGTCGCCGACCTGCTGGATATCCTCAACATCACCAAGCAGAGCCTGTCCCGAGTTCTCAAGCAGCTCATCGATCAAGGATACATCACCCAAAAGGCCGGCGCCGCAGACCGCCGGGAACGGTTGCTCTATCCGACCGAAAGCGGAAAAGCGCTGGCTCAGCGGCTGGCCGCACCGCAAATGGTCCGACTTCGTGCGGCGCTGCAAGCTGCCGGTCCGGAAGGGGAGACTGCAGTCCGCAGATTTCTGGAATCGATGATCAATGCCGAAGATCGGCCCAAAGTTTCCGCCATAACGAATATCGAAGCGCGAAATGCGCTGCGAAAAGACAAGGGCAAACCCAGTTGAACACGGCAACGCGCACCAAAAACAAGACCGGGTTAGGCCCGGAAGACAACGCACCGCACATCCTGATCGTGGATGACGACAGCCGCATTCGCGATCTTTTGGCGCGTTACCTTCATGATCACGGTTTTCGCGTGACCGTAGCAATCGACGCGGAGAGCGCTCGTGCGCATATGCGCAGCCTTGCATTCGATCTGATCGTACTCGACGTCATGATGCCAAAGGAGTCCGGCATCGACTTTGCTAAGTCGCTGCGGGTGGACAACCAGATACCGATCCTTATGCTCACAGCGCGCGCAGAGCCTGAACACCGCATCGAAGGTTTGGAGACTGGCGTTGATGACTACCTTGCCAAGCCCTTCGATCCACGCGAGCTGCTCTTGCGCATCGGCAACATCCTAAAACGCGGCGCCCAGGCCGCACCGTCGGGCGAAATTCGCATGGGCGATTTCATCTTTCATATCAGCCGCGGCGAGCTACAGCGCGATGGAGAAACCGTGCGCCTGACTGAACGTGAACGCGAACTCTTGCGCTACTTCGCGCAGCGACCAGGAACGCCTGTATCGCGCCATGAACTCGCGAAGGGGTCGAACAAGGATATTGAGATCGGCGGCGAACGCGCTGTAGACGTCCAAATCAATCGCTTGAGGCGAAAAATTGAGAACGATCCGGCAAACCCTGTTTACCTGCAGACCGTGCGCGGCAAAGGGTACATACTTTACTCTGAATGATGAGCGCTATCTCCGATACCGCCCGCCCTCTCCCTGAGGAGCACGCCAAAGTCGAGCGGCAAGGACCGCTCAGATGGCTGCTGGCGCGCTTTGGCGAACAGATGCCGAAGGGTCTCTACGCGCGCGCACTCATCATCATTATCGCGCCGATGGTATTGCTCCAGTCCGTCCTGACCTTCGTGTTCCTAGAGCGTCACTGGCAAACCGTCACGCATCGTTTGTCGACCGGAACGGTGCAGAACATTGCGATGTTGATCGACATGTACAATGAGCTGCCGAAGCAGCATAACGTCGATACGCTCACAGATCTGGCGGCGAAAAATCTCGGCTTGCGTGTGAGGTTCGAACCGGGTGAGGAATTGCCGCAAGTCCGATCAAAGCCGTTCTTCGACCTGCTCGACTCAACGTTGTCCGATGAATTGAAGGGGCGCATCGGCCGCCCCTTCTGGATCGACACTGTTGGCCGATCCGACTTTGTCGACATTCGCATAAAGCTAGATGACGCTGTTATGCATGTGCTGGCGCGGCGCAGCAAAACTTATGCATCCAACTCACACATTTTCATTGTGTGGATGCTCGGGACATCGGTTGTCCTCCTCACAGTCGCGATTCTGTTCTTGCGCAATCAGATTCGGCCGATCCTGCGATTGGCCCATGCCGCAGAGAGCTTCGGCAAGGGACGCCCCATGCCTCAGGGATTCAAGCCGCGCGGCGCGCGGGAAGTGCGCCAGGCGGCCCACGCGTTTGTCGAGATGCGCGACCGCATCGAACGTCATGTGGAACAACGCACGCTCATGCTCGCTGGGGTAAGTCATGACCTTCGAACGATATTGACGCGTTTTCGGCTACAGCTCGCAATACTGGAGGAAACCTCAGAAGTTGACGCCATGCGCGCCGATATCGACGAGATGCAGGCTATGCTTGAAGACTACATGGCGTTCGCGAAAGGCGATTCAGGCGAGGCCATCGGTTCCGTGAATGTGGGCGAGGTTCTGGGCGAGGTCAGTTCTCAAGCTCATGGTGGCAAGGCGGACCTCGAGGGCAAAACTGTTGAGGTCCGTATCAAGAATGAGCCGCTTGTGGTGCGCGTCCGCCGACACGCTTTCAAACGAGCAATCTCGAACCTTGTGAACAACGCCGCACGCTTTGCGAGCACCATTCGCATTACCGCGGCCAAGACTGATGGGGTCTTGACGATCGAGGTAGAGGATGACGGCCCCGGCATTCCGGAGGAAGAGCGGGAGCTTGTTTTCCGGCCCTTCTATCGTATTGACCATGCGAGGAATCAAGACTCTGGATCGACGGGTCTGGGACTAGCGATCGCTCGGGATATCGCGCGTATTCACGGCGGCGACATCAAACTTGATGAATCGTCACTTGGCGGATTGAAGGCCGTGCTAACAATGCCAGTGTGAGTCGAAATGGGAGGTACGCGCATGTGGAAGGCAATTGCTTCAGTTGCCGCGATGGTTGCAGCCGCAGGCCTTACGCCCGCGCTGGCGGACCCCGATACCGAGGCCTTTCAAAACGACGAAATGCCAGGCTCTGAAATCCAGATCGACATCGGCAAAGATGGTGCCGATATCCATCGAAAAGACGGCAGGAAGCTGTTCGGTGGCGGCATGAACCTGACGGAAGAGGGTCAGGATCTCACACCGCTCGACGACCCAGACAGCCCGCTCGCGCCGGACCCAATTGATACCGAACTGCCCGGCGAGGGACCCGAAAGTCTTTCGGGGCCTGACGACGAAGATCCGCTGCCTTCCTAGTAACGTAACTATTTAGCGCGTTGAAACGCGTGACAACGCGAGTGAGGAAAACAATGACCCAGTCCCCCTCAAGCACGATTGGCACAAAGAGCACTGACAAGCCGGTCACGAACCGCCGCGATCTTTTGGCCGGCGTAGCCC
>JARFRF010000049.1 GCA_029287395.1 Methyloceanibacter sp. | reverse complement strand
ATCTGAACCTTGATTTTACTACCCTTTACTTCCTTCACGATGCGCTTGGCCAGTTCCTTGTCGATACCCTGACGAAGAAGAACGTTCTGCCGGACCGACTGGCCGGCGGCCTTCTCGACGGCTTGATAAGCGACCACGCCTGGCTCGATTCCGCGCTTGGCGAGATGGCCTTGCAGCAATTCGTGCATCTGTTTGAGCTTTAGATCGTCGTCGGCGTGGATGACGATGACGCCTTCGTTTCGCTCGATCTTGGAATTCGAACCCTTAAAATCGTAACGCTGGCTCATCTCGCGCGTCATATTCGCGAGGGCATTGTCAACGTCGGGCATGTCTGTCTTAGAGACAATATCGAATGAGGGCATGAGGAGACCTCCGCGCGCGGCAAAAACTTTGGGTTCGCCAACATCTAACGGAGTCCGGCGGTGGAGGTCCACCGCCGGTTCGTAGTCTTTCTGTTGATTTGGCTTCTGAGGCGCAGCTAGCCCGCGCGGGCGACACCGATCATGCCAAAATCGGGCTCGGGCTCCTCGACCCTCCCACGATCGACATCGCGCCCCTGAAGAACCTCGATCTTCCGGAGCTCGTCCTCTGCCTCTTTGAGTTCGCCTTTGGCCATAGCCAACTTCGCCTCTAGCCCCGCCACCGACACCGCCAGATTGTCCCGGCGCTGTATGGCTGCCTTTGCGAAGGTCGGATAGGCGTAGTGATTGACGTCTGTGATGCCGGCGCGCTCTTGCTCGACAGCGATCTGCCGGTCGAGGTCCACAGCCATATCGTTAAATTCGGCAATCATAGACTCGATGTCAGCGACCTTCCGGCGCTTCTCATCGACCTCGAAGCGCTTTAGACGCATGACTCCATCGCGTGACTTCATAACTCAATACCCTCAAGCCTGTTCGGGTCCGCGCAGTTTCGGCGCGAACGCTACTTCCCCAAATTGACACGAGCCGACTACCAAGCGCAGAGCAAACCGAAAGCCAGGCGCCCCCAAACGGCTTCTCACCAAGTCTCAAGGACCGGTCCCCCCGTCCCTTGAATCAAGATCATCGCCGACAGGACTTAAGCGCCGGTAAACCATGAGAGTCGTATCCGCCTAATCGATGTAACTGGCGAAGACGTACGCATAAATAATCTTGGTTAGCGGATGTTGTTAACACTACCCTGTTGGTTAGTTTTTGTTAACTATTGGACATTAACTTCTTGATTCGAAATTAACCAATCGAGCGTCCGACGTTTTGGGTCAGGGGACAGCCAGGACATGAGAATACGGGGGAATTAGAATGCGGGTTCTTCTGATCGAGGACGACAGCGCGACGGCGCAGAGCATCGAATTGATGCTGCAGTCCGAAGGCTTCAACGTTTACAAGACAGATCTCGGCGAAGAAGGCGTCGATCTCGGCAAGATCTACGACTACGACATAATCCTTCTCGACTTGAATTTGCCGGACATGAGCGGTTACGAGGTCCTCAAATCCTTGCGTGTGAGCAAGGTATCGACCCCGATACTCATCCTTTCCGGTCTTGCAGGCATCGAAGACAAGGTGCGCGGTCTAGGCTTCGGCGCCGACGACTATATGACCAAGCCTTTCCATAAGGACGAGCTCGTAGCGCGCATCCACGCGATTGTGCGCCGCTCAAAGGGGCATGCCCAGTCAGTCATCCAGACCGGCGGCCTAAAGGTTAACTTGGACACTAAAACGGTCGACGTTAACGGTCAGCGTGTGCACCTCACAGGTAAAGAATACCAGATGCTGGAACTGCTCTCTTTGCGTAAGGGGACAACCCTGACCAAAGAGATGTTCTTGAACCATCTGTATGGCGGCATGGACGAGCCGGAACTCAAGATCATCGACGTATTTATCTGCAAGCTGCGCAAGAAGCTCGCCGCGGCGACAGGCGGAAAGCACTACATTGAGACCGTTTGGGGCCGCGGTTACGTGCTGCGCAATCCCGAGGAAGAAGCAGAGGCCGACGAGGCCGCCGCTTAGGTCACTCCGACTTTCGATTGTTGGACACGAAGACGGCTGGGCTTGCCCCGGCCGTTTTGTGTCTGCTTCGTACATTTGAGTCAGGCGCGCGATGACGGGCCATTCTTGGCGAAGGGTTGTATTAGCTGCGCTATTGCGCTCGTAACACGACCTCGTCTTCGCCGGAACTCGTTGTTACCGTCATGCCAGACGCTTGTGCCACACGCGCGGCGTAGTAAGGCTGAATCAAATGCGCATCGACTTCCCCTGTTGCCTCGCCCACAAGAAGTGCGTCCGCCTTTTCGCTGAGACGCGCCGCCTTGCCTGTAGCCGTGATCGTGTAGGACACCTCTCCCCCGTCCTCGGATATTGCCGCGTTAATGGTGCCACCGCGCGGCAATGCAGCGAGACCAAGCCCGACCAAATTGAGCAATAGCTTGACCTTGTTCTTGGGCAAGATCAGCGCCGGCCCGTCCCACACGAGGTCATGTTTCTCACTCGTCTGAACAAACGCTTGCGCCACCTTTTCCGCATCGCGCGTGTCAATCTCTGCGCCTGCCGATCCTGCCGCCCCGAAAGCGATGCGGGCAAACTGAAGTTTGGCGGATGCCTGGCTGGCACTCTTCAGAATGAGATCCATCGCCGCGGCGCGCATCTCGTCGTCGGGCTCCTCCGCCAGCATCTCCAAACCGTTGGAGATGGCGGAGACCGGATTGATGATGTCATGGCATATCCGGCTCGAAACCAGTGCCGCCAGCTCGAGATCGTTGAGCACAATCGGCTCCGACATTGCTTTCTCCATTCTCGCGCCAGCAAGACTCATGCGCAGTTATCATGGCCTGTGTACGAATTTCTGTTACAGGAAGGGAGCAATCATCGAAACACGAAGATTTTTTTCGAATCAACGCCCTTTGGAGCATCTTGCCTTGTCAGCACCTAGACATACAACAGCGGCGCTTGCCGAGGGGACGCCCGTCCTCGACCTCCATGTCGCCGCCGAAGTCTTAACCGGCGCAGCCGCAAAAGCCGGCGCCGCGATCATGGCCCACTATGGCGCAACGGATGAGATCGAGTACAAAGACGACCAGTCTCCGGTGACCCAGGCGGATCGGGATTCCAATGAAATACTTGAGACCGCGCTGCGCGAGCTCGCACCGAACATCCCAATTGTGTCCGAAGAGTCGACAACTGACCGCAAGGCGTCCTTGGGCCAGACTTTTTTCCTCGTTGACCCATTGGACGGCACGAAAGAATTCATCAAGGAGCGTACAGATTTCACGGTCAATGTTGGGCTGATAGACGATGGATTTCCCTGCTTCGGCCTGGTGTACGCGCCTGCCCGGAATCTTCTTGCCGTCACCATTGCCGATGGTGTGGCGATCGAGACTTCCATGGCACCGAGCAAAGACGGTGCAGACTTGAACGCCCTAAGTCACAAACGTCTGCATGCGCGGGCTGCCCACCCAGAAGCGATCACGGCTCTGGTGAGCCTCTCTCACTTGGACCGGAAGACCGAGGAGTTCTTGGAGGGCTATTCAGTCACTGAACGTACGGCTGCCGGGTCGTCCATCAAGTTCTTGGAGATCGCACGCGGCAATGCGGACCTCTATCCGCGCCTCGGCCCCACGATGGAGTGGGACACAGCAGCCGGGCAGGCCGTCTTGGAAGCGGCCGGCGGCCATGTCGTCAATACACGCGGCGCCAGATTCAGATATGGCAAAACGGACTCGGCGCTAAAGAACGCGAACTTTGTCGCATGGGGCCGCTCCATCTTAACGCCGCGGTAAGCCTTCCACCGTTTGGTAACCCTTTCGGTCAACAATCGAGAGCGGGGCCTTACGCCTCTGCGCCCGGTCATCAAGCGGGCTCGCACGTCCGAGGTCTTTTGTCATGCGTACTACCTACATCGTGGTCGCCGCGCTTTCGGCGATTCTTCTGAATTCGGTTCTTGCGTCTGCCTCGCAGGCGCAGAGCGCGCCATACGGCGCGAATTCCGGCACTATCCCGGTCCAGAACGCCCCTGTACAAAGTAGCGGCGGTGTCGCTCCGGCCGTTGGGGGGTACGACCCGAACGCGTCGCAATCGGCCCCTATTGCTGCACCCCAACAGGCCTACCAACCACCGGGTTATCAACCCAGCCAAACCTACGTGGCGGCGCAGGGCTATGCATCGGAGCGACTAGACAGTGACGATGGCTTCTCGCCCGAGGAGATCAAGAGCGCAGGACATCGCTTTTTCGGCAAAATCTCCTCCGGCTTCGCCAGTGCGGTGGAGTACACGTTCCAGAAATCGGGGCGCCCGAACGGCTATATCGTTGGTGAGGAAGCCGGGGGGGCGTTCGTTGCGGGCCTTCGCTACGGCGAAGGGACGCTGCACACAACAAATGGCGGGCAGTATCGGGTCTTCTGGCAGGGCCCGTCTTTGGGCTACGACTTCGGTGCCGAAGGCTCCAAGACCATGGTTTTAGTATACAATCTGGCGGATCCGGGCCAGATCTATGACAAGTTTGCCGGCATAGACGGCTCCGCCTACTTGGTGGGCGGCGTGGGCGTCACCTACTTGGCCCGGGACGATCTTGTCCTCGCCCCGATCCGATCCGGGGTCGGCCTTAGACTGGGCGCAAATATCGGCTACTTGAAGTATACTCGTCAGCCGACCTGGAATCCGTTCTAATTTGGCGCTAATGAAGTCGGAGCGCGAGTTTTGCGGGCCTCGGATCGTTGGGCGCGCAGGGCATGGCCTCCCCTTATTGCGCGGGTGGCTCGCGCATAGGGCTCGGTGCGTGGCATCGGCTTCCTGCACAAGGGGCTTATGGAGCGTTCGTCGGCAGAGCCCTTTCCGGGGGCAAATCCGGCTCCAATTTCAAGGAACCAAAGGCCTTGATGATCGAGTGGTTTATGTTCGGAGCGTTGGGCTTCTTCCTGGGATGCCTTCTCGGCCTCATGCTGGCGCCACCTTTGTGGAATCGGGCGGTGAAGCTCACCACGCGCCGCCTCGAAGCCACTATGCCCCTGACACTTGCCGAGATTCAGGCCGACAAAGATCAAATACGCGCTGACTTTGCACTTCAGCTTCGGAAGGTCGAAGTTGCCCTCGATAAGTCGAAGGAGAAGGCTGCTCGCGAGCTGATCGAAGCGAACAAGCGTCGGGTCGAAATTCAGAAGTTGAATGGCAGTCTGGAGGCTGCGAAGGGCGAGCTGCATGAGGCTGAGAACGCCAATCGGGTTTTGCAGCAGACCATAAAGCGGCGTTTGCCAGATCTCGACGCCCGCCTCAAAGCCGCGAAGAAAGCCCTAACGGACCTGGAAACAGTAAATGCCGAATTGCGTACGACGATCGCATCCCAGTCGGACGCGCTGAAAGTCGCCCGAGCGACTGTCCATAATCAGCGCGCCGATATCGACCAGCTCCGGCTCTCGCTCGAGAGCGGAGGTGCGTCGGGCCGCGGCTCGAGCAAGAAAGACTCTAAAGCAGTCGCAGAGAGCCAACGGCTCACGGCCGAGCTGTCCCGAGCCCAGGAAGAACTGGAACGTGTACGGACGAGCAGCGAAGAAATTGAGTTTCTGCGCCGCGAGCTCAACCAACTTGCGTCCCACATTCTCGACGCAGCACGGCAAAAACCGCAAACGTGGCAGAGCGCGATGACAAGTCACGCGGCGTCCGCTGAAGGATCCGAAGCTATGGCGGAGCCGCAACACACTATGGCCATGGCGAACGAGACCGCTGATGTGTACGAAGAGGCCGCTTACGCTGGTAATGGCGCTGCCGAGCCCTCTGAACCCGTCCAGGATCAAGCCTATGCCACGGGCGAAGAGGCGCCCTCTGCAGATGTCGACTATGCCGGTGAGAGCCATGAGGTCGAGCCCCCTCGTTGGGAAGAGGAACAGGTTGCCACGCACACGTTCGACGTCGAGACTTATAACGGCGAGGGCGACGACGAGATCGAAGAGGACTTTGAGACTTACGAGATCCAGGGGCACTATACGTCACGTGGTCAAGACGACAGTGATCAGAGCGACGAGGTCAAAGAGCATGACACTGAAGCCCACCACGAAGACGAAGAGACAGCGGAGGAAGACGTCAACCAGGCAGACGAGGGATCGCGCAGTCTGTCTAGTCGCTTCGCCGCTCGGCGAGCTAAAAGGCGGGGTCGAAAGTCAGGCGGTGGTAGCCTTACAAGCCGACTCCGGGGGCTTGTGGCTGACAGCCCAGAGACACGCGGATAGCGCACCAGAAAAAACGCCTAGCTTGCGACTTGAAGAAACGTGCGTGTGCCGCTCTCGAGCCGAAGCGCCGTGAGGCAGCCGGTGAAGACCGCGCCCGTATCGATTCCAATCCGATTCGATCTCATGACTGGCTCGCGCTCCGGCGTGTGTCCGTGAACCACAATTTTCCCGAATGGTTCCTGCGAGCGCAGAAACTCATGTCGTATCCAAAGCAGATCGGCGCGCCGTTGTTCGTCGAGTGGCACGCCCGGGCGCACGCCGGCGTGTACGAACACATAGTCCCCGATCTGGTATTGCAGTTCCAGATTTCGAAGGAAGTGCAGATGCCTCTCCGGAATAGCTTCACGGAAGGCTTCTCGCCACGCTCCTGGCTCAGCTCCTTGGCGCTCGAGTCCGCCGACATCGACACCGTAGGATAGCAGGGTCGGCTCACCGCCATTGCGCAGCCAAACGTCGAGCCAAGTTGGATCGTCGAGAAAATCCAATAAGAACTGTTCGTGGTTGCCTATTAGAAAGTGCGCGTCGAATTCATCGGGCAAGCGAGTGCTTAGGAGCTCGACAACACCGCGGCTGTCTGGTCCGCGATCCACGTAGTCGCCAAGGAATATGAGCGTCTTCCTTGCTTTGCCAACTGCTGCTGCGTCCTGCTCGATGAGTGTGAGGAGCTCATGCAAGAGATCGACGCGACCATGAATATCGCCAATCGCATAAACGACTTCACCGGCGGGAATCGTTGCGGTCACGGACTCAAACGTCGCCTTCTTCAAGCGCCTTCAAGTCGTCGTAAATTCGCGTTGGAAAACTGAAGACCGTGCTCACGCAATCGTCTTTCAGGCCGATGAACAGGACCGTCTTTCCATCCCTCATCTGATCATCCTCAGTGATCACATAGAGGGTGTCAACGCGGAGCGGTGGCAACCCTTTTTGGTGCGCGGCGCGCTGCTCGAATGCGGCGAGGCGGGAACCAACATACTGATCGAATACCGCACGAACGCGGGCTATAGCCGATCGGATATCGCTCTCGGTCTTACACGGGACCGTCGCGACTTTCGGACCGTCGCCGCCGTAATAAGTTGTGCCGTAGGTCTGGACGAGTGGCCCAAACTTATTGGACGTGGCTTTGAGCCCCGCGAATCCCAGCAAGACAAGCGCAAGCACTAATCCTGCACCGATCTTTGCCCAGGCTGGCATGAGCCAGGACCTCCTCCGCCAAGGCCGCCCCAACTCGTGAGGGCGCCTCGACGTCCGCTAGATCGAGGCTGGACCGCGCTAGATTGCGGTATCAACCTCGCAAACCACTGTATCACGATGCCCGCAATCCGGCATCTTCCAGGCGATCACTTCGCCTGTTCTGGTATCGACGATCGGCACCGGACAGGCGACGCGCCAGAAACGATACTTCGAGCTCTTGTGGCTTTGGTCCCACTGGACCCCCAACATAAGGCTCGCTCTCTGGCAGCGCTGCTGGTTGAAGGGCTGCGCCGCGGCGCCCATCGCTTCAGCCTGATCGAAGAGTTGGACCTCCTCACGCTTGCAATGCATCATCGAGTCCTCGATCAACCACGTCCGGTTCTCATACCCTGTCCACTTAGAGTTCACGTCTTGTTGGTCGGCCGGCAGCAATACGGTCTTACACACGATAAGGACGACAGCAGATGGCATTGGTACGGGCATGATCTATGCTCCCCACGTCTGTGAAAGGACCGCAAAAGGGCCCGGTTGACTCGCCAGGCTGGCGGGCATCGATTTTTCAGATGAGCGCGCAACCAAACGCGGTCTCGGCATTAGCAGCAGCCTATCGCCCTGAACCGACCGGCTCAGGGCAGCCGCTTTGATTTGTGTCAGTCTCGTAGGCATTTGGCCCCCTTTCCAAAGGTTGCACTAACGCCACTCCTCGCGGCCCTTTTCGGACCCGAACCTCCCAACACTCTCAATGACCGGCCGGACTTCTTTAACTTGCCCAATCCGCCAATGCTGCGCCGCAGCATTAGCTCGCTTTGTTTCGCGAGCTTAGACTGGTCTTCGCAAGACCCGTGCTAAACCGGAGCCTAGCGGCTGCCCTGCGTCAGAATGACCAATACAGAAGTTTTGCAGGCACTTCGAAATCCATTTGACCCGGTACAAATTGCTGGAACTGCAAGACTTCCGTCTTCCCACCAGCATTTGACACCAATGCTGCACCGCAAAAAATTGATTCGCAAGACTGACATAAGTCTAACGCGAATGAGAAGCGGCCCCTAGAGCATGGAGGCAACAGCCGTGGGAAATTTGGCAAAGATGACGCCAGATGCGCGGCTGACCTGCCTATTCCATGAGCACCGCACCTATGGCTCGATCGACCCCTCGCATGGCTACGCGGCGAGAGGTAGTGTTCTGCCACATCTATTCGGGGGCACGGCAAGGGAGGAGCGCTATGCTACTCGACGGGGTCACACTGTGGTGGTTCACGCTAACAGCGCTTTCCCTGTTGTTCGTGGCGATCGATATTTGCTCGACCCCCGAAAACCCCGTGATGAAGTGGGCCTTCGTCCTCTTCACAGCCTATTCGGGGCCTTTTGGCGCGTTTCTTTATGTTCTGGGCTGCAGAGAACCCCTGCCCGGGCTCCATGAACGCTATGTGGCCGCGCAGTGGCGCCAGGCCCTTGGCTCGACCATGCACTGCGCCGCAGGCGATGGCATCGGGATCCTGGTTGGCGCTGTGATCGGTGCCGTCGTTGCGCTGCCGCCTATGGCTGAATTCGCGCTCGAGTATGTGCTGGGTTTCGCCTTCGGCTGGGCCATCTTTCAGGCCCTCTTCATGGGCGAGATGTTCGGCTCCTACTGGAAGGCCCTCAAGGGGACCTTCAGCTCAGAGTTTCTATCCATGAATTGTTTGATGGGTGGGATGCTGCCGGTTTCCGCCCTCGCCTTTCAGGGCAACCCGGACGCCCACGACCCCACCCAGGCCCTGTTTTGGTTCCGTATGTCGCTCGCGCTGATGGTGGGCGCACTTTGCGCCTACCCCATGAACTATTGGCTTGTGGCCCATCATTTGAAACACGGAATGATGACCGTGCGGCCTGGCGGTACGGACGCGCACGTCTCCATTTCGGCGCCGATGAAGGCGAGTGGGATGCAAGGCATGGACATGTCGAACTCAGGATCGGCAGGCGGTCCCGTTTCCGGAGTGAGCATCGCTGACAGAATGAAAGCAGCAGAGGGCGGGTCGGCCCTACATCAACCCTCTCCGCCGGTCTGGGTCATGGGCGTTGTGTCACTCGTCGTTCTGACACTCGGTATCGTTATCACGCTGACCTTCGCCGGGTAGCCGTTGGTTTCGCGACCGCCCCCTATCCAAGCCCGATCCGGGATCAACACATGATCTGCTTTTTAACAATCTCTGTCTGCTCCGCGACGATCCTGTCGTATTCGCGAAGCTGAGACGCATCCAAGATCGCCGCCAAGCGCGCACGCGTATCAGCGTTGATCCGATTCATATCCTTGTTCAGTCGCATGAGCCCAAGGGCCCCAGGCCGACTGCATGTCTTGAGGTCGACGCCGTATTTCTGGAACGTCGAGCTGCGGGCGGTTTGCGATTTCTGCAGAATGGGCGAAATCGCTGCACGCTGTTCCGGCGTGAGATTTAGCCTCGACTCCATCCTCGCGAAGTCGGCCGCCGTCAGCGACAGCGCGCTCGCTGCTGCAGGCGCAAGCAGCGCGCCAGCAACGACCCCAATGGCAAGGGTACGTGAAAAATTCTTCATCATTTCGTCTCTCTCCCCGGGGCCTTCGCCTCTCAAATAGGGCGCGGACCTCGCGTTATAGCGAAGGGGATCAGATAGGAACGCGCACGGGACAGATCAACGGTGCTTGGGAAACCGAATGGTCCGCGCTATTTCGCGGAGCCATCCCGCGCAGGCTCGCTGGACGAATCGTGAGACGTGCGCACATGCTCTGGCCAGCCTAGCCAGGCTTGCGTGCGCAAACCCCGCAGCCGGTAGCCTCCGTCCGGAGCGTATTCGAACAGCCAGCGACGCGCGGCGAATCGATCTCGCACGATATAGGGGAATACCGTCCCGAGAATCGCGCCGAGAACCGCGTCGGTGAAGTAATGCACCCCAATCAACACGCGGCTGAACGCGATCCACACGGCGATCGTGTAGACGAACACACGAGCACGCGGGACGAGTATCGCGACGACAGTCGCAAAGGCAAAGATCGAGGTCGAATGGCCCGACGGCAGGGACGCATAATCGGCGTCGAAGGAGAAGAAGCTGAAGTGAAAGTGCCCAAGCTCCTCGTAGAACTTGGGGCGGGCGCGCCCGAGAATATTCTTGCAAAGCGCCGCGATGAGCCCTGCGCCCCCAATGCTCACAAAGGCAAAGCTCGCGGCCTGAATAATCAGCCCGTAGCCTGCTGCATTGCGAAAGCCGATATGGTTGCGCCGCAGTAAAACCGCAAAACCTATAATGGTCGCCGTTGGAATCAGCATCCAATTCGAGCGGCCGATATCGGTAATGGCGCGGAAGAAGTCGCGCGCTGCGGGCGACATGGCCTTCGCCCGTTCATACATGAACGGGTCGATCAGGAGAAAGCCAACCGCCAGTATCGAGAAGGCGATAAGTGCTTGTTCCCAAAGCTTCATTGAGGTGTCCGGCAACGCATTGACCTAGCGGTTCGGTTCATCATCGGGGGCCGGATCTCCGCTGGGCCCCTCGACTATGCCTATTGCGAACGGCTAGAGCATGCAAACCGGAAACGGAATTTGGGTTACGACGCCGCTGTTCAGCCTTAGTTCCCCTCACTCAGCCGTGAACTCGAGTGTGCGATTTGTAATCCAAACCGACATATAACGCGTTTAGACTGTGTGTCGTCGAATAACGACACCCCTCAGTGTTGTAAGAGAAGGATACCCCCCATGTATTTGCCCTCTCGCATGACAATGAGACTCATCGCAGCCGGAGCTATCGTTTTGATTGCCACGGTTATGCAGTCACCTCTTGGCCCTAAACTCGCAGCCCTGCACGCGAGCATGGGTTTGGTCTAGGACGAGGAGGTCCTGAGTAAGGAGCGTCGGGAAGCGCTCGAGGCTCCGTAAGTCCCACCGCGATGGGTGATGTTGCGTCATGAACCGGTCCCGCCTTTGTGCTGCGCGCGGAGGCGGGATTGGAACGATTAAAGCCCTACCCCGCCCCTTTTTTGAACACGTGCCGAAACTGTCGGGCGCGCTCTAGATCCGGTAAGCCTCGCCGCCGGTGACAGCCCAGGTCTGGATGCCCGTGCCGCTGTCGAACGGCGCGCTGTAATCGTCCTCGACCCGATAGGTAAAGCTGCCGCCCTTCTCCCCGATCTCAAGGCCGCTCGTCCTCAAGCAGCAGAGAGCTAGGACGAAGAGGGTGCCGGCAGGGCGCGAATACAAGCGCACCAGTCTCGAGTTGGTTAGACTTCGCTTTGACATGATGGACATCGCCACGTGGCTAGGGCTGGCGTTACTTGCAGCCGCTATACTTATTGGTACGCCTGCGCAGGCTGCCGACGACGCGCAAGCGCCGTGTACAGAGGATGCAATGCTCGTGTTCGACGCGTCTGGGTCGATGTCGGGCAATGGCTGGGGCTACGGCAGTGAGAATCCGAGCGCCATCAGCCGGATCGACAAAGTTCGCGCGGCGCTCGCCAAGGTCTTGCCGCGCGTCACGCGTATGCGGCGCGTCGGCCTCATCACCTACGGGCCAGGACCCTGGCAGCAATGCAACGTGCAGCTCGACCTCAAGCCTGCCCCGGACGCGGCGAAACGTATCCTCGATGTCGTCAACGGTCTGACACCGGCAGGCCAGACGCCGTTGTCGAAGTCCGTATTGCAGGCGGCGGACGTGCTCGACTACGTGGCCAAACCCGGCGTGATCGTGCTCTTGACGGACGGTGAAGAGACCTGCGGCGGCAACCCCTGCGATGTCGGCAAGCAACTCAAGCAAGAGGGCTTGCAGCTCACCGTGCATGTCATTGGCTTGCGCGTGAGAGGCATCACCTGGACGGGCGAACAATCGGTCGTCGAGACCAAATGCCTTGCGGAGGAGACCGGCGGGCTCTTCTCAACAGTGGAGACGGAACGGGAGCTGGTCGAGGCACTGGAAAAGACGCTGGGCTGCCCGATGATGACTGAGGCGTCCCCAACCCGCTTTTCGATGGACTAGGATCGGCGCACCATCAGCTGCGTCGCGTCACACGGCCTCGCGTGCGTGCGATTCGATCCGGCGCCGAAGATCGCGCTGCGCCGCTTCGTCGAGATCGTACCCAGCAATAAGTGCAACGGCGGCAAGCTTGAAAAGGATCGGCACGCCGCCATAGAGAAGCGCCAGCATCCAGCCGCCCGCTTCCGGACCGCCAGCCCAATCGAGCAGCGGGAATGCAATGCCGACCGCGAAGGCTAGCGAGAGCTTTGTCGCCATCCCCCAGAGGGCGAAATAGAGCCCCGTGCGCGCGTTCAGCGTGCGCGCCGTCTCCGCATCGACCGCGTCCGCCTGCATCGATGGCGGCAGGGCCAAATCGGCCCCGAGGGCGAGGCCCGTCCCGACGCAAAGGGCCGCAAACAGTGCAAGGTCTTGCGGGCCTAAGAACGGCGCAAGCGCAAACCAGCCGCAGGCCCAGATCATGGCCCCGCTCCAGGCGCGGTGCTTGCCAAACCGGCGCGCCGCCCACAGCCAGAACGGCAGCCCTGCGATAGAGATGCCGAAATAGGTGATCAGAAACAGACCGGTTTGATCAGGAGCATTCAGCCGATGCGTCACAAAGAGAAGAAAGAGCGTCGCCGGCAGTCCGTTGGCGACGCCATTCAAGAGCCAGGCGAAGAGCAAGCGCCGAAAAGGCCCGTTCGCCCACAGCAGCTGAACTCCGGCACGCCACCCCGCTGGGGTTTGAGCTGCCTGGTCGGACGCGTCGCTAACCCGCGCTTGGGGGCGCGGCGCCCGGAACAAGAGCAGCGCGCCCGCAATGGCGAGCCCCAGCACGGTCGCCACCGCCAAGTGCCCAAGCCCTTCCGCCAGCGCCCCGCCACTATCGGCAATGCCTGCGGCGACCAGCGTGCCAATAACGACCGCCCCTTCTCGCCAGGCAGTGAAGCGCGAACGCTCATTATAGGACGGACTCGCTTCCGCGCCCCAAGCCGAATAGGGCACGGCCAGCGACGTCCAACCGATGTAAAGAATCGCGCTGGCGATCGCCAAATAGCCGAGCGTCGGGTCTTCCGGCGGACGGAACAGAAGCCACATGCCAATAGCCGTTAGGGGAAGGCCGAGGACGATCCAGGGCACTCTGCGCCCGAAGCGGCTGGTCGTGCGGTCGCTAAGCCATCCAATGACCGGATCGCTCACCACATCGAGAAGGCGCATCCAGAACAGCACCGCCCCCACGGCGGCAAGCCCGAGCCCCAGCTCTTCCGCATAGAAGGTCGGCACGAATAGATAGACCGGCAGCGTGCCGGCCGCCAGCGGCAGCCCCAAAAGTCCGTAGGAGAAAAGGTCGAGGCGAGAGGCGGAGTCGCCCCGAGATGAGGTCCCTGTCATGAAAACTAGTACGCGCTGAAAGTTGCGCTGGATTGTTTACTCTTTGGAGCCACCGCACCCGTGGTCCGCTCGCCGCACGTGATATCTCATCCGAGGCGACGATCGGAGCAGCGTGGAAAAAAGCACACCGGCATTTGGTCCGTTGCCTGGATCCACTTGATGGAAGTCTGTCTACAGACTTTTCGGCGCAAAGATCTGCATGGCGCCCCGTAGGGGACTCGAACCCCTGTTTCCGGCGTGAGAGGCCGGCGTCCTAGGCCACTAGACGAACGGGGCCCGAGCGCGCAAAACCTATAGGTCTCGAGCTTCTGTGGATCAAGGCCTATTGAGCGGGCCCCTGCTCGATCTTGACGCGCGAGACGACCGTGCCCGACCTGATATTCACCACCACGATCTCGGCGTCTTCCGGCGATCGGATATGGAGCGCCAGCCGGTCCCCATCGAGCGCCATGGAAACAACATTCCACCCCTCAGGGATATCGAAAGCGTGCGGCTTGGCCGGATCAGCCGGCGTCATCGTGACAGTCTCGGGAATGGCGGGGGCGGAACCGGCGTCCGGCGCCTTCTGCCCCATTTTCGACGCTTGGTAGATCATGCCCCCGATCACGGCGGCAAACCCAGCGAGGAGCAGGATCCCCAGGACCACGACGGCTACCTTGAGCATGCCCACTTGGCGCGGCGTGAAGACGGTGCCTTCAATCGGCGTGTCTTCGGGCGCCAAATTCTCTGGGTCGACCGGCTTTGTCATCCTATGACAGACTCCGATAGTTGCCGCGGAGGACACTGAGTGAGGCGTAGACCGTGACTGACCTTAATGCCCCGATGGACTTTGACACCACGGATACGGAGACCGCCTACCTGACCGCCGAGGTGGATCCATCCCAGGCCGGTCAGCGGCTCGACCGATTTCTGAGCGAAGCGCTGCCCGATGTAAGCCGTACCCGCATCCAGGCGGTGATCCGCGAAGGTCATGTACAGATCACAGACGGCTCCTCACGGCGCGCGACCATAGATGACGTGAAATACCGGGTCAAACAAGGCGAGCGGTTCGAAATCGCTATGCCGCCTGCTACGGTCCCGGAACTGAAGCCACAAGCGATCCCCCTCGATATCGTGTTCGAGGACGAGGACCTCATTGTCATCAATAAGCCCGCGGGTCTCGTCGTGCACCCAGGCGCTGGCCAGCTGGACGGCACGCTTGTCAACGCTCTCCTTGCCCATTGCGGGGATAGTTTGTCCGGGATTGGCGGCGTGGCCCGGCCAGGCATTGTGCACCGGCTCGATAAAGATACGAGCGGCCTAATGGTTGTCGCGAAAAACGATCGGACCCATCGTGCGCTCGCCGAACAGTTTGCCGATCACGGGCGAACCGGCGAAATGGCGCGCGGCTATCTCGCCCTCGTTTGGGGCTCGCCCACCCTCCCCCATGGTCGGATCGAGGCACCAATCGGCCGCCACCCCACGAGCCGCACCAAGATGGCTGTCGTTCCGGAAGGCAAAGGGCGTTTCGCCGCCACACAATGGCGGCTTGTGGAGAGTTACGGCGGCACAGGCAAGGATGCCGTCGCATCGCTCATCGAGTGTGCGCTCGAAACCGGACGGACCCATCAAGTGCGGGTCCACCTGGCCCATTATGGCCATCCGCTCATCGCCGATCCGCTCTACGGACAGGGCTTCAAGTCGAAACTAAAGACGGTCCCCGAGAATTTGGCTCGCGCGATCTCGTCCCTCCATCGGCAAGCGCTGCACGCTGCGCACCTCGCCTTCGTTCATCCAACGCGCGGCACCTTACTTGAATTTAACAGTGAACTACCTAACGATCTCGCCGAAATTGTGCGACAATTCAGACATCTGTAGTGGTGGGTCCCCCTTTCGCAAGAGCACGAAACGTCATATAGACGGACAAGCTGGGGGGCGTCGATTAGGGAAAAGATGCGAGGAGCCGCTCGTCCTTGCAGGGCACGGGTTCCGGGAAGACAGCCATGGCCTCCAAGAGTTTACCGAGCGTCAGCGCGCATGGCGGACTGACGCGCTACCTGGAAGAAATCAGACAGTTCCCAATGCTGGAACCCCAGCAGGAATACATGCTTGCCAAGAGTTGGCGCGAGCATGGCGACCGCGATGCGGCCCATGAGCTGGTGACGTCACACTTGCGTCTCGTCGCGCGCATTGCCATGGGCTACCGGGGCTACGGCTTGCCCATTGGCGAAGTCATCTCTGAAGGCAATGTTGGCCTGATGCAGGCGGTGAAGCGCTTCGATCCCGACAAGGGCTTTCGCTTGGCGACCTACGCCATGTGGTGGATCCGCGCGGCCATCCAGGAGTACATTCTGCGCTCGTGGAGCCTCGTAAAGA
>JARFRF010000177.1 GCA_029287395.1 Methyloceanibacter sp. | reverse complement strand
CGTTGAATGGTTGAGCGGCGTTGTGTGGGGCGTGCCCATGCTGACGCTCCTACTGGGCGTTGGGATCTATCTGACGATCGGTCTTCGCTTTCGCTCCATCCGCGACTTGCCTTTCGCGCTTGCTCTTCTATGGCGCGGACGCATCCCCGACGGTAAGGGCGAAATTGCGCCCTTCCACGCCCTGATGACTGCGCTTGCAGCAACGATCGGGACGGGCAACATCGCCGGTGTCGCGACAGCAATCTTTCTCGGAGGGCCAGGCGCGGTCTTCTGGATGTGGATGACGGCACTGGTCGGCATGGCCACCAAGTTCGCGGAGGCCGTTCTGGCCGTGCGCTATCGAGAGGTCGACGAGAATGGCAAGTATGTCGGTGGGCCCATGTACTACATCAAGAATGGGCTTGGACCGCGTTGGGCTTGGCTGGGTGGCATGTTCGCGATCTTCGCCGGGTTCGCGGGTTTCGGTATCGGCAATATGGTACAGGCCAACTCTGTTGCCGCCGCGCTAAATGGCTCATTTGGGATCCCGCTTTGGCTGACGGGATGCATTCTCGCGACGCTCGTCGCTCTCGTTCTGGTTGGCGGCATCAAGCGGATCGGCACGGTCGCAGGAACCCTCGTGCCGCTTATGGCCGTAGCCTATGTGGGTGCCGGTACTGTGGTTCTGTTCCTGCACGCCGAAGCAGTCCCGAAGGCCTTTGGGCTCATCTTTGAGCATGCATTCACAACGATTGCGGCGACCGGTGGCTTTGCTGGCGCGGCCGTTTGGGCAGCCATACGGTTCGGTGTTGCGCGCGGCGTTTTCTCCAATGAAGCGGGGCTCGGTTCCGCGCCGATCGCGCATGCGGCAGCTCAGTGCAAGGGGCCTGTTAGCCAAGGTCTTGTCGCGATGCTTGGGACCTTTATCGACACGATCATTGTCTGCACGTTTACGGCGCTTGTGATCTTGAGCACGGGCGTATGGACCAGCGGGAAGACCGGCGCGGAACTGACGTCTCTTGCATTCTCGACATCCCTTCCTGGCATTGGCGGTGAGATTACTTCGGTTGCGTTGGCCGTGTTTGCATTCACGACGCTGCTCGGCTGGAGTTACTATTGCGAGCGCTCCTGGCAGTATCTGCTGGGCGTAAAGTCCATCATCCCATTTCGTATTTTGTGGTCGCTCGCGCCTGTTCTTGGCGCAAGCGTCAAACTTAGCTTTGTATGGCTGCTCGCAGACACAATGAACGCCCTGATGGCGATTCCGAACTTGATCGCCTTGGCGCTTCTTAGTCCCGTCGTCTTCGCCTTGGCGAAGGAATTCTTTGCCACGCGAGGAAAATCGGAAAACAATCCGTACTAAGATTGAAAATCATCCGGCAGCCCTGTTGGCGTTGTCTGCCCACATCAGAAATCCGAGCGCCGCGGCATTGGCCACTATCCACAGCAGCGTTGCTGCTATGCGCATAAGCATGGGACGATCGAGCGTCCCCGCCCGGGCCCGTCGGCTGTACCAGAGCCAGAGCAGTACGAGTGGCAGGATCAGCAACGCGAGCGACAGAGCAAGATAGGCGCCTCGTAGGATCGGATTGGTAAGCGCCTCGGCGATTGCATGCATGCTGCGGCACTAGGATGGGAGTGCTATCGGGGGCAATGCTGTTCAATTGCCGTAGCCCTGGAGTGGCGTACGGACGACCGGTGTGCGATTGTCACGACCTCCACGGGGAACAACAATTCGGACGTCTAGGGAGAAAAATGAGACACGTTGCGATCGCATTCCTGTTTGGCTTGGTTGCAAATGTAGGCATAGGGGGTCCCAGTCTCGCGCAGAGCGTTCAGGATCTCGCAAAGGAAGCGGCAAGTGATGTGAAGCGGGGCAACGATCTTGAGGCCTATAATACGATTCGAAAGGCCGCGATGAGGATTTGGCAGCGTGGTCCGCTCTTGTTCCGCGAGGCCCTCTTCGTCAAGTCCGCTCCCACCGGCTACGGTATTTACGACCCGCGTCCCAACAATGTCTTCGAGCCCGGCGAAAAACTCTTCATCTATGTGGAACCCGTTGGGTTTACTTGGAAGAAGCAGGGTGGACTTAATCGCGCGGAGCTTGTCTCTGATCTGGTTTTGAAGGGTGCCGATGGTGAAGTGTTGGGCGAGCAACCAGGTTTCGGTACGTTCACCTTCGACAGCCGCGATACCAACATGGAAGTAATGACGGCCCTAACGATCGACTTCACCGAAGCGCCGGCTGGGAAGTACGTGGCCGAGCTGAAATTCACCGACAAGTTAGGAAAGAAGTCCGCCTCCTTCGAGCTTCCCTTTGAGATCAAAGGCAAAAGCGCCGGTGACAGCGAGGCCGACAAGGACGAGTAACCGAGGCAGCTAAAGCTGGGGTCGACAAAATCGCCGATCCTGATCCGGCCGCGAACTCGCCGCAGTGGTGTCGCTCGCTGAACGTATTGCTCAACTATGCAATCATCAAAGTTTGAGCATGGGCTGCTGCCATTTGTGCAGTACCTAAAGCTTGCGGAAGCCGAGTTATCTAGGGTCCCGGTAGAGACTACTGACCAAGAAAATGCCGGCGACGATGGGCCGCCGCCGGCTAAGCGGCATCGACGCTGACGAGAACTACTTGGCTCTGTTTTCTTGGGATTTGCTTTCGGCGATGCCTTCGACGAGGCTTACAACCGAGCGTCGTAGCCCAGCATCCTCGATATCGGCGAAGGCCTGAACCAAGCGCAACGCTTGTTGATCGCCGACGAACCGGATGGGTGACACCGGGTCATCCGTCTGGGGACCAGCGCCATCAAAAAACGCATGGATTGGCACGTCGAGGGCTGTAGCAATTTGCATGAGCCGACTTGCGCCAACACGGTTTGCGCCGTTCTCGTACTTTTGAATCTGCTGAAATGTCAGACCGAGTAGGTTTGCGAGGTCGGTCTGTGACATTTTCCTCTCAAGCCGCCAGAACCGGACGTTGTGCCCAACTATCACATCTGTCTGTTGCGGCGATTTCTTTCCCATTTTAGCTCCTGTGGTCCTCTCAAAGTCGATAACCAATTACGGTTGTTCACGGCACCACAATAACGCTAATCGTGCAAAAGACACCTCTTTTGGATTCACTATAGGATACAACGTGAAGTCACAACGCCCCGCAATAGGATAAGCCTATTCAGGGCTGCCCGCAGAACAGGATCCACCGCCTAGAACGCAGAATCGCGCGCAGTGTGGATGACACAGTTTCACGGCGCCATGGTCGAAAAGATCGCCGTCTGCCAATGCTGCTTCAGCAAGCGTTGACCCCATCCCGAAGCGCGGCAGGTCGGTCAATAGTGTGCAGGGTAAGACGACGGGGCGGTTATCACCGCGCAGTTTTGCGATCATTCGGCTCGACGCACACATCATGTCGGATGGCGAGACATCTAAGATACCCCAGCAAGCATCGCTGATTTCCGGCACATCTTCTCTCGCATTCATCTCTGGAAACAGGACGAGTGCATCCTGACGTTCTGCAGCGATCGGCCAGGATCGTGACTGTATCAACGCCGCATAGCCCGCCCGCGTCTCTCGGTCAGCCTCTCCCCAGCAGGTCCGGCCCGCCAAGGCGATGGAGAAGCGATGTTCGGCCAACCAATCGATTCCCTCCAAGGTTTTTGCAAAGGATCCAGGGCCACGCTCCTCGTCATGGAGCGCGGCCGTGTAGTGATCGAGACTGACGCGTAGCGTCAAGCGGTCGCCATGGGCTTTCCGCAGATCGAGCAGCCCTGCACGCACGCGTGGCCGCAACATTGGTTGCATGGCATTTGTCAAGACGAGCACCGAGAAACCGCGCTCAAGAGCGTCGGCAAGCATGCCCAATATGTCCGGATTCAAGAAGGGTTCCCCGCCGGTGTATCCGATCTCCGTTACTGGCAAGCCATCGCTCGCAATCTCGTCGAGAAACGCGGCGGCCTCGGCGCGGCTTATATATGCGAATGTATCATTGGTAGGGCTCGATTCGATGTAGCAATTGCGGCACGCTATATTGCACAGCGTGCCTGTATTAATCCAAAGCGTACTAAGCAGTTCGAGCGACACGCGGGCACGGCGCTTGCCGTCAACGGTCAAGTCGGGATCGGAGAATTTTTCTAATTGTATTGCGAGGGAGGCGTCAGTCATAGGTGCGACAGATTCTTCCTTGGCTTTTTCGCGCATTAGTGGATGCGCGCGTGTGAACCGCAAGCCAATATTGCATCACCCTTGCGTGAGCATTTGTTTCAAAGCTGCCTTCTCAATGCGTCCCGGTGACGCTAGTTATTAAGGGGAAAAGCGGGTGTAGCTCAGTGGTAGAGCAGTAGCTTCCCAAGCTACGTGTCGTGAGTTCGATTCTCATCACCCGCTCCAACGCGACAGATAAACTGCCTGAGTTCATCTTCAGATTGCTTCAATTGATCTTGCAACCTAGATAAGGGGTCGAAGACAATGCGCTGGTGTGGCGATAGCCATCCAACCGCGCTAAGAGGGAAAACACTTGCGACGACTGGTGATCTTCGAATGGTAAGGTTTGTTGCAGCGTTGAGTGCCGTTCTTCTGGCAATCTCGATTGTAGGCTTGGGACCGTTGCCGGTCCAAGCGCAGGAGCGGGCCTCCGTTGTGAAGCCCATCGTACCCGATGCCTGGCAGGGCGAGGCCCATCGTCAGAAGCCGGACCTCAAAGGTCTCAAGAAGATCCGCTTCATCACGGACACGGACTACCCTCCATTTCACTACTACGATGAAGTCGGCACGCTGACAGGCTTCAATATCGATCTCGCTCAGGCGATCTGCGATGTGCTTGAGGTCGAGTGTCAGATCAGCGCCACGAATTGGGCGAGATTGATTTCGGCGATCCAAGTCGGCGAAGCAGATGCGGCGATCGCCTCGATCCGAATTACGGCAGAGGCGCTGAAATCCGCAGACTTTACGTTGCGCTACTATGCAACCCCCGCGCGCTTTGCGGCAAGGCAAGATAGCGACGTTGCCGACATCCTTCCTGAGACGATCGAGGGCCTAAAGGTCGGCGTTGCCAAGAACAGTGGGCATGAAGCCTATCTGAAGACGTTCTTCCCGGAAGCGGCACTCGCCACCTTTGATACAAGTGAGGCGGCTCAAAGAGCGCTCAAAGAAGGAGCGATCGATCTCGTATTCGCAGATGGGATCACGCTCGCTTTTTGGTTCAACGGTGCTGAGAGCGGCCGCTGTTGCGAATTTCGAGGTGGTCCTTACCTAGACGCGCGGTTCTTCGGCGAAGGCGTCGGCATTGCCGTTGAGAAGGGCAACCGCACGCTCGTGCGAGCCCTTAACTATGCACTTGAGCAGGTCCATGCGCGCGGCACGTATGAGGAGCTATTCCTGCGTTACTTCCCCATGAACTTCTTCTAGCGAAGCGTCTCGGTGCTTCTGGCCGCATATTCGGGCGGTTCTCGCTGAGCTTCATCGTCCATGGACGCTTCGCGCTTGAAAGGCAGCCACAGGCTCCAACCGAGCTGCGTGGGCGCGGCTGTCTGAAATGAATCGAGCCCGATCCGCATACCCAGATGCCCATCCTTCGGCTGGGCTGTGTAGGTGCGGAAGATCCGATCCCAAATTGACAGGTTGAACCCATAGTTGGAGTCGTGTTCGGGCCTGAACACGGAGTGATGAACGCGATGCATGTCTGGCGTGACGATGAAGAGGCGAAGGACGCGGTCAAGCGGGCGTGGCAAGTTGATGTTTGAGTGATTGAACATCGCACACCCGTTTAGGATCGCCTCGAACAGAAAAACAGCAAATGGAGAGGCTCCGAGGGGGACGACGACTGCGATCTTCCACAACATGGATAAGACAATCTCGATGGGGTGAAAGCGGATCGCTGTTGTCACATCGATGTCGCGATCGGCGTGGTGCACACGATGGATGCGCCACAAGACCGGAATTTTGTGTGACGCGAGGTGCTGCGCCCAGATCGCAAGGTCGAGGATCGCAAGGACAATGAGGATCTTTAGCCACTGCGGCCAATCCACATTGTTCAAAAGTCCGAGCTGGTTTTGCTGAGCGTAGAATGCAGCCGCGACGGCGGTCAGTGGAACGGCCAGTGTCGCGATGAACCGCATAAGCAAACCAGTCAGCGCGCCCATTCCAACATTTGTGCGCCAGCGTCGCCCCTTTGAGACGATCAGCTGACGACGCGGCCACGCGAGCTCAAGCAACGCGAATAGGACCAGCAGGCTGGCGAAGATGCTGAAACGAACCAAAGAGTCATTGAATGCAAATGGGGTTTCCATGGCGCGCAGTTTGGCCTGCCTGGCGTGGCGTTCCAATGGCACGATCGATCAAAACGGCGCGAGGTGGCGGCATGGTGCCGCGTCAAAAGATGAGGGGCGGCCGGACTCTTTGGGCCAAAGCGATTGGCAACCTTCTCTTATGGTTAACGCGACGGCCTTTAAATAGCCAAGAACTATCTGAAAATGCTTGGTTTCTGGAACGAGTAACGCGCGAAAAGCGTTAACCGTATGTCCTGGTTCGTCAGCACTCTGGGGTTGGGGGGAGGAAGCTGATGGCATGCGTACTGCCTATATCGTCGCGGTTGGTCTCATAGGCCTAGCGGCCGCTGCGCAGTCCAATGCTGCGCTGGCGGCTGACGGCACCGTACGCGCGCAAAATAGCAGCGTCTTCTCGAAAACCGCGCCCGGTCGGCCTCGAGTGCGTCCCCAGAACAATCGTTTCTCGCCTCCGCAGCGTCTCGGCCCGACGCAGAATGAGACCGACACAGCGCGTCAACCGCAACCAGCTGCGTCTGCGCCCACGCCGCAGGCAAGCACTGGAGTGGTCGCCGCCGAGCCCCCTTATCAGGAGGCGCCTCAGCCCCTTCACGACCAGCTCAACCGACCAACTCAGTACCCCGTTGGATCTCCCCACGCAGTGACAGCTGCGCCCGAATTTGCATCGGCCGAGCGCCTGCTCGACTGGGTCTCCAACTATCGCGACCGGCCGCAATATTGGAGGGTTCCCGCCGCCGTCCACGCTATGCGAGACCATCGCCTCTTCACGGATGAGGAACAGCGCTGGTTCTGCATCGGCTTCATCGCTGGCGTACTTGGCACGAACCCCAATGACGGACCCGGGCTGATCCCGAAGATGTTCCCCATGCCCCCAAAGGAGCAGGAGGTCATTATCCGCGCGATTGCCTATTCAGGGCGACCCGACTGGCAAGACCTGATGGAAAAGAACGCGCATCGTATGCCTTTGCGTAAGCCGCTGATCGATGACTTGCTCAACGGAAGACGGGCGACGCTGCAGGCGATGGAGCTCGAAACGGGGGGTACAACAGCGGTCTATGCACTTTGGGGCTACTACGTCGCGTCCGGGCAGCACGAACCTGTCATGCGCATCATGCAGGCGCTGAAATGGTCGAAGGGAGCTGAGAAAGCGGGCTTCTTCGAAAAGCTGGCATCGGGTTGGGGTAAGGACGCCAACAATGTTGAGAGAGTCAAAACCGGTGGGACCGCAAAGTGGACGCTCGCATCTTATGCGGAGCGCGATCGCGAGTTAATCGATCTGTATCGCGCTGAGCTCGCTAACCAGCCTAAGGAGATTGCCGGTCCTTTAGAAGACGTCATCGAGGCCGCATCGCTGTTCGAAGCTGAGAAAATTCGAAAAGAGCAATACGGAGCAATCGAAGACGCAGAGCGCCGTCAGCTTACTGCAGATGCGGGCATGTCCAAGGGCTGGACTGCAGGCTCCATTGCGATCGCGACGGGTTGCGTAGCCGCGTCCGCGCTCGGCCAGGCGCAGATCGCGGTGCCGTGTGTAATTGGCGGGGCACTCTACTCAGGTGCGGGAAAGCTCGCTCGGTAGTCGGACGTCTGTCTCAAATGATCTTGTTTCGGGCCCGAATGCCGCGCTCGATTGCCGACTTCGTGAGCATATCGATCTCAAGCGCCTCAGAAAGAAGCTCCAAGAAACGGGTTTCTTCCGGTCGTACATCGAGATCTGCGGCGGCGACTTCTAATGCGATAGCATATGCCGTCTCGCGCAGTTCGAACGGTAGGCTGCTTCGGATCAGCTCTAGGACGATATCAAGGCCCGACTCGCTGCCAAGGAGCTCGCCGCAGGCCTGAGAGGCTGCCACAAGGCCATCGTCGTTATAGTCCGCGAACACGGGCAAATTCGAAACGATCTCCCCAATTCGGGCGAGTTCGGCGCCGGACATGGTCCGATCGACCGCCGAGGTTGTGACCATCGTGTAGATAAGCGCGTCGTGATGGTCCAAGGACTTCGTCATCGGCTTTTCACCCTTTCTTGCCGTATTTGTCTAAACGGGCGGGACGGTATGAAATTGAAGCGGAGCGAGCAAGCGCCTGTTTGAGAAGAAAGTTTGGGAAACACTAGCGCCATGCGGAAATCTGTGAAATTTGTTTTCCTGTAAGGGCGCCCTTCGACGTGGGCGTCATTGCCTGCCTCTTCTGCACGCCCATTTTTGTCATGCCCGAGACCACAAACGCTGGCCCCGATGTGGCCCCAATTGAGATCAACTCCGGACTGCTGGCTTACGCCCATGTGAGTAAAGCATGGCCGTTCGAGGAGGCACGCAAGGTTCTCAGCCGGCTGAAGCGCATTCCTGAGCCTACAGGACCGATCATATTCGAGACTGGATATGGACCCTCGGGGCTCCCGCATATTGGGACGTTCGGCGAGGTCGCGCGGACCACAATGGTTTGCCACGCTTTTCGGGTTCTGACGGAGGACAAGATCCCGACACGGCTGATCTGCTTCTCCGACGATATGGATGGTTTGCGCAAAGTACCGGACAACATCCCCAACAAGGAGATGATCGCGGCTCACTTGGAAAAGCCGCTGACGCAAGTTCCGGATCCCTTCAACGAGTATCCGAGCTTTGGCCAGCACAACAACGCGCGGCTGAGAGCCTTCCTGGACACGTTCGGCTTCTCATATGAATTTCTCTCAGCCACGGAGTGCTACACGTCTGGCCGATTCGACGCCACGTTGCTGAGCGTGCTGGAGCACTACGATGAGATCCGCGACGTGATCCTGCCGACTTTGGGGCCTGAGCGGCGCGCCACTTACAGCCCGTTTTTGCCGATCTCGCCAGCGACGGGCAAGGTCTTGCAAGTTCCGATCATCGATCGCGATCTGGCCGCGGGGTCTGTTCTCTACAAGGACCCGGATACGGAGAAGCTAACGCAAGTCTCCGTCACGGGCGGCCACTGCAAACTGCAGTGGAAGGCGGACTGGGCGATGCGGTGGGCCGCGCTCGGCGTTGATTACGAGATGGCGGGCAAGGACCTGATTGATTCGGTGCGTCTATCCGGTCGCATTTGCCGCATTCTCGGCCGCCAGCAGCCGGAGGGTTTCAATTATGAGCTGTTCCTCGACGAGAACGGCGAGAAGATCTCCAAGTCGCGCGGTAACGGTCTGACGATCGAGGAATGGCTGTCCTACGCATCGCCCGAGAGTCTTGCTCTTTATATGTATCAGAGCCCAAAAAAGGCGAAGCGACTCTATTTCGACGTGATCCCGCGTGCGGTCGACGAATACGCAGGGCATCTCGCGGCCTTCCCGAAAGAGGAACAGGCTGCGAAGCTGATGAATCCCGTCTGGCACATACACGAGGGCAACCCGCCGCAAGCCGACTTGCCCATCAGCTTTGCGCTGCTGCTCAACCTCGCTTCGGCTTCGAATTCAGAAGACCGGTCTGTGTTGTGGGGATTCATTCAGCGCTATGCGCCTGAAGCAAGTCCCGAGTCCCAGCCCCTACTCGACGAGCTAGTCGGCTACGCGATCCGCTACTTCCACGACTTCGTGCGGCCATCGAAGGAGTACCGCGCGCCAAGTGACCAGGAACGAGAGGCGCTTGTCGATCTCGACAAACGGCTCGTCGCACTGCCGGATGGCGTCCTGGCCGAAGAAATTCAGAATGAGGTTTATGCCGTCGGCAAAGATCATGGATTTGAGCCTCTGCGGGCGTGGTTCCAAGCGCTATATCAGGTTCTGCTTGGGCAGTCGCAGGGGCCTCGGTTTGGGTCTTTCGTGCAGCTATACGGAATCGAAAACACGCGCGGGCTCATCGCAAGAGCACTCTCAGGCGAACTGGCGGGTGGCTGATATTGCTTAGCGCCAAATCCCGAGCCGCCGCTCGCGGGCTGCTTCTTCCGCCTCCTTAAAGGCCGCTTGCGCGGGCTGCTTGGGCTTGGCCCAGCCTTGGGTAACCATCCAAAAAGACAAGTCCTTACCGCCAACCGAGCAGCGCGCCGCCAAAGTGGCCGTCTCACCAGACGCCGGTACCTGGCACTCGACGGCCCGGCCTCTGATGAGCCTCATGAGCGCGGAGCGGGCGGCTCGTCCACAGGGCCAGGCTTCACCGCGAGAGTCTGTGCACTCACCCGTGAGGCCTTCAACTTCGATCTCAGCTAGCTTGATCGTGGTGGTGCCGGCTTTGAGTGATCTGCCGTCTTCAACGACCACACGGTAGAAGCGTTTCGGCTTTAGCTGAGAGCTTTCGAGCCCTTGTTGCGCGTCCTCCTTCGGGGTCACGGCGGCGACGTTCTCGGCAGCGTTTTCTTGCTCCGCCCCTTCACCTCCGTCGCTACTCGCCTCTCCGTTTGGCTCAGAGGAGAGAGGCTTGGTGAATATCTGATCAAGTCCCGAATCGGCGCGAGGCGGTTCAACTGGCACTTCGTCATCGAACTTGCCGAACGGCCAAAAGAGCCAAACGACGCTGAGAACGGCCGCGATAATGATGATGCGTGAGATGAGGACCATCGGTAAGGCTACTGCGTGGCGTCTATTGGCTCGCCCAGATGATACGCGCAATCCACTCGACCCGCTCCAGTGGGAAAACAAGATTCGGATGGTCCGGGTTCACAGATGCGAGTTCGATTGACCTTGCGGTGCGGCGCACAAGCACTTTTGCCATCACTTCGCCATCGGTCGTGCGGATCACGACGCGGTCGCCTTTTCGGGTGGACGCATTGGGTGAAACAATCAGGATGTCGCCTTTACGGTAAAGTGGCTCCATGCTGTTGCCGCTCACCTCGAGTGCGTAGACGTTTTCGTCTTTGATCTGGGGTAGTCGGATCTGCTCCCAGCCGCCGCCCACGGGGCACCCGCCGTCATCGAAGAATCCGCCGGCCCCAGCCTGTGTCATGCCGATCAAAGGAATTGGCTGGTTCCGGTCGACCATCTCGGGTTTGGCCGAGGCGAGTGTCGTGAAGTCCTCGAGCGTCGCGCCCGTCGCCTCTAGGACCTTTGCGATACTCTCAGTTGTCGGCCAGCGCGGTCGTCCATCACCCGTTGAGCGTTTGGATTTGTTGAACGCTGTAGGATCTAGTCCGGACTGTTTCGCAAGTCCCGATGCCGACAGTCCATAGCGATGCGCCAAGGCGTCTATCGCCGACCAAATCCGGTCGTGGGTGAGCCTTTTCAACGAAATGGCCCCAGTTCCTGAATTGTTGACAAGGAAATAATACCTATCCGCTTATGCCTTGTTTAGGTGCACCCGTCCACCATGCATAGATTGATCAAAACGCAAACCTCGATCTCTGATTGTTGCCTTGTTGCTCGAAGAGAGGGCCGCTAGTGTGGCGTCTCGTGCAATGGTCAAGCCCATCTACAAAATCCTGAGCGAAGGCGACTACAAGGCGGCCAAGAGCCGGGGACAGTTCCTCGGGTCTTCGGACGATCTGCGCGATGGATTCATCCATTTCTCGGCCGGGCATCAGGTCGCGGGGACCCTCGCCAAGCATTACGCCAGTCAGGCGAATCTCGTTCTGTTGTCAATCGATCAGCATCAACTCGGGCCTGCGCTCAAATGGGAGAGATCGCGCAACGGCGATCTTTTTCCGCACCTTTACGGCCCACTTGCTCTGGATGCTGTCGTCGCCGAAACGCTGCTCGTGCTCGACGAAGACAACCGACATATTCTTCCAGAGGGCGTCGCGTGAATCCGTTCTTCGGCCTCGGACAGGCGCTCATGCTCGCGCTCGATCCCGAGCATGCACACGCGCTGACTATCAAATCTTTGGAGATGGGGATCTATCCGCGTAGCTCTGCACCGGACGACGCACGCCTAAGTCAGACTTTCCTTGGCCTCAACTTTCCTAACCCCATTGGCGTTGCGCCCGGCTTCGACAAAGACGCGCGTGTTGCCGCTCCATTGCTTGATATGGGTTTTGGGTTCGTGGAGGTAGGAACACTGACGCCGCGTGCGCAGCTTGGAAATGCCAGCCCGCGCGTGTTTCGTTCGATCGAAGACCACGCTGTCGTGAACCGGCTCGGTTTCAACAATGAGGGGCAGGCGGCTGCGTTGGAACGCTTGGAACACGGGGTTCCCGGCATCATCGGGGTCAACTTGGGCGCCAACCGCGACAGTGCAGACCGAGTGGCCGACTACGTAACGGGCGTGGCGCGCATGGGCCCGGTTGCATCCTATCTTACGGTCAACATTTCCTCTCCGAATACGCCGGGCTTGCGCGATTTGCAGGCGCCAAAGGAGCTCGCCAAGCTTCTGACGGAAGTCGAAAAAGCACGCCGTAGTCTGCCGGACGCAAAACCGCCGCTCTTCGTCAAGCTTGCGCCCGATCTTGCCGATGCGGACTTGCCAGAGATCGTCGGGATTATTCAAGGTACCGGCGCTGACGGCATCATCGTTTCCAACACCACACTCTCACGCGACGGCCTGACATCCCAAACGCTGCGCAAAGAGCAAGGCGGGTTATCCGGGCGTCCGTTGTTTGTTCGCTCGACGCGCATGTTGGCTCAGGTTTATCGGCTAACGGCCGGCACGATGCCCCTGATCGGTGTCGGTGGGATCGATTCTCCTGAGAGCGCGCTGGCGAAGATCGAGGCCGGCGCATCGCTCATCCAAATGTACACGGGACTAATCTTCGAAGGGCCCCAACTCGTGGACCGCATTAAGCGCCGCTTGGTTCAGGCGGTATCAGACGCTTCAGCCCCCTCCCTCGCAACACTCACCGGCACGCGCGCGGACGAATGGGCATTCAAGACGCTCTAGTAAGAGGTTCTTCGAGGTAAGCCCTTACGGAAAAGGGCTACGGCGTCGATGACTGCGATTCTTTAGGCGTCGTCGCAACGCGCTGATCTCGCTCCGGTGGCACAAGATCATCCGACGCCTCATTACCGGGGCCACCGAATACCTTGAAGAGCCGCATCAAGAACCAAACGGGAAATACGATCACGGCGCCAAGCAGGAAGTAGCGGAATCCCCTCTCGACCGCAGCAAAGCCCATATCGTAGATGCGTTGGACGAGTTCGCGTACGGTCTGGATTAGGTCGTAAGGACTGAAGCCCAGCGCTGCGAGGACGACGCCGACGATCAGAGATATGATGGCCAGCCGAGCGAGCACAAGAACCGGATTGCCGCCAAAGAATCGTTCCAAGTACACGCGTGTCCTCCACGTCCAAGTATTGCGCGAAACTTGACAGACAGGTGGGGGGACCAAGCCCGAAGATCAAGCGGACTGGGTGTACAGCACAGCAGAGAAGAGGGATCGCCTAGGTGGCTGCGCAAAAGACGAGACGGACGACTGAGGGTCAGCCCAAGACCTCGCCCGCGCCTTTGCCCAAGCGATTCGCAGATTGGTTTACATCTAGGGACTGGCGACCGCGCGCCCATCAGCTCGAACTGCTGGAGACGGTCGAGCGCGGCGCCGATGTACTCCTGATTGCGCCGACCGGTGGCGGCAAGACCCTCGCTGGCTTCTTGCCGAGCCTGATCGACCTTGCGGACAGGCCGCTAACGCCACAGGCTTCCGGTGTCCATACGCTATATGTGTCGCCGCTCAAGGCGCTCGCGACCGATATTGCCCGAAATCTCTCAGCGCCGATCGCCGAGATGGGGCTTTCTATCCATACCGAAACGAGGACGGGCGACACGCCACAGGCTCGCCGCGCGCGGCAACGCATCTTGCCGCCGGATCTTCTCCTGACCACGCCGGAGCAGATCGCGCTGATGCTGTCGCACAAAAGTGCGGCCAAGATCTTTGGAGACCTCAAATGCGTTGTCCTCGACGAACTGCATGCGTTGAGCGCAAGTAAGCGAGGTGACCTTCTGGCGCTCGACCTAGTTCGGCTTCGGTCATTGTCGCCGGGGCTGCGGACGATTGGCCTATCGGCTACCGTCGCGCGTCCCTATGAGCTTTCAGCCTATCTCGTCCCCCAACAAGACGGTGGGGCGCCCGCAACTCATTTCGCCGAGATTGTTTACGCGGATGGTGGCGCGAGATCGGACATCAAGATCCTCCAGTCCGATGCGGATTTGCCTTGGGCTGGGCACTCGGCGCGGTATGCGCTCCCCGAAATCTATGAGGCGATCAAAGCGCACAAGCTGTGCCTGATGTTCGTCAACACGCGTTCGCAAGCCGAACTGCTCTTCAACGAGTTGTGGCGCTTCAATGACGACGATCTGCCGATCGCGCTCCACCACGGTTCGCTCGATGTGGGGCAGCGTCGAAAGGTTGAAGCGGCCATGGTGGCGGGGAAGCTTCGGGCGGTCGTCTGTACGTCGACGCTCGATCTTGGCATTGACTGGGGCGACGTGGATCTGGTCATCAATATCGGCGCTCCCAAAGGCGCAAGCCGCCTAGCTCAACGGATAGGGCGGTCCAATCATCGCCTCGAAGAACCGAGCAAGGCGCTACTCGTTCCGGCCAACCGCTTCGAGGTTATGGAATGCCGAGCCGCACTCGAAGCCGCAGAAGAGGGCCAGCAGGACACGCCGCCGACGCGGCCCGGCGCGCTCGACGTGCTGGCGCAGCATATTCTCGGCACTGCATGTGCGGTACCCTTCGATGCCGATTTGCTTTTTACAGAGGTCAAAAGTGCGTCGCCCTATCGCGATCTCTCCCGCGAGAGCTTCGATGATGTGCTAGCCTTTGTGGCGACGGGCGGATACGCGCTGGCGAACTATGATCGCTACGCCAAACTAAAGCGCACCAAAGAGGGCACCTATCGCGTGGCCCATCCGCGCATCGCGCAGCAATACCGGCTCAATGTAGGCACGATCGTCGAGGCGCCGATGCTACGCGTGCGTTTGGCGCGCTTGAAGGGTGGCGCACTCAAACCCACGGGCGTGCTGGCTGGAGGCCGCGTCTTGGGAGAGGTCGAGGAATACTTCGTTGAGCAACTGACGCCCGGCGACACGTTCGTCTTCGCAGGCGAGGTGCTGCGCTTTCAGGGCTTGCGAGAGATGGATGCCATCGTGAGCCGCGCGCACGCTACAGACGCCAAGGTCCCGGCCTACGCTGGCGGGAAGTTCCCGCTCTCGACCTATCTTGCGGAGCGCGTACGGCGGATGCTGTCCGAGCGCCGAGATTGGGCAAAGCTGCCGGAACAAGTTTCGTACTGGTTGCAATTGCAGTCGGCGTTTTCCGTTGTTCCGAACGCCCGCGAAATGCTGCTCGAGACTTTCCCGCGCGGACATCGCTACTACCTCGTGTGCTACCCGTTCGAGGGGAGACTAGCGCACCAGACGCTTGGCATGCTTCTGACCCGCCGGCTAGAGCGCGCAGGCGCCGCGCCCCTGGGCTTTGTTGCGAACGAATATGCGCTCGCTGTCTGGGGGCTCAACGATATGAGCGCGATGATTCGAAGCGGGCGACTCAATCTGAGAGACCTGTTCGACGAAGATATGCTCGGGGACGATCTAGACGCGTGGCTCGCAGAGTCAAATCTTATGAAACGGTCTTTCCGGGTTTGCGCGACCATTTCGGGACTGATCGAGAGGCGCCATCCTGGCCAGGAAAAGTCCGGCCGACAGATGACAGCTTCCTCTGATCTGATCTACGACGTGCTTCGCCAGCACGAGCCTGGCCATGTCCTGTTGAAGGCTGCTTTCGCGGATGCGGCGACCGGGCTGATCGACTTACGCCGTTTGGGCGAATTCTTGAAGCGAATTAGTGGACGAATCAGGCATAGTGAGGTGAGTCACGTGTCGCCGCTTGCCGTTCCAGTCATGCTTGAGATCGGGCGCGAGAGCGTGCCGGGCGATGCAGGCGACACCCTGTTGCGTGAAACCGCCGAAGAACTTGTCGCCGAGGCCCTGGGGAAGGAGGCCTCGGACGACGTGACGCAGAGCCCTGGGGGGGAGCATGCTGCACGCTAGACTCGATCTTATGCCTGAGACTGCGCCCACCTTGCGTTCACATCTGACTATTGGAAAACACTCGCTTCGGCCGCTCGCTGCCGGCGCCCTGTATTGGCAGGAAGAGGATGCGTTGTTGGTCGCCGATCTCCATCTGGAGAAGGGCGCAGCCTTTGCTGCGCGCGGTGTGCTGCTTCCGCCATACGATACCCGGGTGACCTTGTCGCGGCTGAGCAAGCTTGTCGACGCGATCGATCCGCAGCGCGTCGTGGCGCTTGGCGACAGCTTTCACCGGAGTGAAGGCGCAGAGACGATCCCCGATGAAGACCTCGCGTTGTTGCGAACACTACAGAAGGGAAGGGACTGGTTCTGGATTTGCGGCAATCACGATCCTCACCTCCCCGATAGCATCGGAGGGACAGTCTGCGGTTCGCTCAGGATCGAGGGTGTGGTCCTTCGGCACGAGCCGTCCGACGAGGTCACCGGACCGGAGATCGTTGGACATCTTCATCCAATCGCCCGCATTAGCCGGCGAGGAACCGTGGTCCGGCGCCGCTGTTTCGCGACCGACGGTCGCCGTCTCGTCATGCCGGCTTTCGGTGCCTATACGGGCGGGCTGAACGTAATGGATGATGCGTTCAAACCACTCTTCTACTGGAACCAGGTCGAGGCCTGGATGATGGGAAGGCACGCCGTATACCCCGTTCTGGGCAGTCTGCTTATCCCGGACTGATGGCGCTAGTCACGACGGAAGGCGAACCAGCCCAGCAGTCCTGCCAGGACAGCGATTGCAATGCCGACCAGGCCGTAGAGAAATGGACTTTGGAAAGCGAGATTGTAGATCGCCGCCTCTATGCCAGCCTTGCTGACTTCCAGCGACCCTTTGGTCTTGCTTGCGAGCTCTCCGTCCCGAAACAGATAAACATCCACGAGGAACCGGCCTGTTGGCACTGTTGTTGGTAGGGCAACGGTCGCTCGAAACAGGCTACGGCCAATAAAGACCACGCCCGAATCGTCTTCCGTGTACAGACCCTTCTCTTCCATCAGCCGGATCAAGGCGGACTCGAAGCTCTGTTCTTCAGAGCTCTCGGGTGTCCCTCGGCCATAGTTGAGTGCTGAGAGACCGATGCCGAGTTCGTTTACAGTTTCGTTCGATGCGATAGCCCGTACGGGCCGTGACGACAGCACAGCATAAAAGCTGGGGGAATCCGGGTATGTCTCGCTTGGGCCATTCACCCAAATTCCCGCAACGCGCGTTTTGCGCCTTATGGCGATCGGAGCCGTTGGGCCGCGAACTACCGTAATAACGTCATAGTTGCCTTGGGTTGGCATGCGCGCATCGCTGAAGTCGATGCTTCCAAAAATCAGGATCTCGATCCCAGTGAAATTCGACTGGATGGCGATCTCGCGCGTCGAGATATCCGCCTGTACACGCTCCTGGCTTGTTCCAGGTTTCATGACGGGTGCTGGCGGCACCTCGACCTGTGCATGAGCGACGCCGGCGAGAAGCGCGAAAATCACGAGTGCCGGGGGGAAGAAAGTCGCGCGCACGTTAGCCTCCCGCCGTTGGAATGATGCTGTACAGATCCGCCGGACGCGCAACGAGGTCGTAGAGGATACGGACGGCGACACCCAGCACCATTAGCGCTAGGAGGGCTCGGAGTTGCTCGCCGCGAAGCTTCTGCCCAGCCCGCACACCGAACTGTCCGCCAATGACGCCCCCAATGATCAAGAGGAAGGCGAGAAGGATATCCAGGGTGTGGTTGAGCGTGGCGTGGAGCAGCGTGACGACAGCCGTGACGAAGATAATCTGGAAGATCGAAGTGCCCACAACAACGTTGGTTGGCATGCGCAAGATGTAGATCATGGCTGGAACCATAATGAAGCCGCCGCCAACGCCAAGAAACGCGGCGAGAAGCCCGACGAGGCCACCGATAACCAAGGGCGGGATCGCGCTGATATAGAGCCGCGATCGTGGGAAACGCATCTTGAAGGGCAGGCCGTGAATCCAATTGTGTTGACCCGACTTCCGGGCGGAAACGGTCTTGCCAGCGCGCTGACGCCGCATCGCGTTGACGCTCTCCCACAGCATCAACGCACCGATGGTGCCAAGAAACAGCACGTAAGTCAGAGAGATTATCAGCCCCGCCTGTCCAACGCCGCGCAGATAACGCAGGAGAAGGACGCCAATGAGTGCTCCCGCGACGCCCCCTGCGATCAGGATAGCCCCCATATGCAGATCGACATTGCCGCGCCGCCACTGAGCGAGCGTGCCCGATACCGATGTGCCGACGATCTGGTTAGCGCCAGTAGCGACGGCAATGGCCGGGGGGATCCCGGACAGCATCAGAAACGGGGTCAGCAGAAAGCCACCTCCAACACCGAACATCCCCGACAGAAATCCAACCGCTGCGCCAAGGCTCAGCATCACCATGAGGTTCACTGAAATCTCGGCAATCGGCAGATAGATCTGGAACATCGGTTGATCGTTCGGAAGGCGAATGAACTTGCACCGAGTTCGTCTCAAGTCGACTAGTCAATGCGCGAGGCAGAGCCGAATGCATTTCTCACCGAATTTCAGGCGGAAGTGTGGAAAGAGCGCCCGAGTATCCGGCTCTGCGGCTTAGTTGGCGAGAGCCTCTAGCTTGGCAACAAGCTCAGTAGTGACCTCGCCGGTTTGTGTAAGACCATTCTGCTCTTGGAACCGCTTGACGCCGGCCTTTGTCTCATCGCCGGTTAAGCCGTCCGGACTACCCACGTCGTAACCGAGTTTGTTGAGCAAGGTTTGAGCACGGCTCACAAGATCAGACTCTCGCGAAGTGGCTTGGCCGCCCCAGCCTGCTGGCTCGGTGATGGTGTTGGCCTCTCGTGACAGCGCCTTGGGTTTCCACGTCACGAGCTTGGCGTCGAGCTCTACGATCTTCTTGGAAGAGAGTTGCGCGCTAATGACGTCGAGGCGCTTGTGTGCTTCCTCGTCGCCCTGATTTGCCGCAAGCGCGTACCAGCGATAGGCCTCGGCGAGGTCTTTCGTTCTGCCCAAGCCATGCTCCGCCAAGATGCCGAGGTTGAACTGACTGTCCTTCAAATTGCGCTTGGCTGCTTCGCCATACCACTTGGCAGCGAGAGGATAGTTAGGCTTCGAACCGCTGCTTACGCTCACCGCGAGATTATGCATGGCCTTTACGTTGCCGCGTTCTGCGGCGGCCAGATACCAGCCCCGTGCTTTTTGGACGTCGGCGTCAACACCAATGCCGCGCTCATACATGGTGCCGAGCCGATACTGTGCTGGAGCTAGGCCGCTTCGGGCAGCGCGCTCCATCCACTCCGATCCCGTCTTGGGATCTGCCATCACATGACGGCCGTCGATGTAGCGCGTGGCGACGGCGTATTGTGCAACGGGGTTGCCGCGCGAAGCAGCCTCGCGGAGAGCTTCCGAACCGACGGATTCAGGCGGCGGCGGGCCCTTCGCTGAGGAAGCCGTTAGCTCCTCAGCCAATGCCAACTCCTTCGCCGGAGATGGCTCCTCGATCGAGAAGACAACATCGTCCGCGATTGAGGTCATCTCATTGGGATTCAACGAGGCAAGCTGAGGGATCGGTGTAATGACTTTCGGCGGCGTCGCCTGACCCAGAGACTTCGGGAAATTCGTCACGCCACTTTTGGCTTCGCCGACGCGATTGTGCAGCGGCACCATTCCGGGTGGTGGCGCCACGTCACGACGTGGCAGGAGGCCGGAAGATCCCGATTGTGGTTTGGCAGGTGAGGCCGCCGGTGCTGTCGGCGCCGTCGGATTGGCATCTATAGGCGCCGTTGCCTCATCGGTGGGCGCGATAGTCTCGACTTCATCAGTGGCGTTGGATCCCAAGCGACCGAAAAGGAGCAGTGCGCTAATTGCGAGAAGTATGGCGGCGGCAAGAATGAGATAAGGCCGCCTCCGGTCGCGGTTGTGATCCTCAGATGCAACATGAAGCCGTGGCACCTTTTTTTCCGGCTTCTGATCTCGACTTTCGGCAAGCGCGGCGGCCTGGGCAGCCGCAGCCTGCGCAGCGCGTCGTGCCGCTGCCACCATTTCTTCTGAAGCCGTCTTCTCCCGCGGCGTATCCGCGTCTGACCCCATGTCGCCTCCGAGGTCCTGCGCGGCTGTTTCTACATGCGGTGCTCGAGCACGCTCGAACGCAGCCAGGAGATTTCGTGACTTGCGGCTCTTGTCTTTTGTGTCGAGCCTGCTCCGGAGTGTCTCCTTCACTCGGAGCTCGGCGTCGTCCACCGGGCGTTCTGGTCGAGACGGAGCAGGCTGGCGCCGATCTTTGGGACGCTGCTGGTCTTGTTGCCTTTTTCCCGCTTGCTGTTCGCGAACAGGGTCGGCTTTAGCCGCAGGCTTCGGCGTTTCGGAAACCGCCTCTTTGGAGGGCGCCGGTTGCTTGGGTGCGGCTCGAACGGGTTGAGCAGGAGCCGGCTTTGCCGAAGCGGTCCGCTTGCGCTCAGCCTCCGCGACGAACGGATTCTTCTTGGCCGACTGCGCGATCGGGCGTTCGAATTGCTGCACAAGCTGCCTTAGCGACGCGTGAACCGATTGCAGCGAACTATTGAGCTTTTCGTTGGCCTGGCGGCTGTTTTGGCTGACGGCATTCAGCTCACGCTGCATAGCCTCAATCCGGTCTGTTGTCTTTCGCGAGTCGTCTGCAACCAGGCGTGCGGCCTCGACGGCGGCCTTGGCCGCAACCTCCTGAAGCTGTGCGGCGTCTGTATCGGGTGCCTTTGGGGCCGCGTCCTTGTCTTCCAGGCGAGCGAGAATCTGCACCAAGCGCTCCTCGACACCGCCAAGACGACTCAGTTCGTCCTCGGCTCGGTTTATCTGGCGGCCCATATCGGCTATTTGCCGCTCGACATATTGGAGTGCCGTTCCACTCGGCGCGGCCTTTAGTGACTCAGCGATCTGCCGGCCTATTTCCTCAAGGCGCGTGTTCAACGCTTCAATCGTGCTGCTCGGCATCGCCGCGCCGATCGACTGTTCCAGCCGATTTGCCATCTCGGTCAGCCGGTCGCCGCAATCCGGGGTGGCTGTCTCGGGCTTCGTATCCGATCGCCAGTCGAAACGTGGTGTAACCTCCGGGGCGAGATGGTTCGGACGGTGAAAATCGCGGATTGATTGAGCAAATTGGCTGGGAGCAGGTTCCTCGCGCGGAGATGCCATTGATCCAGGGTGGAGCTGGCTTTGCCGGCTATCAGCAAGAACGCGGCCCAGGCGTTCAAAGTCATCGAGGTGGGTGTTGGGCTCGCCCTCAAGCCGCCGAGCGAGACTGCTGACCTGCTCATGCAGGCGGTCAAACGTATCGGCATTCTCCGGTGCGCTCGTGCTGCGCGCCGTATTCGTCGTCTGCGACAGCTGATCGAGCCGTGCATGGAGCGCGTCTAGCGCCCGGCCGTAGCGGCGTTCGGTCTCCTCAATCCGGTCCAACAGACGTCGAAGGAGCGATGCGACGGTGTGCTGGTCCATCGGCTCCTTAAGAAGGGCGTCAATCGATGCGTGCGTGGCGGGGCGGTCGGGTGTCTCGAAGCGGCGCTCGGAGCACTGCTCGTCAGTGGTGTTGTCCGGCCTTCGGCCACTTGCCGAAGTTTGCCAACCAGCGTTTGAAGCCATACCGTTCCCCGTGAATGAGCAGCCGTTGCCGCTCCCCATGCAGCGGCCGGCAAAACCGCGAGGGCGTTTCCGAAGCGGTTCATTTGACGGTGGCAAGGCAGAGTAAATTTTCCCTTAAAAGTTGACCGATGATGGGACAGAGAGGTCCTGTACTCAGACGCAGCAGGAGGTGTCTGTGATGGGTTTAGAAGAGTGCAGCCAGGTTCTGAGTGTGCCCACGCGCGGGAAAGGTTTCTTCAATTTCACGGGGGAGGTCGCTGCATGGCTGGAGTCTGTCGGCGCTGAAGGCGGCCTACTGACGGTCTTTGTGACCCATACCTCGGCGTCACTCACGATCCAGGAGAATGCCGATCCGAATGTTCGGGTCGACCTGCTGGACGCGCTTGAGCGAATTGCGCCCGAGGATCACCCTTACGCCCATCACGAGGAGGGGCCAGACGATATGCCAAGTCACATCAAATCGATGCTGACATCGGTGAGTCTCTCAATCCCAATTGTGGAGGGAAGGATGGCGCTTGGCATTTGGCAGGGCATTTACCTGATCGAGCATCGCACTGCACCTAGTCAGCGTCGGGTGGTGCTCAGCTATCTCGGACGCATCGGTCGCGCGTAGTCATTCGCCGGCGAACATTCGCGTGGCGGCGATCAAGGCATGCACGATTCCTGATTCTGTCATTGCGTGCCCAGCATCCGCAACGATGCGCAGGTCCGCCGAGTGCCACGCCTTCGACAGGTCGACTGCATTCTTGATGGGTGTAACGACATCGTAGCGTCCGTGTACGATGGCGCCCGGGATGTCTGCGAGCCGAGTAGCGTTCTGCAACAGTTGCTCGTCGTTCTCAAAAAACCCACCGTTGATGACGTAATGACATTCGATCCGCGCAAGGGCGAGCGCGTAGTGGTCTGCCGCGACGTGATGCGTGCGGTCGTGATCAGGCAGCAGCGAGAGAGTCCGCCCCTCCCAAGAAGTCCATGCACGGGCGGCTGCGAGCTGCACCGAAGGGTCTGAGCTCGTCAGGCGCTTATAGTAGGCGCCCACCAAGTTGTCGCGCTCTTCTTCGGGAATGGCATTCTGAAAGTCGGAAAATGCCTCCGGAAACAGCCAGCTGCATCCATCGCGATAGAACCAATCGAGCTCGGAGCGCCTCATAAGAAAAACGCCTCGCAAGATTAGCTCCCTCACACGGCCAGGATGCGTCTGAGCGTAGGCGAGCGCGAGCGCGGATCCCCACGAGCCGCCGAAAACCTGCCAGCGTTCGATACCGAGGTGCTCGCGAAGCGCTTCGAGGTCGGAGACGAGGTCCCACGTGGTGTTGTTGTCGATCGAGGCATGCGGGAGCGACCGGCCGCAGCCACGCTGATCGACGAGTACGATGCGGTAAAGCCTCGGATCGTGAAAGCGGCGCATAACAGGTGATACGCCCGCTCCCGGTCCGCCATGAAGAACAACGACAGGCTTGCCCAGTTGAGAACCGCACTCCTCGAAATAGAGGTCATGCCCCCCAGAAACGGGAAGACGCCCCGTGCGGAATGGCGCGACCGAGGGGTAAAGTGGAAAATGTTGTGGCTCGGCCAGGGTATCCAAAATGAACTCGTTACTCTGCCTTACGCTGCGCGGCTGAGGCTTGTGCCTCTGCCTTATCGTAAAGGGTTTCGCCATCCGGGCGGCGTATCGCCTCGAAAAAATCTTTATCTGCAGACTTGGCCGCTGGTCCGTAGAGACTCACACCAATGCCCGCCAGTACGGCCAGTAGGGCAGAAACAAGACTTGACCCCGCTATTCCTGCAGCCGTATCAGCGATTCCGACAAGCCCTCCAGCCATTAGACTTAGAAGCATGAGGCCGAAACCAATCGACAGGCTTGCGATAACGCCCCAGGCGCTGCAACGTTTCCACCAGGTTGATAGGAAAACAGCCGGGAAAAAAGTCGCAGCTGCGAGAGCGAACGCAGTCACCGCGTAACTTAGGGCATCCACATCCGCAACCAACAGATATGCCGCCATGATTAACGCGACCACGCCGATAACACCCCAGGCCAGCAGAAGCCGCGGCAGGATGATTGGCTGCGGATCGAGAGAGCCGTAAAGATCCTCGGCCAAGCTCGCACCCAATGTGAAGAGATGAGAGCCAGACGCCGCGAGTGCGATCGCGAGTCCGGCTGCGGCCATGACCGCGGTCAAAATGTAAGGCAGTGACGCCAGTGTGGGCAGAGCGAGTGCAATTCCGTCTCGCGCGACCAGCAAATCGCCGACGCCTATCGAGCCGTCGCCGTCCAAGTCGGCAGCACGAACTATCTCAAGCTCGCTTAGTGCGTTGAACCAGGATGGCAGACCCTGCGTCGGCATCAGAACGAGGTCCCCAAACATCAGGACTTTAGTGAACACGACGAGCCCGGGCGCCGTGATCGCGAATAGAGCCACAAGCAAAACCGTCCACGCCGAGGATCGGCGCTGGTCGGCGACAGACGCGGTCACCCCGCTTCGGGTCAGGAGGCTGGGCAGTGCAGCTGTGCCAAGCGCAAAACAGAAGAACAACGCAAAGAAGCCCGCCTCCGAAGTTGCGCTGAACACACTTAGAAACGGCGTTATGGCGGCCGTCGGTTCGCTGCCAGGCAAGCCTCGGATGTCACTTGGCTCATCCGTCTGGACCCCCGCCGCCACCTCGGCATTCGCCAATGAATCAAGTAGCGCGCCATAGGTGAATTGTGGGGCCGGCAAGTTGGTCAGAACAACCGCAATGACCGTCAGGGGAATAGCCAGACCAAGGCTGCCGGTGATGAACTGAGCGCTTCCTGTCCAGGTCAGTGAACGCATGCCGCCCAAGATTCCCGTCGTTGCGATGAACAAAATAACGATCAGCACGGCTAGCCAGTAAGCAGTGGGCAGGAAGATCGAAATGACCATCGCAGCGATTGTGGCTTCAGCAGCGAGCAGCAAGAACGTTGGCGCGATCTGGAGCGCGCTGGCAACCATGCGCGTCAGTGGTGATCGGAATCGGACTCCGAAAAAGGCGGGGAGCGTGTATGCGCCGACACGTCGCAAATACGGTACGAATAGTACGGCGGCGAGTAACGAGCCACAGACCCAGCCGAGGCCGATTGCCAAGCCGTCGAACCCAACGAAAAATAGTGCGCCCGTGTAAGCGAAGAATCCCGTACCGCCGACGGTAATCGCCGCCATAACAAAGGCGTTGTAAACCTGCGGGACCCGGCGGCCTGAGGCGAAGAAGTCTTCGATGTAAAGCGTCCGCGCTGCAACAGCGATGGCGATGTAAAGAACCATCGGCACCAGGATCATGAGCCGCGCAATTGACGCATCACGCCAGCCCAGCTGCTCTGCCATGGCCAACAGGACGGCGAGGGAGACGAACGCGCTGGCGACAATGCCGTAATAGGCGCCGAGATGCGGATTTGGCGTGCGCTGGCGCGACTGAAGTGCCATCCCCTACGTGATCTCCTCGTTCATGCTGCGGGTCAGGTCAATTCGCTCTTGGGCGCGCACATACCAAAATGTGACGAAGACGGCGAAGAGGATAAGCCCCTGAGCCAACAGGTAAAAGCCGACAGGGAAGCTCAGGAACCAGATGCGGTTCAAAGGGATCACATAGATGATGGTTACGACAACGGATAACAGAACTACGGACAATGACGTAATCGCGACGGCCAGGGTGCGCAACTGATGTCGGTCGCGGGCCGCGTTCTCGATTTCAATGTCTTGCTCCGTGTTCTGGTCGGCGTCCTGCGTCGTCACGCGTACTCCCCCAAAATGCGTCGCTGAAATATCGACAAGACTATCAGACCCCTAGCATGCGGAAGCCAGTTCTCAGCGAAGCGCTGCCTCAAAAAAGCACTTAGCAGCCAGGTCCGAAGCTGCAAACAATTGTTGTGGCTATTCTTCAACGGCTTCAGCGGTAATTGCTCACGAGAGCTGTTGGAAAGGAACAGTTTTTCGGCTGACGTCACCGACAGAGAATCTGTTCGCAATGCCGCCAGGCGTAAGAAGAAAAATTCTCTTAATCGGCCTTAAGAGAAACAATATTGCACTCAATGCGCAGCATGGACATTTTTCGTAGAATGATTTTTTGTAAGACTGCAAATACGCGTTGTTTCGGGCCGGCTTTGACATGGAGCGCGCGGCAGGGAGCGCGACCGGTTTTGTACGGCCGTCCGGCGCCATGATGAGTGTTCACGATGTGGAGCTTTGCGGACTTGTGGGATGAGCCTCAGCCAAGTACACGAGCCGTTCTCTCATGAACCGTGACGCCGGTTGGGAAGGTGGGTTGAGACATGTTCATCAATGTGCGTCTGCCTGATGGCTCCACGCACCGCCTCGAGGCTATGGAGGGGTGGCGCGTGATGGAGGTCATCCGCGATTGGGGGCTCCCCATCAAGGCGGAGTGCGGCGGAGCCTGCGCTTGCGCCACTTGCCACGTCTGGGTGGCCGAGGGTTGGGTTGGCAAGCTCGTCCCGCCCACCGACGAAGAAACAGAAATGCTCGACGGCGCCTTTTCCGTCGATGAGCAACGCTCGCGGTTGTCGTGCCAGCTGATTATGACGCCTGAACTTGATGGGCTTGAAGTCGAGCTTGCGCCGGAAAGTCTCAACGAACTTGGCGAAGGCCAAGTTGCCACAGGAACCTCTGGTTGATGCGAACCTTCCCCATCTTTGTGAGCTTTGATCGCAAACCGCCGCTTGTCGTCGGCGGAGGCCATCTTGCGGCTATCAAGACGCGTTTGCTGCTGAAGCGGGCTCAGCGCGTTGATATCGCCGCTGAGGAGTTAGGGCTGGAGCTTTCTAAGCTTGCCGAGGTCGGCAAAGTCGTGCGGCAGCCAGCAGAGCCCAGAGTGGATCAGATTCAGGGCCGACCGCTCGTGATTTCCGCTACAGAGGACGACCGAGAGGACGAGCGCGTCGCGGAGATCGCACACGCGCTGGGAGTTCCCGTCAATGTTCCTGATCGGCCACCGCTGTGCACGGCCGCGCTGCCTGCGATTGTCGATCGCGGCGAAGTCACCGTCGCGATAGGGACATCCGCAGCAGCCCCGGTTTTGGCGCAACGCCTAAGGACCTGGCTCGAGCACGAGCTGCATCCGAGACTCGGTGAGCTTGCCAAATTTGCGGGCTCCTTTCGGGAGCGTGTGGCGGCAGCTTTGCCGGAAGGGCCCGGACGACGCCATTTTTGGGAGGCGGTCTTCGGCGGTCCGGCCGCTGACGCTGTGCTTCATGGAGACGAAGATGCAGCGCGGAGGCTGATCGATCTGGAGATCGCGCGCGCCGCCTCAGAGCACGAGCGTGAATCTGTGGCGCCGCGAGGTCGCGTGATCCTCGTCGGCGCTGGTCCTGGCGATCCAGACCTTCTCACCATGAAGGCCATCCGCGCGCTCAAGGCCGCCGATGTTGTCTTCTACGACAAACTGGTCGGTCAGGGTGTCCTGGAACTGGCGCGCCGCGAAGCTAAACTGATTTCCGTCGGCAAGGCAAAGGGCGCTCATAGCGTGCCTCAAACGGAGATCAACGACTTGCTGGTCGCGCATGCGAAGGCCGGGAAGACGGTGGTTCGTCTCAAGGGCGGCGATCCCTTTATCTTCGGCCGTGGCGGCGAGGAGCTCGACGCATTGCGGGCGGCAGCGATTCCGATTGACGTCGTCCCGGGCATCACAGCGGGTGCGGCGGCATCGGCCAGTCTGCAGGTTCCGCTGACCCACCGTGACGTCTCGCACAGCGTGACCTTTGTGTCGGGACACGAAGCTGGCGGCGTGGCGCCGAGCTTCGAGCATTTGGATCTGCGGGCCTTGGCGTCAGGTAACAACACGTTGGTCGTCTATATGGGCGTGACCACCAGCGCTGTGATTGCACGGCGCTTGCTGGATGCTGGGTTCCGCGAAGGGCTACCCGTGATCGCCGTCGAAAACGCCAGCCGACCCGATGAGCGTCGTCTCGCTACGACCATTTCCACGCTCGCCAATGACCCGGAACGACTTGGGCTAAGCAGTCCGGCAGTACTCGTCTTTGGCGAAGTTGCCGGGCTTCCGGCCGCAGGGGACATCGAAACGGTTCTGGCACAAGAGGAGGTCGTACGTGCCTATGCCTAGTGTCGTTACCGCCAATCGTTTGAACGACGGCATCGTCGTCTATCTCGCACCGAAAGGTGCGTGGACGGAGAGTATTGCCGACGCAGCCCGAGCTGAAACCGATGACGAGCTCAAGGTGCTGGAGTCCGCTGCAGAGATTGCGGTCCAGGACCGGATCGTCGTCGGCGTTTACCCAATGCCGATCGAGATTAAGGAAGACGGCACCGTCGATCCCATTTCCGTACGGGAACGCATCCGCGCATCCCATCGCACGACGCTGACAGAGGATTGGTACGATGTACCGCTATGATGAGTTTGACCACGCCTTCGTCAACGAACGTGTGGCGGAGTTCCGAGATCAGGTCGCACGGCGACTGAGCGGCGAACTAACGGAAGAACAGTTTCGTCCTTTGCGCCTGCGCAACGGCCTGTACCTGCAGCTTCATGCGTATATGCTGCGTATCGCGATCCCTTATGGTCAGTTGTCCCCGCGCCAGCTGCGTCAACTCGCTATGATTGGCCGCAGATGGGATCGTGGCTATGGACACTTCACGACTCGTCAAAATTTGCAGTTCAACTGGATAAAGCTGGTTGACGTCCCGGACGTGCTCGCCGCACTGGCCGAGGTCGAGATGCACTGCATCCAGACCAGTGGCAACTGCGTGCGGAACGTAACGTCTGACCCTTATGCTGCTGCGGCAAATGATGAGCTTGAGGATCCGCGTGTCTGGTGTGAAATCCTGCGTCAGTGGTCAACACTACATCCGGAATTCAACTGGCTACCCCGCAAATTCAAGATTGCGGTATCGGGGGCCGCGGAGGATCGTGCGGCTACTGCCTTTCACGATATTGGTCTACGCCTGGTCCGGGGTCCAAACGGAGAGAATGGCTTTCGCGTGCTGGTTGGCGGCGGCATGGGGCGCACGCCCTATGTGGGCCAAGTGATCCGGGAGTTTTTGCCCAAGGAACACCTGCTCTCCTATGTCGACTCCATTCTGCGCGTCTACAATCTGCATGGGCGCCGGGACAACATCTATAAGGCTCGCATCAAAATCCTCGTCAACGCGATGGGTATCGACAAGTTCCGCGAGGAAGTCGAGGCGGACTGGAATGCCACGAATAAGGCTGCAATCGATCTTCCTGAGGATGAGCTTCGCCGGATCGCTTCCTACTTTGCGCCCCCCGAGCTTCCAGAACAGGCTCCCCGCGACGAGGCGCTAGCCGCGCGCCGCGAAAGCGACCCGCGCTTTGCAAACTGGTATCGGAACAATGTTCTGCCTCATCGGGTGCCGGGATACGCTTCTGTCGTTGTGTCGTTGAAGGAACCGGGGCGCACGCCCGGCGATGCCTCGTCCGATGCGATGGATTTCGTGGCAGACCTTGCCGAGCGCTTCGGTCACAATGAAGTTCGCGTGAACTACACGCAGAACCTCGTTCTGCCGCACGCGGCGCTGGCCGATGTTCCGGCGATCTACGATGCTCTAGCCGGGGCAGGGCTCGCGACGGGCAACAATGAACTGCTGGGCGATATGATCTGTTGCCCGGGGCTTGACTACTGCAACCTCGCCAATGCCCGTTCGATCCCGATTGCGAAGGAGATCGCGAAGAAATTCGAGGACCCCGAGAGGCAGACAGAGATTGGCAAAATCCGCGTGAACATGTCGGGTTGCATAAATGCTTGCGGCCACCACCACTCAGGGAATATCGGCATTCTCGGAGTCGATAAGAAGGGTACGGAGCTTTATCAGATCACGCTCGGCGGTAGCCCGAAGGATGATGCCTCTGTAGGTAAGATCATCGGTCCCGGGTTCCGAGCCGAAAACGTTCCCGAAGCAATCGACACGATTGTCGACACCTATGTCGAGAATCGTCGCGAGGGAGAGAACTTCCTCGACACCTGGCGCCGTGTCGGGCCCGCGCCGTTTAAGGAGGCCCTTTATGGTGCTCGTTGATTTAGGAACAGGCGCGCTGGTTGCGGAACCAGAGGAGCCCGCGACTGTGTTGGAGCCATCAGCGGATCACGATGCCTTGGCGACTGCGGCGGGCGGCAACGCGGGTCCCGTCGCTATCTTGTTCCCGACCTTTGCAGATGGGCGCGGATTTAGTCTGGCCCGCATACTTCGTGATCGACTCGGTTTTGCTGGCGAAATTCGTGCGGTCGGATCGCTTATTCCGGACCAGTCGCAGTTTCTGCTTCGGTCGGGCTTCGACACGGCTGAGATTGCCGATCGCGACGCAGCCGAGACGTGGAGGAAGACCCTTTCGCTCATCGGCCGTAGCTACCAACCGTCGGCACGGAACCCGTTGCCATTGCGATGGAACGCATCTTCCGAGGCTGCTGTTGAACTCGGTCGCGCGCTCGCTGCGACAGACGATCTCATCGAGCGTATCAAGTTGACTGCCGAGCATATCGAGGGCCGTGTAGCGTTTTCGACGAGTGCCGGTCTCGAGGACCAGGTGATCCTGCAGGCCATTGCCAAGTCGGGAGTGGTCAAGGCAGGAGCCGACTTCGATATATTCACACTCGATACAGGCCGTCTGTTCCCGGAAGTCTTGGAGACCATCGAACTTTCGGAGCTTCGATACCGGATACGTATCCGTCTAGTCTCTCCCGATGCCCGCGAGGTTGAGGAGCTTGTATCGCGCGACGGCGTGTTCGGTTTTCGTCAGTCCATCGACAATCGCAAGAGCTGCTGCGAGATCCGTAAAGTCCGGCCCTTGAATCGGGCCTTGGAAGGCGCGCAGGGTTGGATCGCCGGGCTGCGGCGCGAGCAATCCCAGGCCCGCGCCGACGTTCCGATGGCCGAATGGGACGCAGAACGCGGACTCATCAAAATCAATCCTCTCGCCGATTGGTCCGATGAGCGCCTGAACGACTACATCGATGCCAATGGTGTGGTGGTCAATCCACTACATGCGCAAGGCTTCGTCTCGATAGGTTGTGCGCCTTGCACCCGTGCGATCGAGCCAGGGGAAGACCCACGCGCGGGACGTTGGTGGTGGGAGAGCGAAGATAGGAAGGAATGCGGACTGCATGTTGCCGGGTCCGAGACATCGGCGGAATCAGTCGCGCAAGGGGAGAAAGCTGCATGACCGCTTTGACGTCTCACCTCAAGCTGCTCGAAGCCGAGAGCATTCATATTTTTCGTGAGGCAGCTGCGCAGTTTCGAACGCCTGTCCTGCTGTACTCGATTGGGAAGGACTCAACGGTCCTGCTGCATCTGGCGCGGAAAGCGTTTTGGCCTGCCAAGCTGCCCTTCCCATTGCTCCATGTAGACACGACCTGGAAGTTCCGCGAGATGATCGTGTTTCGTGATCGAACCGTTTCGGAGATGGGACTGGATCTGATTGTTCACACGAATCACGACGGCGCATCGAAGAACATCAACCCCTTCGACTATGCGCCGTCGGTCTACACCGACATCATGAAGACACAGGCTCTTCGAACCGCACTCGACAATGGCGGCTTCGATGCGGCCTTCGGCGGTGCTCGTCGAGATGAGGAGGCGTCGCGCGCAAAAGAGCGGGTTTTCTCGTTTCGCGCCAGCGGACACAGCTGGGACCCGCGCCTCCAGCGACCAGAAATGTGGCAGCTTCTCAACGGCCGTCTTGGCAAAGACGAGACGGTTCGTGTGTTCCCTATGTCCAATTGGACAGAGGCGGATATCTGGCGCTACATCACGCTGGAGAATCTGGAAGTTGTGCCGCTCTACTTCGCCGAGGAACGGCCAACGGTAGAGCGCGACGGCCAGATCTTGATGGTCGACGACGAGCGTATGCCACTTAAGCCTGGCGAACAGCCCGTCATGCGCAAGGTCCGCTTCAGGACGCTTGGGTGCTACCCGCTTACTGCAGCAATCGAATCGGAGGCGACCGATCTTGAGTCGGTTGTAGCTGAGACCTTGGATGCCCGTGTCTCAGAGCGGGCCGGTCGACTGATCGACCACGACGAGGCGGGCGCGATGGAGATGAAGAAGCGCGAGGGGTACTTCTAATGACGCTAGCAGCGCTCTCAGAGGAACGGTCGTTACGGCCAGCCGCTCAACCGGGCGACACGTCGGAAGCCATGTTGCGGCTACTGACCTGCGGTTCCGTCGACGACGGGAAGTCAACGTTGATCGGCCGGTTGCTGTGGGACGCTGCTGGTGTCACGGACGATCAGCGCGCCCAGATCATGAATGCTTCGCACGCGCGCGCCGTCAACGGAGAGCGTATCGACTTTTCGCTGCTATTGGACGGGCTCGTGGCCGAGCGCGAGCAAGGAATCACGATCGATATCGCGTGGCGTTATTTCGAGACCGAGCGTCGGCGCTTTGTCATCATCGACTCTCCTGGGCATGAACAATACACACGCAACATGGCCACCGGCGCGTCGCACGCCGACATCGCCATCTTGCTCGTTGACGCGCGCCATGGCGTGAAACGCCAGACGCGGAGGCATGCCGCTATCTGCGACCTCGTCGGGATCAAGAAAGTTGTTCTCGCCGTCAACAAGATGGACCAGATCGACTGGTCCGAAGACCGCTACCGTGAGATCGAGATTGACTTCCGTTCCCTCGCGAGCAATTTCAGCTTCGCGGAGATCTCGTCCATCCCTGTCGCAGCCCTGACTGGCGCTAATGTCGTTGCGCGGTCCGATGAGATGCCTTGGTATGGGGGCCCGACGCTGCTTGAGTATCTTGAGAGCGTCGAAGCCAAGACCGAGCCTGTGGATGCGCCATTTCGTTTGCCGGTGCAGATGGTTCTGCGGGCGGAGAACGATTTTCGCGGTTATGCTGGCACGGTGACTTCCGGCACAATCCACGTCGGCGACCCTGTGGTGGACGCACGAAGCGGCCTCGGCGCAACATTGCAGCGCATCACAACAATGGACGGCGACCTAGAAAGTGCATCAACCGGAGATGCGGTCACGCTCGTGCTTGATACTGATCTTGATATCTCGCGCGGCGCGGTGCTCACGGAAACGCAGCGGCGGCCCACAAACGCGGATGTACTTGAAGCGCGGCTGGTCTGGATGTCGGAGAAGCCGTTCGATCCCGAGGCCGGTTACTTGTTGCGTTCGGCAACCGACCTGACACCGGTAACGTCGATGAGCGTCTCATCGCTGATTGACTTTGAGACGCTTTCCTCGACCCAGGCGCATGGGTGCAGCATGAATGACATTGCCGATTGTCGCATTCTGCTCGGGCGGTCTACGGCATTGGACCTGTTCAGCGACCTTCGGTTGACCGGAAACTTTGTGCTCGTCAATGCGTTGGATGGAGCGACCGTCGCTGGCGGTGTGATTACTTGGGTGCAGTCGGGGGCGGCCTCCGCGGGAGAAAACGTCTTGGTGCTTGATCAGGCTCGGTTGGCTGGCCTTTGCGCCGACCTTGGCGATACTCCTGAAGATAAGGCCGAATACGAACGGCGCGCCCAGGAGGTTGCAATTCTGCTACGGTCGGCCGGCGTTCCTGTGCTGATTGAGACGGATCGTTAAAAGGGGCCATCGAATCCCTTCGGATTCTGATCGTGCTGGATAAGTCGGGGGAGGCCCTCATATATGCTTGATCTCAGCGGGGTTGTTGCCCTGCTGCCACTGGTTGGCGCCGGATTCGGCGTCGGCTTCCTCGTGGGACTCACGGGCGTCGGAGGCGGCGCCCTGATGACGCCACTGCTGATCTCGAGTTTCGGCGTTCCGCCGACCATCGCTGTGGGTACGGACCTGCTGTATGCAGCGGCGACGAAGACAGTCGGCGGTTGGCGGCATCACGTGCAAGAGAATGTCGACTGGCCGATCGTGCTGCAGCTCGCAGCCGGCTCTTTACCTGCAGCAATCATTCTGCTTGCCGTGATTGCCTACGTGCCGCTGGACACCGAAGCGATGGCTTCTTGGATCCGCTACGGTCTTGCATTCGCGTTGCCTGTGAGCGCGCTGGCCATCGTGCTGTATCCAATAATGATGAAGTCCCATGCGAACGGGAATTGGGACCCTAACGAAGTAACGCCAAGACGGGCCGGAGTGACGGTTCTATTTGGCGCTGCTCTCGGTTTTCTCGTTACGCTGACATCGGTCGGGGCCGGCGCTATCGGTGTTGTGGTGCTCGCGCTGCTGTTTCCGGCATTGCCGGCGAAACGCATTGTCGGATCGGATATTGCCCACGCTGTTCCGTTGACGCTCGTCGCTGGTGCGGGGCACCTTGGGCTAGGCCACGTCGACTTTGGCATCCTTGCGGCACTTCTTATTGGGTCGATACCCGGCATCCTGTTGGGCACGCGCCTTGCCGGTGTCGCGCCAGACTGGCTGCTCCGGCCGCTACTCGCCGTCACGCTGTGCTATGCCGCATATGCGCTCCTCTCGAAGTAGAGCACGTTTAGTGCGGCGCGCGGCAACAGAAGAGGGTGCTGCTTAAGCGACTCTTCGTTCAAGCTCTACCCCGAGATACTCGTCGACATTCTGTTTGGCCGCAGCGAGTGCTCCCTCGGGAGAGGGCGCCAGCGTCCGCAGTGGCGACATGGTGATCATGGGAAGATCGTCCCGAGTCGGAACAATGTTTGCGCACCAATTCGACCACTCCTGACGGAGCCGGATCTCGTAGCCTCGATATTGGGACTTATCGCTTTCCATCTTCGTTTCCTTCGCGATTCATGTCCCCCGTTGCAACTACATTGGGATTGCCACCCAACTTTCAATACGAGGTTCATGACAACGCGCCGGAAGCGAGCCAGGAGCTTTCGAACGGCTGCTCAAGTTAGCTCATGTTGCTCAGTGTCTTAGCCGTGCGGCGCAGGTGGGACGAAGAGGCCCTTGCGAAGATTTAATCTGGGCTTTCGTCGCCCCTAGCATCTTCGTTTGATGAAGCCGCGATTCATGTAACGCGGGTTGCGCATAAAGGGCGGCACTGGACCGCGTTGGCACTTCCTTGGAGTAGCGGGCTTTTTCTGCTTTTGCACTTTGGCAGCTTCGCTTGCGCCGACTTTTTTTGCCAACGCAGGTTCTCCCCCAAGGCCGATCAAGCCACTGAGGACGATCGCTGTGACGATACCGACACTCGACAGTCGGCTCATGATTTCTGTGCTCCTTGCGTCTTGCCGAGAGTTCTTCGCGACAACACGTCTTCAAAGTCTTTGGGCAATGTGACGTTGTGCGGTGCGGCTGCGAACATCGGAGCAATCTCCTCCGCGCCGTAGCCCGCAGCGCCACAACCCACTGGGGCAACATTGAATAGCGCCCAGGGGCGCATGCGGGTGAAGCTTAGAAAGGCGCTCACGCTCTCAGCGATTTCGTGACGCGGACGTGGCTCCCCTGTTCTCTCTCTTGTGGGGATTGCATATGCGCCACCCTGCGGTCCACTCCCTTGCCCGTAGACCGCGCCTCGGGTTTGAAGCGCGACGAGCGCGTCGCCGCTGTCGTGTTGCCCAGCAAGGTCTGAGCCGAATACGAAAACAGGCCGATCCATATGCATTGGGGTTACCTATGACCAAACAAGGGACGCGCCCCGGGATGCGGGGCGCGACCTTCAGTCAGCGAATGCAGGAGTAGTACCTGTTGCGCCATTTCGCGGCGCGGGTCTCCTCGTAACGCTTGCGATAGTAGTTGCAATTACGGGTCATGGCCGCTGCGCCTGCGCCAACGCCGGTGCCGACCCAGAGGGCGCGTGTTCCCCAGCGAGCGCCCCGGTAGACGCCACGCCCGGCGCCCCGCACGCCTCTGTAAACACCGCGTCCGGCGCCACGGACGCCTCGATAGACGCCGCGTGTTGCCACGTTGACGCCGTTACCGACGCGTTTTCCAACGCCAGGTCGGGCGTCCGCCGGTGTTTGGAATGTCACCGTCGCGGCAAACGCGACAAAAACGAAAACTGCAAGTCCTGTAATGATCCTCATGGCTCGGTTTCCTCCCTGTCCTAGCCAGCATGGAGCGTAACACATTGCGGCCGGGCAATCTCCCCTCTGTCGCTTCTGCTACTCCACTCTCGTGATCCGGATCGAACGGTGTCGATGGGTTCCCTGTCGTCGTCTCGGTAATTGAATGAGAAACACGAATCAGCGGACCACGGACCGTTGACGTAGGACTTGGCTGGTCTAGCTGGTCGTCGATGCGGGCGACGCCTCCTCGCCCGCTGAAGGCTTCGTCTCGTGCAGCAGGAAGATCGCGGTGAATAGCGATACGCTGCCCGCGAGCATGACCCAATAGGCGGGGGAGATGGGATCGCCGGTCTGTGCGATCAGCCAGGTTGCAATCAGCGGTGTCGTACCGCCAAACCAGCCGACGGACGTATTGTACGCCAGGGACAGCCCTGTGCACCGCACGGGTTCCGGGATTAGTTCAACATTGGCGGCTGGAAGACCGCCTGCCAGAGTTCCGATAGCGACAACAAAGCCGAGTTCACCAAGAAAGATCACCGCGGCGTCCTGGTGATGCATCAACCAAAAGAACGGAACCGCCCCGAAAGTTAGCATCGCGCATCCCGCGACAATTAAGGGTTTTCGCCCGATCCGGTCAGCCAATGTCGCGGTGATCGGAAGAATAAGAAGAAGAATAGCCATGCTCAGCGTGTTGAGATCGAGAGCCAGGGACTCGCTGAGGTGATCCACGTCTCGAATATACGTGACTGCGTAGACAAAGGCTGTATAGAAGCCGACGCCCAGAGCGACATTGAGCAAAGCAACGCGAATGACGGCGCCCAAATGCGTTGTGAGTGCCTGTTGCACGGGACGATGCTCGTGACTCCGTACCGGCTCGACATCGATGGCGCGCCGGATCAGTATCCCGGCGAAGGCAACCACGGCGCCCAAAACGAAGGGAATTCGCCAGCCCCAACTCGACAATTGATCGGCACTTACGACGAGCGCAACCAACGCGCCCACCCCCGATCCGAGCAAAATGCCCGCGGTGCCTCCCCACATGCCCCACATCGCGGCCCGGGCACGCCTTTGCGGTGCCGCGTTCTCCGCCAGAAAAACCAGTGAGCACGTATACTCGCCGCCGACCGACAGTCCTTGCACGATGCGCAACGCGACAAGCAACAATGGGGCGGCGATGCCGATAGCATCGTAGGTTGGCAAGAAGCCGATCAGGACCGTAGGGACAGCCATGGCCAGAACGGACAGATTGAGGGCTCGCCGGCGACCAATGAGATCGCCGATCCGGCCGAACAACACGCCGCCGAACGGGCGGACTAAAAAGCCGGCTGCAAATGCGCCAAATGCTGCGATGAGCGAACCTGACGGCGACGACGCTGGGAAAAACAGAGGCGCAATGACGGCGGCAAAATAGCCGTAGAGGGCGAAGTCGTACCATTCCATCACGTTGCCGATCAGCCCAGCGAGGATGAGCCGGCGCTTCTTGCTCTTGGCGGCGGAGGCAGTGTTCACAAATAGGGTACTTTCCCGATGACTGGTCTATGAAATGGCCGGACGGACGCAAGAACTTGTCGTCGACGGCGCAGCCCTTTTACCGTTGTCGCGCCAATTTCAAAAGACGGCAGCTCGCTCTCCAGTGGCCAATATGCCAATTTGGTGTTCTGACTCCTTGTTCAGCGCTGGTGCGCTGACTGCCTTACCTAGCTGAAGCGAGCCCTTGGATGACAGCCGAAGTTCCCGTCGCGACTTTGAACGCCCGCCGTTATGCAGAGACATTCGCGGTCTTTGTTTCGCGCTCGTTCGAGTACCCCGCGATGATCAGAAGATTGGTGGATGTCGCGGAATCGCTGCCCGATGACTTTTTATGTCTGGACATTGGCGCCGGCACAGGCATGGTGGTCCGCGATTGGCTCGCGCAGACCCGCCGCAAGCCGGGGCGCTATTTTGCGATTGAGCCCAACCCCGCCCATACGTCAGAACTACGCGTCAGCCTGTCCGAGCTTGGCATTGACTGCGAGTTGGATGAGGCAGCCTTCGATACGGACTATGTGATCCCAGGCACCTTCGACCTGGTCCTTTTCTCTCACTCACTCTACTGGATGGCCGAACCCATTGCCTGCGTGGCGCTTGCGCGACAGTCTCTGAAGCCGAACGGCAAGATTATCGCTTTTCTGCAAGGGCCCTTTGGCGATCATCCTATGTATCGCTTGTTCAATCCGTATTTCAAACGCGATCGTCCTCCGGGGCCGGATCATGCGTTCTCAAGCGCGGAATTGGTTATCGGCCTGCGAGCAAACGGTATTG